>NZ_JBSFHV010000006.1:0-295521 GCF_053597235.1 Streptomyces sp. NPDC001493
TAGATGGCGTTGCGCGCCTCGTCGGCCGGCTCCGGGCGGACGACACGCAGCTCGTCGGTCTGCCAGATCAGGTCGATGTTCTCCGCGAGCCGCAGGTCGACGCGGCGGCGGTCGGCCTCGATGACCGGGGTCTCCAGCAGGGCCGCGATACGGCGCAGCTTGTTCAGCACCGAACGGCGGGCGGCCTCGGTGGGGTGGGCCGTGAACACCGGCCGCACGTTGAGGTTCTTGACCGTCTCGCGCAGGTGCTCGGGGTCGGCGTCCTTGAGGCGGTCGGCGGTACGGGCGAGGAGCCCGCCCTCCGCGGCGCGCCGGTCGCGCATCTCGTGGGCGCGGTGCACCTGCTCGGTGACGTTGGCCAGGTGGAAATAGGTGGAGAAGGCGCGCACGAGCTGCGCCGCGGTCTCCAGGTCCGTGTCGCCGAGGAGTTCGGCCGCCGCTTCGCCGTCCGTACGGGTGAGGGCGCGAACGCGTTCGACGAGTTCGAGGAGTTCCGGGCCCTCCTGGCGTACCAGGGTCTCGCCCAGCAGGTCGCCGAGGCGGCGGATGTCGGCCCGCAGTTCGGGGCTGCTGGCGGCAGGGGTCTGGTCGGCACTGCTCACAGTGTGCGGCTCCTTGCAGTGGTAGAGCACGAATCCGGGGCCAACGGCCGCAGCGTGCTGTTGCCGCCCCCGGGACGAGCGGGGTGCGGACCGCGCTGTCCGACCCTTCCAGGATATGTGGCACCGGCGTCGGCGCGTCCGGTGGCCTCACAGGGTGGGACGGGGCGGGGCATTCGACGGCGGGAGCCGTACAGGCTTTACCCGTACGGGGGCACGAGATACCACGAACGGCGTCCGGAACGTGGTCTGGTGGTGTGGGCCGCGTCACTACGGTACTTACGATCCCGTAGGTTACGGTCCCGTAGCCAAGGCCGATTCCGATTTGTTCTGTTCTCCTCACCCCCCGGGGGACCACATGACCATCAGCCCCGACCTGACCGACCAGCCGGACCCACCGGCAGGAACGGATCCCGCTCCTGTCCCCTCCGGCACGCTGGGCGGCGACAGCAAGCGGTCGATCGAGCAGATCGCCCTGCTCCTCTTCATCGTGGTGCCGTTCGCGGCCCTGGTGGCGGCGGTGCCGCTGACCTGGGGCCACGGAGTCAGCTGGCTCGATCTGGGGCTCATGGTGGCGATGTACTACATCGGCTGCCACGGCGTCACGATCGGCTTCCACCGCTACTTCACGCACGGCTCCTTCAAGGCGAAGCGCCCGCTGCGCATCGCACTCGCCGTCGCCGGCTCCCTGGCGGTGGAGGGACCGCTGGTGCGGTGGGTCGCCGACCACCGCAAGCACCACCGGTTCTCCGACGCGGAGGGCGACCCCCACTCGCCGTGGCGCTTCGGCGAGACGCTGCCCGCCCTGATGAAGGGGCTGTGGTGGGCGCACATCGGGTGGATGTTCAACGAGGAGCAGACCCCGCAGCAGAAGTACGCCCCCGACCTGGTCAGGGACCCGGCCATGAGGGCGATCTCGCGCCACTTCCTGACCTTCACGATCATCTCGCTGTCCATCCCGCCGCTGGTCGGCGGGCTGGTGACGATGTCGTGGTGGGGCGCGGCGACCGCGTTCTTCTGGGGTTCGCTGGTACGGGTGGCGCTGCTGCACCACGTCACCTGGGCGATCAACTCGATCTGCCACGCGGTCGGCAAGCGCCCCTTCAAGTCCCGCGACAAGTCGGGCAACGTGTGGTGGCTGGCCGTACTGTCCTGCGGCGAGTCCTGGCACAACCTGCACCACGCCGACCCGACGAGCGCCCGGCACGGGGTGATGCGCGGCCAGATCGATTCCAGCGCCCGGCTGATCCGCTGGTTCGAACAGCTCGGCTGGGCGTACGACGTCCGCTGGCCGGACGCCGACCGCATCGATGCACGACGCAAGGAGTCCCGGCGCAAGGCCGTGCCCGCCGACGCGGCATGATGGGCACCGTGGCGACCGACGGCAGCACGAGCAGCGAGAAGAGCAGCCCTCCCCCCGCACGCCGGACCCGGCGGGTCCGGATGACCGGGAAGGAGCGGCGCGAGCAGCTGCTGGACATCGGTCGCACCCTCTTCGCCGACAAGGGGTTCGAAGGGACCTCGGTGGAGGAGATCGCGGCACGCGCCGGGGTCTCCAAGCCGGTGGTGTACGAACACTTCGGCGGCAAGGAGGGCCTGTACGCCGTCGTGGTCGACCGGGAGATGCGCCAGCTGCTGGACATGGTGACGGGCGCCCTCACCGCGGGGCACCCGCGTGAGCTGCTGGAACAGGCGGCGTTCGCGCTGCTCGACTACATCGAGACGTACACGGACGGCTTCCGCATCCTGGTCCGGGACTCCCCGGTCGCCCAGTCCACCGGCACCTTCGCCTCGCTGATCAGCGACATCGCCACGCAGGTGGAGGACATCCTGGGCATGGAGTTCAAGGCCCGGGGCTTCGACCAGAAGCTGGCCCCGCTCTACGCACAGGCCCTGGTCGGCATGGTGGCCCTCACCGGCCAGTGGTGGCTCGACGTCCGCAAGCCCCGCAAGGCGGAGGTGGCGGCGCACCTGGTGAACCTGGCCTGGCACGGCCTGGAGAACCTGGAGCCGAAGCCCCGGCTGATAGGGCACCGCAAGAGCTGAGGCGCACGGCGGCGTGCGCGTACGGAGAAAGGGGTCCCGCCACTCGGGTGGCGGGACCCCTTTCTCCGTACGGCCGTGCGGGCGGGAAGACCGGGCCCGAGGCCGGTCAGCGCACCCAGTCCTTGAGAGGCTCGGTGTCCAGGGTGAAACCGACGGGGGCGGGGATCTCGATGGGCTTGCCGAATGGGCGGCGCAGGATCTTCGCGTAGGAGCCGGCGTCGGGCTCGCTGTAGACGAGGGTCTCGCAGGTGTCGCGGTCGACGAGCAGGTACAGGGGGATGCCGGTCTCGGCGTAGGCGGCGGGCTTCTCCTCCCTGTCGCGCTTGTCGGTGTCGGCGTCGTAGGAGGTGACCTCGACGATCATGAGGACCTGGTCGGGGAAGGCCCATTCGCCCTGGCCGGCGAAGACCCCCTCGGGGGCCAGCGTGCCGTCGGGCTTGGCGTTGCCGTTGCGGTAGGTCTGGATCTTCAGGCCGCGCTCCGGGTAGAGCCACAGCTCGGGGCGGTACTGCATGCAACGTCGCGTGAGCCAGCGGATGATCTCGTCGTGGTCGCCGTCGGGCACGGCCTTGACCCCCAGCCTGCCGTGGATGAACTCCATGCGGACGCCCTCGCGCTCGGCGGCTGCGGCAATGCGCTCGAACTCTTCGGCCCGCATCTGGGGCCGGTGTTCCATGACCGTCACTGGGCACCTCCTGCTCCCAGCTTAGGGTCGGGCAGACCGTACGCGGGCCCTACGCCGAAGTCTCCCCCGTCAGCCGTGGTGCAGCCAGACGCGCAGCGGGCCCGTCGCGGTGAAGCCGTGGCGCAGGGCGGTGTCGAGGTCTTCGCCGTGTTCGTAGCCGACCACGGGCAGCCCCGGGAAGAGCCGGTGCGCCGCGTCGAGGGCCCCGGGCCAGGCGGCGTCGGCGCCGCCGCCGCGGGCGAAGACGTTGGAGAGGCCGAGGACGCCCCCGCCGAGGACGCCGCCCTCACGGACAGCGCCGGGGCCCCCGCTGCGGCTCGCCACCGCGCCGGCGGTGATCCGGCCGTCCGGGGTGCGGGCGGCGAGCAGGAAGGTGTCCGGGTCGTCGAGGAGGGCGGGCCGGAAGAGGTCCGCGTCGCCGTCGCCGTCGTCCCAGGCCCGCGCCCAGGCGCGTACCGCGTCCGGGTCCTCGGCGACCTGCCAGGGGGTGCCGGAGAAGGCGGGGGGCGGGCCGGCCGGGCGGTGGATCCACGCGGCCTCGAACAGCACCCGGAATCCGGCCGCCGTGAGGTCGAGGTCGGCGAAGCTGTCCTTGACGGTGGCGCCGGGTGCGGTGAGGTCGATGCCCCCGGCGACCTCGTCCGGATCGGCGCCGGGGGCCAGGGTCACCGCGTCGGGGTAGTAGAGCGGCGTACGGGCCGGTGCCGTCCAGGCCTGCGCCCCGAAGGCACCCGGCACCCCGTGGGTGCGGGACATCACCGCGCACCACTCGGCGTTGTTCCGGGCGGACAGGTGGACCAGCTGGAGCAGGGCGTGCTGCGTCGTCGTCACGAGTGCGGAGCCTGCCCCGGAGCGGTGCGTCACGTCGAGGGGTTTACCGGTCCGGGCGCGGGCTATCCGGCGTCGGGCTCCAGGAACTCCAGCCGGTTGCCCACCGGGTCCTCGCTGTGGAAGCGGCGGTGGCCCGGGAGCGTATCGTCCCAGTGGACGGGTGCGCCGTGGGCGGCCAGGCGGTCGGCGAGGGCGTCGATCCCGGTGACGCGGAGCCCGGGGTGGGCCTTGGCGGCGGGGCGGAAGTCCTGCTCCAGGCCGAGGTGGATGCGGACCGGGGCGGTGTCCGGGCCGGTCCGGAACCAGCAGCCGCCCCGTGCGGCGAGCGCCGGGGGCTTCGGCTCCTCGGTCATGGAGAGAACACCTCCGTAGAAGGCGCGCAGCAGGTCCTCGGAGCCGGGAGGGGCGGCGAGCTGTACGTGGTCCAGGGCGGCGATCACGTGTCCCCCTGTCCCACGTCGCCCGCGACCCGGGCGACGGCGAAGATCCGGCGGAACGGGAAGACCGTGCCGTGCGGGCCCTGCGGGTAGGCGGTGCGCAGCAGGTCGCGGTACTCGGTGAGGAAGGCGTCGAGGGCCTCCGGGTCGTCGGCGAGGGCGGCGAGGACCGGGCGCAGGCCGGTGCCCTTGACCCAGTCGAGCACCGGGTCGTCGCCGTGCAGGACCTGGAGGTACGTGGTCTCCCAGACGTCGACCGCCGCGCACCCGGCCGCGGTGAGCCGGTCGTGGTAGGCGGCGGGCTCCAGGACGGCGTCCTCGTGGCGGAGGAGTCCGCCGAGGCGGCCGCGCCAGCGGGGGGACTCGGCGAGGCCGCGCATCAGGGCGTGGCTGGGGGCGCCGAAGTTGCTGGGCACCTGGAAGGCGAGGGTGCCGCCGGGGGCGAGGCCGTCGAGCCAGGCGGGGAAGCGGTCGGCGTGGCCGGGGACCCACTGGAGCAGGGCGTTGGAGGCGATCAGGCCGTACGGCTCCGCGGGGGTCCACTCCGAGACGTCGGCCTCGGCGAAGTCGAGCGTGGCGGTGGCGTGGGTACGGGCCTGCTCCAGCATCTGCGGGGAGTTGTCGTAGCCGGTGATCCGGGCCCCGGGCCACCGGTCGGCGAGGAGGACCGTGACGTTCCCCGGGCCGCAGCCGAGGTCGGCGATGCGGGGGCGGGGGCCACCGGGGAGTTCGCCCACCCGGGCGAGGAGGTCGCGGAAGGGGCGCTCGCGGTGCTCCGCGTGGCGGAGATACTGGCCGGGGTCCCAGACGGATTGGCTCATGGCGTCAGCATCCACCCGGACTATCTTGACGTCAAGACACTTGAAACCAAGAGACTTCATGTCGAGGGACCCTCTACACTGATCGACATGGAGGACGAGGTCGACCGTCTGGTCGCAGCATGGCGCCGCGAGCGCCCCGACCTCGACGTGGAACCACTAGAGGTCCTCAGCCGGGTGTCGCGCCTCGCGCGCCACCTCGACCGGGCCCGCCGCATCGCCTTCTCCGAGCACAGCCTGGAGCCCTGGGAATTCGACGTCCTGACGTCGCTGCGCCGGGCCGGCGCCCCGTACCAGCTCTCCCCCGGCCAGCTGCTGACCCAGACCCTGGTCACCTCGGGCACGATGACCAACCGCATCGACCGGCTGACCAAGAAGAACCTGGTGGAACGCCTCCCCGACCCCAACGACCGGCGCGGGGTGCTGGTCCGGCTGACCGCCGAGGGGCGCGACAAGGCCGACCAGTCGCTGGCCGGACTGCTCGACCAGGAACGCGCCATCCTCGGCGAGCTCTCCGCCCGCCAGCGAGGCGAACTCGCCGATCTGCTGCGCCAGTTGACCGCCCCGTTCGACAACGTCCCCGGCTAGGGACTATCCCGCGGGGAGTGTCAGACACTCCCCAGCGGCACCACTTCGGACGTCAGGTCGACCGGGCCCACACCCGCCCTGCGGGCCAGCGCCACGGCCGCCAGCGTCGAGTGCACCCCGAGCTTGCCCAGGACGTTCTGCATGTGCGTACGGACCGTGTGCGGCGAGAGGTAGAGCCGCTCGGCCACCGCCTTCCGCCCCAGCCCCGCCACCATGCAGCGCAGCACCTCACGTTCGCGCGGGGTGAGCGACTCCACCAGCAGCTCGCTCTCGGTGCGGTGCTTGCGCGCGGCCGTCAACTCCCGCAGTACGCCCGTGAGCAGGGCCGGCGGCAGATGGGTCTCGCCGCGCAGCACCCCGCGGATGACCGCCAACAGGCGTTGCAGGGAACAGTCCTTGGCGACCCAGCCGGAGGCACCCGCCTGGAGCGCCGCCGCCGCACGGCGCGGATCGTCCCGCTCGGCGAGGACCACCGTACGGACGCCCGGCCGGGCCTCGCGGACCCCCGAGACGAGGGAGATCCCGTCGACCGGGCCCCCCTGCTGCGGGATCCCGCCCGCCGCGGGCGTGCCGCCCAGTTCGGCGTCGACCAGCATGACGTCGTAGGCGCGGCCCTCGGTGGCGGCGCGGTCGAGGCAGCGCAGGGCGGCCGGGCCGCTGCCCGCGGCGGCCACGTCCACGTCCGGCTCGGCGGCGAGCGCCGCGGCGAGCGATTCGGCAAAAATTCGATGGTCGTCGACCACGAGAACCCGGATACGGGCCACGTCTACCCCCCAGTGGGACGGTCCCGGTCCGCCGTCCTGAGGCCGGACCCGGGTGGGAACACGTCGGGGCGGTCGTGGCGCCCGAGCTCCGCGACGGGAGACCCGTCCGCGCGGCCCCGCCGCACGCACCGAGCCCGCCACCGTCCGCGCCCGGGTGCCGCACCGCCCGTCTCGGCCCCTGAACGGCACCGGCCCCCACCGGTGCTGCCCATCAGGGTACGGGCGTACGGGTGCCGGGGAAGCCGATTCACGGAAGTGACCGTCCCCGGCGTTCGAGGGGTACTTCCTGTCCCGTTCCGGGACGGAAGTGGACGAACGAGGCCGCATTCTGCGCCACCGGCCCGGGGCCGCCGGGTGGACGAACCACCGGGCGTACGGGCCGCCGGGCGCACGGACACGGCGGGCGTACCGACACGGCGGAGCGCCGGGACACCGGCCGTGGGGACGGCCGGGCCCGGCGCTCGTACACGCGGGGGTCCGGTGCGGGACGGTCGTCAGACCAGGCGGCGCGCACCCTCCGAGGGGACGGCGGAGAAGATGCCCGGGGTGGCATGGCCGGCCGCCGCGAAGGCGTCGAGCACCGACTTGGTGACCGCCTCGGCGTCGGACTCCTCGACCAGCACGATCGCCGAGCCGCCGAAGCCGCCGCCGGTCATGCGGGCGCCGAGCGCCCCGGCCGCGTTCGCGGTGGCCACGGCGAGGTCGAGCTCCTCGCAGGAGACCCGCAGGTCGTCGCGGAGCGAGGTGTGGCCCTGGTTGAGGACCGGGCCCGCCGCGCGTACGTCCCCGGCGTCGAGCAGCGCGATGACCTGCTCGACCCGGGCGTTGTCGCTGACCACGTGGCGTACGTAGCGGACCACGGACTCGTCCGCGCCGGCCGCCTCAAGGCGGGCGAGGGCGTCGGGGAGGTCCTCGTACGCCAGCTCGCGCAGCTTGCCGAGCCCCAGCAGGCGGGCGCCCTCCTCGCAGCCGGCCCGGCGCTCGGCGTACGCGCCGTCGCCCAGCGCGTGCTTGACGCGGGTGTCCACGACCAGCAGCCGCAGCCCGTGCGCGGCGAGGTCGAAGGGGACCTGGCGCACGGCGAGGTCGCGGGTGTCCAGGTGGAGGGCGTGGCCGTCGGTGCAGCAGGCGGACGCCATCTGGTCCATGACACCGCAGGGCACGCCGACGAAGTCGTTCTCGGCGGCCTGGCCGAGGACGGCCAGTTCGGCGGCGGTCAGGCCGAGGCCGAAGAGGTCGTTCAGCGCGAGCGCCACGACCACTTCGAGGGCGGCGGACGAGGAGAGCCCGGCGCCGGTCGGCACGGTGGAGGTGACCTGGATGTCCGCGCCGGTGATCTCGTGCCCGGCCCGGCGCAGCGCCCAGACGACACCCGCCGGGTACGCGGCCCAGCCGTGGCCCTCGTTGGGGGTCAGGCCGTCGACGGCGAGCTGCACGATGCCGCCGGGTACGTCGGTGGAGTGCAGCCGCAGCTGGCCGTCGGTGCGCCGGGCGACGGCGGCACGGGCGATGTGCGGGAGGGCGAGCGGCATGACGAAGCCGTCGTTGAAGTCGGTGTACTCGCCTATGAGGTTGACGCGCCCGGGGGCCGCCCAGACCCCTTCGGGCTCGGTGCCGTACAGCGCGCGGAAGGAGGCGATGAACTCGTCCTGGCCCAGCGGTCCGGTGGTCGCGACGGCCTCGGCGACGGTGTTCTCGGGTGTCTCGGTCATGATGCGGTGGTCCCCTCTCGGCGGGCGAAAGCCCAGGCGTCCGCGACGATACCGGCCAGGTCGGGGCGGCTCGGCGTCCAGCCCAGGCGCTCGCGGGCGGTGGCCGCGGAGGCGACGAGGACGGCCGGGTCGCCGGCGCGGCGCGGGGCGGCGGTCTCAGGGATCGGGTGGCCGGTGACCTCGCGGACGGTCTCGATGACCTGGCGGACCGAGAAGCCGTTGCCGTTGCCCAGGTTGCAGATGAGGTGCTCGCCGGAGGTGGCGGCGCCCAGCGCGAGGAGGTGGGCCTCGGCGAGGTCGGCGACGTGGATGTAGTCGCGGACGCAGGTGCCGTCGGGGGTGGGGTAGTCGTCGCCGTAGACGTTGATCGACTCACGCGTGCCCGCGGCGACCTGGAGGACCAGCGGGATGAGGTGGGACTCGGGGTCGTGGCGCTCCCCGGTGTTCCCGTACGCGCCGGCCACGTTGAAGTAGCGCAGCGAGACGGCGGCCAGCCCGTGGGCGGCGGCCTCCCCGGTGATCATGTGGTCGACGGCGAGCTTGGTCGCGCCGTACGGGTTGGTGGGGGCGGTCGGGTCGGACTCCGTGATGGGGCTGGAGACCGGCTCGCCGTAGGTGGCGGCGGTGGAGGAGAAGACGAGGGTGCGCACCCCGGCGTCCCGCATCGCGGCGAGCAGCGCGGTGGTGCCGCCGACGTTGTTGAGCCAGTACTTCTCCGGGTTCACGACGGACTCGCCGACCTGGGAGAACGCGGCGAAGTGCAGGACGGCGTCGTAGGAGGCGTCGAGCCACTTCGCGGCGTCCTGGATGCGGCCCTCGATGAACTCGGCGCCCGCGGGGACGCCCTCGCGGAAGCCGGTGGAGAGGTCGTCGAGCACGGTGACGGTGTGCCCGGCCTCCAGCAGGTGGGTGGCGACCACGCTGCCCACGTAACCGGCACCGCCGGTGACCAGGTACTTCTTCGGGGTGCTGCTGCTCACTTGCTCGCTACCTCTCGCAGTCGCTCGGCCGCGGTCTCCGGCGGCACGTCGTTGATGAACGCTCCCATGCCGGACTCCGATCCGGCGAGGAACTTCAGCTTGCCGGGGGTGCGACGGATGGTGAAGAGCTCCAGGTGGAGGGCGAGCTCCTCGCGTCCGGGGGCGCGGAACGGCGCCTGGTGCCAGGCGGCGATGTACGGGGTGGGGGGCGCGTCGGGGCCGAAGATCCGGTCGAAGCGCCGCAGCAGCTCCAGGTAGATCTGCGGGAACTCGGCGCGGGCGGCGTCGTCCAGCCCGCGGAAGTCGGCGACGCGGGTGCGCGGATAGAGGTGGACCTCGTACGGCCAGTGCGCGGCGTACGGGACGAACGCGACCCAGTGCTCGCCGGTGAGGACGATCCGGTCGCCCTCGGCGATCTCACGGGCGACGACGTCCTCGAAGAGGTTCCGTCCGGTCTCCTCGCGGTGGGCGACGGCCGAACGCAACATCAGTTCGGTTCGAGGCGTCACGAAGGGGTAGCCGTAGATCTGGCCATGGGGGTGACCCAGAGTCACACCGATCTCGGCACCGCGGTTCTCGAAGGGGAAGACCTGGGCGACCTGGTCGAGCTCGGAGAGGGCGGCGGTGCGGTCGGTCCAGGCCTCCAGCACGAGGGCGGCCTGCTCATCGGTGAGATCGGCGAAGGAGGAGTCGTGGTCGGAGGCGAAGCAGACGACCTCGCAGCGGCCGGAGTCCCCGGCGAGCGAGGGGAAGCGGTTCTCGAAGACGACGACGTCGTAGTTGTCGTCGGGGATCTCGCTGAGCCGCTCGTCCCGCGAGGGGCAGAGCGGGCACTCGTCGGCCGGCGGGTGGTAGGTGCGGCCCTGGCGGTGGGAGGCGATGGCGACCGCGTCGCCCAGGACCGGGTCGCGCCGGATCTCGGACGAGGTGGCGACGGCGTCGAGCGGCCTGCGGTCCACCGCATCGCGTACGACGTCGTCGGCGGAGTCGTAATAGATCAGTTCCCGACCGTCGGCGAGGGTCGTTGCCGTCTTCTTCACCAGGTTCCTCCAAACATAACTAAACACAATTAATCACAATCGAACAGAGGCGTCAATGATGTAACTCTTTGTAGACAAGATGTGGCCCTGTGTGCGATTTAGTGGAGACCTGGTTCTTTACATCGGGTCAATTCGCCCCCCTGCATCACGATCAAACAAAGAACACCAGCAACTTTGTTCAGTTATTGAATGCATGGGCGTAAGTTTCATCAGGTTCAGTTCGCGCAACGAAGCGAGTACCCCCCATGAACTATCTGGCTGAAGGGCTCCGGCTCCCCACGAACGGCCTCGATTACACAATCCTGGCCATCTACTTCGTCGTGGTCCTCGGCATCGGCTTCGCGGCCCGCGCCAGCGTGAAGACCAGCCTCGACTTCTTCCTCTCCGGCCGCTCCCTGCCCGCCTGGGTCACCGGTCTGGCCTTCGTGGCCGCCAACCTCGGCGCCACGGAGATCCTCGGCATGGCGGCCACCGGCGCGCAGTACGGCGTCTCGGTCGTCCACTGGTACTGGATCGGCGCCATCCCCGCCATGGTCTTCCTCGGCCTGGTGATGATGCCGTTCTACTACCGCTCGAAGGTCCGGTCCGTCCCGGAGTTCCTCCTCCAGCGGTTCGACAAGTCGGCCCACCTGCTGAGTTCCGCCCTGTTCGCCTTCGCCGCCATCCTGATAGCCGGCGTCAACCTCTACGCGCTCTCGATCGTCGTGGAGGCGCTGCTGGGCTGGCCGCAGTGGGTCGCGATCACCGTCGCGGGCATCTTCGTCCTGGTGTACATCACCATCGGCGGGCTCTCCTCGGCGATCTACAACGAGGTGCTCCAGTTCTTCGTCATCCTCGCCGCGCTCATACCCCTGACCATCCTGGGTCTCAAGCGCGTCGGCGGCTGGGACGGCCTGTCCGACTCCCTGACGAAGAGCCACGGGTCGAAGTTCATGTCCGCCTGGAGCGGTACGGGCATCGGTGACAGCAACGCCCTCGGCGCCAACTGGCTGACGATCATCCTCGGCCTCGGCTTCGTGCTCTCCTTCGGCTACTGGACGACCAACTTCGCCGAGGTGCAGCGCGCCCTGTCCGCGAAGAACCTCTCGGCCGCGCAGCGCACCCCGCTCATCGCCGCGTTCCCCAAGATCTTCATCGTCTTCCTGGTGATGATCCCGGGCATGGTCGCCGCCGTCGTCGTCCCGAACATCGGCACCGACCGCTCGGACCTGACGTACAACGACGCCATCCCGCTGCTGATGCGTGACCTGCTCCCGAACGGTGTCCTCGGCATCGCGGTGACCGGTCTGCTCGCCGCGTTCATGGCCGGTATGGCCGCCAACGTCTCGTCGTTCAACACGGTGTTCACCACGGACATCTACGCGCGCTACATCCGCAAGGACGCACCGGACGCGCACTACCTGCGCTTCGGCCGCGGCGTCACCGCCGTCGGCGTGCTGGCCTCGATCGGCACGGCGTTCATCGCGTCGAGCTTCTCGAACATCATGAGCTACCTGCAGACGCTCTTCTCGTTCTTCAACGTCCCGATGTTCGTCGTCTTCATCATCGGCATGTTCTGGAAGCGCGCCTCGATGAAGTCCGGCGTCTGGGGCCTGGTCGCGGGCACCACCGCCGCGATGATCAACTACTTCGTCTTCTACAAGCAGGGGATCATCGACATCCCGACCGACCAGGGCGCGAACTTCGTCTCCGCCATCGTCGGCTTCGTCGCCGGTGCGGTCGTCATGGTCCTGGTCACCCTCTTCACGGCCCCCAAGCCGGAAGCCGAACTGGCCGGCCTGGTCTACGGCACCGAGTCCCCGGACGCCCCCGAGGTGCCCGAGGAGTCCGACTCCGCGTGGTACCGCAAGCCGGCCCTGCTCGGCTGGGGCGCCATCGTGATCGCCGCCGCCTGCTACGTCCCCTACTCGTTCTGATCGGAGGAACCACCATGTCCGAGCTGCACAAGGAAGTCTCCGACCTGGAGAGCAAGTCCGCCACGGCGGCACGCCTCTTCGACATCAGGCGGATCATCGGCGGTCTCTTCGTGGTCTACGGAGTCATCGTCACCATCGCGGGCATCAGCCCGTCCGACGCCGACCTCGAGAAGGCCCAGGGCGTCAACATCAACCTGTGGACCGGCCTCGCGATGCTCGTCCTCGGACTGCTGTTCCTGGTCTGGATGTGGCTGCGCCCGACGCAGGCCCCGGCCGAACCGGTCGAGCCGGGCGGCCCCGCCGGTCACTGACCGGCCGCACCGCGCCTCCCCCACGGCCTAACGCAGGGGCCGGACCCACCCGCAGCTCAGGGTGCGTCCGGCCCCTGCGGCATGTCGTACCCGGGTTCGCGCGCCGTGCCCATCGCCGTGTGGACGACCGCCCGGTCCAGCAGCCCCGTACGGGCCGCGAGCGCGGCGGCCTCCAGCCGGGAACCGACGCCGAGCTTCATCAGGACCCGCTGGACGTGGGTACGGGCGGTGCTCGGCGCGATCCGCATCCCGGCGGCGATCAGCCGGGTGCCCTCGCCCTCGGCGACACGGACCAGCACCTCCGCCTCGCGGGGCGTCAGCAGCCGCAGCAGGCGCTGGCCCTCGTCGTCGGGCTTCTCCACCGGGTGCAGCAGCTCGGTGAAGGCGCCCCTGAGCAGGGCGGGCGCCACCGACGCCTCACCGGCCCTGGCCTTCATCATGGCCCGCTCGACGCCCTCGATGCGTTCGTCGTGCCGGACGTATCCGGCCGCCCCGGCAGCGAAGGCCGCCGCGATCCCCCGGGGGCTGGGCACCGGGCCCAGCACCACCACCGCCACCTGCGGGCGCTCCTGTCCGATCCGCACGATCGGGTCGAAGGCGCCCGGCGCCGCGGGCGAGGCCGTCCCGAAGAGGCAGACCTCCGGGGCCCGGGATATGACGAGATCCGCGGCGCCCGAGGTCGGCGCCGTGGCCGCGAGCACGCGGTGCCCCCGGAGCTTGAGTGCCGAGGCGAGCGCCTCGGCCAGCAGGCGGTGGTCGTCGACCACCATGAGCCGCACGCTCATCGCGCAGATACCCCCAGTACCGCCGTGAACCGCCGTGCGCATGTGTGCCACGACCGTCGGCCCCCCGGCCTAGACCCGGCAAGCTACACGCTTGTTCGACGCCGTGGCGCCCATACGTGGCAGAAGCCCCCCAGAAGGCCGATTTCTTCTGCTTCGGACGTCACAGAGTTGACGGAAAACGATCGGCCCCGCCGGTCTTTCTCCGACCGGCGGGGCCGTCCTGCGGGGTGCCCCGGGCACGGGGCGGGTGGTGTCCGGCCGGCCGGCAGGGCCGGCCGGTGGCGGTCAGCCGGTGGTGAACGCCATGGCGAGGAGCCGGTCGTCCTCGTCCGCGCCGCTCGATTCGCTGAGCATGTTCGGCGACAGGAAGAGCCGTCCCTTCTCGTACAGGAACTCCCCCCGGTCGTAGCCGAAGTACGTCTCCGCGTCCCGGATCTTCTCGGTGCTGGGGTTCTCCATCAGCACCGTCTCCTTCAGGGTCGCGCCGTCGAGCGAGACGACCTGGCCGCCCTTGTCGTACGGGGGCACCTTGTACGCGATGACGTTGGTGCCGTCCATCCGGAGCGGGATCATGCTGTACCGCTCGCCCGCGTCGGCGCGGGCGCCGAGCAGCTTGCCGGTGGTGAGGTCGAACGCGACGATCTCGTTGGTGTCGCCGTACTCCGAGGTGCCCTCGTGGGACTCGGTGGGCACGTACAGGCGGTTGTTGCCGACCGTCATGCCGACGCACCGCTCCACCTCGGTGGAGCCGCACTCCCCCGCGTACCGCTCGGCGTCGGCGGAGATCCGGACGATCAGCTTGCCGGTCTCGGAGTCGATGGAGAAGTAGTCCGAGATGCTGGAGCCGTCACCGGCCGTGTCGCCGATGTCGGCCGCGACGACCAGCGGCTCGGTGGAGACGACCGCCGCGTACTCGACGCCCGGCGGCATGTCGTACGAGGAGATCGGGGCGCCGGTCTTCGCGTCCAGCGTCTGGATGGAGAGCTTCGGGTCGTCGTACGAACCGCACTTGCGGACGGTGACGAGCGCCTCGCCGCCGCCGTACCCGGTGTCGTAGCAGTCGTCGCTGGAGATCTTCGGGGCCCAGAGCTGGGCCCCGGTGTTGATGTCGAAGGCGGCACCGCCCTCGGTGCCCGCCGCGGCGACCGTCGTCCCGCTGACCGTCACTTCGCTGAACCGCACCGGCTCGTCACCGTTGGAGGCGGCGGTGACCGACTTCGACCAGAGCATCTTGCCGGTGTTCAGGTCGAGCGCCCCGAGCTTGTTGCAGGACGGGTACTTGTCCGCCGAGGTCGGCTTGGACTCCTCGAAGACGATCGCGGTCCTGTAGTCCTTCGTCATGTGCCGGGAGGCCGCGCAGAGCTGGCCCGCCGTCGGGATCGACCAGAGCTTGGTGCCCTTCTCCAGGTCGTATCCGGCGACCTCGTACACCCCGGTCTTCACGTACACCTTGTCGGTGACCCAGGAGCCGTAGACGGTGGTGACGTCGGAGACCTTCGGCTTCGGGATCTGGAAGGAGACGTGCGACTTGGTGGAGGCCGGCACCTTCTCGGTGCCTCCGGCGAGACCGCCGCCGTCCCCCTTGTCCCCGTCACCGCCGCCGCCACCGGCGGTGGGCCCCGCGGTCGAGACCTCCGGGTCCCCGCCGTCGCCGGACGCCGAGTAGACGACCCCGGCGCCGATGATCAGCACCACGGCGAGCGCCGCCCCGATGATGATCTTCATCTGCGCGGAGACCTTCTTGCCGCCGCCGGTGCCCTGGGGCGGCTGCGGCTGCGCGTACTGCGGCTGCGTCGGGTAGCCGTACCCCGGCTGACCGGGACCCGGCTGGCCGAAGTAACCGGGCTGGCCGGGCTGCGAGGAGGTCGGCGTCTGCGGGTAGCCGTACCCGGGCTGCGGCGGCGGCCCCTGCGGATAGCCGTATCCGGGCTGCGGCTGCGGGTACCCGTACGCGGGCCCGGCCGGACCCTGCGGCGGCTGGGGCGGCTGGGGCTGGGGCGGCTGGGCAGCCTGCGGCTGCGGGGCCTGCGGGGCCTGCGGTGCCTGCGGGGGCTTCGCGTACGGGGAGGGCGGCGGCGCGCCGAAGCCGCCGGACGGCGGGTCCTGCGGGGCGCCGAAGCCGCCCTTCGGCGGTTCGCCGGGCTGCTGCGGGGGCGGGGGCGGCTGGGTCATCTCGTACGTACCTCGGGGGAAATGTGAGGGGAAGGGTGAGGGTAAGGGTAAGGGCGGTCGGAACGGGGGGTGTCGGGCGCACGGCCCGGGAGCGGCGCTGTCACTTGCCGAACGCGATCATCGCCGTCTCGCGGTCGTCGCCCCTGTTGTTGGCCTCGGTGAGCTGGTCGGCGACGATGATGGAACGTCCGTCCAGCCAGAGGAACTTGCCGTCGAATATGCCTTCCTCGACGAGCGCCGTGGACGCCGGGTGCTGGAGCAGGATCTTGGGGGTTCCGCCGGCCGGAGCGACGGAGGCGATGGCGCCGCCGTTCTCGTAGGTGGCCTCCAGGTGGACGATCAGGCTGCCGCCGTCCATCCGCATCGGCTCCATGAGCCGGCCCTCCGGCGCGGCCGCCTTCCACTTGGTCTTGCCGGAGTCGAGGTCGAAGGCGACCACCGCGTTGCTGCGGTCCGTGGCGCTGGGGGCCTCGGTCGCCATGTAGAAGGTGTTCGCGTCCGCCACGACGCCCGTGCAGGTGTCCAGGGACTTGCCGAAGATCTCCAGCGTGCCGCCGCAGTTCGGGGCGAACCTGTCCGCCGCGTCACCCGACAGCGTGGAGCGGAGCGTGCCGTTGTCCTTGAGGGCGATGACGCCCCACGACTTCTTCTTCTCGTTGGTCAGCGCCACGACGAGCGGGTCGACCGAGTACACCCGGTCGACCTCCCAGCCGCGTTCCGGCTGGTACGTCCAACGGGCCTTGCCGGTCTCCGGGTCGAGCTGCTGGATCTGCTGCTGCGGGTTCTCCGGGTCGCCCGTGCTGCAGTTGAGGGCGGCGATGAGCTTCGGACCGCCCGCGTAGGCGACGGGCTGGCAGTTGCCGGACGGCTTGCCGAACAGCTCCTTGCCGTCGCTGACCCGGAACGCGTTGGTGCCGCCGGAACGGCCGACCGTCACGGTGTCACCGCTGATCGCCAGGCTGACCTCGGTCAGCATGTCCCAGATGCCGCTCTGCTCGATCGTCTTCTTCCAGCCGGCCTTGCCCGCGGCGAGGTCGATCTGCTGGATCTCGGCGCAGTCGGCCCGGTCGCCGGTGCCGTCCATCAGGCCCAGGACGACCTTGCCGTCCGCGGTGGCGTTGACGGGCGCGGCGCAGATGTCGGTGTCGAACTTCACCGACCACTTCTCCTCGCCGGTGTCGAGCGAGTAGCCGGAGATGCCCCGGTAGGCGGCCTTGACCAGGGTGTCACCGACGATCCAGGGGCCGTGGACCATGGCGCCGCCGGCGTGCGGCAGCTTCAGGTCGTTGTCCTTCATCCAGAGGATCTTCGCCTCGCCCTTCTGGCGGCCGGCGTTCAGGTTGTCGTCCGTCTCGCGGCCCTCGTCGTTCCCGTCGCCCGAGGCCGAGGCGCTGGGCCCGGCGCCGCCCTTCCCGTCCGAACTCTTCTGGGCGACCGGCTTCCCGCCGTCGTCGTCCCCGCCCACGGCGAAGCCCACGCCGACCGCGGCCACGACCACCAGTGCGGCGGCCGCCGCGACGATCACCCCGGTCCGGCCGCGGAAGAACCCGCGCCCGGACGAGGGGCCGGGAGCGACCGGCGGCGGGCCGGGCGGAGCCGGGTAACCAGGGAAGCCCTGCTGCCCGTACGGACCCGGCTGCTGCGGCGCACCGTACGGACCCGGCTGCTGACCGTACGGACCGGGCTGCGGCTGCTCGCCGTACGGACCGGGGGGCTGCTGGCCGTAAGGTCCCGGCGCCTGCTGCCCGTACGGACCGGGCTGCGGCTGACCGTACGGTCCCGGCTGCTGCGGCTGACCGTACGGGCCGGGCTGCTGCGGCGCGCCGTACGGGCCGGGGGCCTGCGGGTAGCCGTACCCGGGTGCGCCGGGGCCCGGGGGCTGCTGGCCGTACGGGCCGGGCGCCTGCGGGTAGCCGTACGCCGGGGCGCCGGGGGCCGGGGGCTGCGCGGGGGGCGCCGGCGGGGCCGCCGGGGGCGGGGGCGGCGTACCGGGGGGCTGGGTCCCGGGCTGCTGGGCGGCCGGCTGCTGGGGAGACCCGTGCGGGGGCTCCTGCGGAGTCCCCGAGCCCCCCTGCGGCGGTTGCTGGCTGGGCGGCTGGGTCATCAGCACGTCCCCCTTCGTGCGGTTCCGGTGCCCGTTCCCGCCTCCCCCGCGATCCCTCGGGGACGGACGGCGTCGTGCGACGTACGTCCTGAACTCCCCCGGGAATGGAGCGGAACGGGCATGGCTACCGCGGCGTCGCGACAGTCTGGCGGGGCTTCTTTGTACCACCTGCACCAGCACGCACACCGATTCGGTCCGCCCGCTGTTCCCAAGGGAGAACCGGTCCGTGATGCCGCCGTTACGCGCCCGTGGGGAGCCGCCCCGCCAACTCTCCCGCTGGCACGGCAGGTTCCCCCGCACCCGAACCCGGGCGACCGGAATCCCCCGCCGCGCACGGATGGTTCCGCCGCGCGGAACGGAACGGACCCGAGCGGACCGGCCGGTGTGCGGCCGGATCCACCCGGGTCCGTTCAGGTGCGCACGGATCCGTGCGGGCAGTGCTTACGCGTCCTCGGCCAGCTCCAGCCAGCGCATCTCCAACTCGTCGCGCTCGGTGACCAGTTCGCGCAGCTCGGCGTCGAGCTTGGCGACCTTCCCGAAGTCCGTGGCGTTCTCCGCGATCTGGGCGTGCAGCTTGGTCTCGCGGTCGGAGAGCTTGCCGAGCTGCCGCTCGACCTTCTGCAACTCCTTCTTCGCCGCCCGCGATTCCTGCGCCGAGACGGCATTGGCCGCCGGTGCGGGCTCCTTGGTCCCGGCGGCGGGGGTGGCGGACGGGGTGGCCGTCTCCTCCATCCGCTGCCGGCGCTCGATGTACTCGTCGATGCCGCGCGGCAGCATCCGCAGCGCCCGGTCGCCGAGCAGCGCCATCACCTTGTCGGTGGTGCGCTCGATGAAGAACCGGTCGTGGGAGATCACGATCATGGAGCCGGGCCAGCCGTCGAGGAGGTCCTCCAGCTGCGTGAGGGTCTCGATGTCGAGGTCGTTGGTGGGCTCGTCGAGGAAGAGGACGTTCGGCTCGTCCATCAGCAGACGCAGGATCTGGAGCCGGCGCCGCTCACCACCGGAGAGGTCGCCGACCGGCGTCCACTGCTTCTCCTTGGTGAAGCCGAACTGCTCGCAGAGCTGCCCCGCCGTCATCTCGCGGCCCTTGCCGAGGTCCACCCGGTCACGGACCTGCTGCACGGCCTCCAGCACCCGGAGGGTGGGCTTGAGCTCGTGCACCTCCTGGGAGAGGTAGGCGAGCCGGACGGTCTTGCCGACGACGATCTTCCCGCCGGCCGGCTGGACGTCGCCCTGGCTGCGGCACGCCTCGGCGAGCGAACGCAGCAGCGAGGTCTTGCCCGCGCCATTCACGCCGACGAGACCGATGCGGTCGCCGGGGCCGAGCTGCCAGGTGAGGTGCTCCAGCAGCGTCTTGGGACCGGCCTGGACGGTCACGTCCTCCAGGTCGAAGACGGTCTTGCCGAGGCGCGCGTTGGCGAACTTCATCAGCTCGCTGGTGTCGCGCGGCGGCGGCACGTCGGCGATCAGCTCGTTGGCGGCCTCGATGCGGTAGCGCGGCTTGGAGGTACGGGCGGGGGCGCCGCGCCGCAGCCAGGCCAGCTCCTTGCGCATGAGGTTCTGCCGCTTGGACTCCTCGGTCGCGGCGATCCGCTCACGCTCGGCGCGGGCGAAGACGTAGTCGCTGTAGCCGCCCTCGTACTCGTGGACGGTGCCGCGCTGGACGTCCCACATGCGGGTGCAGACCTGGTCGAGGAACCACCGGTCGTGGGTCACGCAGACGAGCGCGGAACGGCGGGCCCGCAGGTGTCCGGCGAGCCAGGAGATGCCCTCGACGTCAAGGTGGTTGGTGGGCTCGTCGAGGACGATCAGGTCCTGGTCCGCGATGAGCAGCTTGGCGAGCGCGATACGCCGGCGCTCACCACCGGAGAGCGGGGCGATGACGGTGTCCAGGCCATGCTCGAAGCCCGGCAGCGCGAGACCGCCGAAGAGCCCGGTCAGCACGTCGCGGATCTTGGCGCTGCCCGCCCACTCGTGGTCGGCGAGGTCACCGATGACCTCGTGCCGGATCGTCGCCTTCGGGTCGAGCGAGTCGTGCTGGGTGAGGACGCCGAGGCGCAGGCCGCCGAGGTGGGTGACGCGTCCGCCGTCCGCCTCCTCCAGCTTGGCGAGCATCCGGATGAGGGTCGTCTTGCCGTCGCCGTTGCGGCCGACGACACCGATCCGGTCTCCCTCCGAGACTCCGAGAGACACACCGTCGAGCAGCGCACGGGTGCCGTACACCTTGCTGACCTGCTCGACATTGACCAGATTGACGGCCATTTCACTCCTGCCCAGGGGATGGATCGACTTCCCAGGGTAGTCGCCGCGCGGATGCGGTAGCGTGCGGCGATCTTCCGGGGCGGCCCCCCGGGCAGGAACGTCTCCGGGGTGGGAACTTCATGGCGGGCATATCGGTGCGGCGCACGGTACTGGTGGCGGCGTTGGCCGGGGCGGTCTGCGCCCTCTCCGGCTGCGGAACGGAGCGCGCGGACGACAGCGGGAAGGCCGCGGCCGTCTCCGCCGGCGCCTCCGCCGCACCGTCCGGCACGGACGCCGAGGCCACCGTGGAGCCCGCCGCCAAGGGCGCCGCCATCGGTGCCGCCGGCTCCGCCTGCGAACTGCCGGTCACCTTCGACCTGGCCGCCGGGTGGAAGCCTCAGGCCGTCGACGTCGCCGCCGCCCCCGAGCTCGCCGCACTGGCGAAACAGGGTCCGATGACCATGGTCTGCGAGATCGACGCGAAGCCGGCCGGAAACATCGGCTATCTGCGGGTATGGCAGGGCGAGAAGTCCTCCGCCTCCCCGCGCGAGCAGCTCCAGGCGTTCGTGACGGCCGAGGAGGGCGCCTCGGACGCCACCTACACGGACATCGAGGCCGGCACGGTCGCCGGGGCCGAGGCCACCTACACGGTGACCGTCGAGGCCCTGGACGAGACGAAGCAGGAACGCGCCTTCCTCGTCCCCACCGCGAAGGGCCCGGTCGTCGTCCACCTGGGCGGCCTGGACACCGAGGAGCACGAGCAGATGCTCCCGGCGTACGAGCTGGCGAAGTCGAGCTTGCGGGCCGGCTGAACCCGCCGGCCGGCCTTCGAGCGGGAGAGACCGTCATGCACCTCGTATCGGCCTTGTCCGAGTCCCCTCCGACACCCGTCGGCGCGAAGGTTCTCCTTGCCTTCGTGGGCTTGGCATTCACGGGGGTCGGGCTCTTCCTGCTCCTCCGCACAGACCGAGCCATCGAGCTGTACAGCAGGCAGGCGGCCGGCCGGAACCCGAGGGCAGTGCCTCCGGCGCTCCTCAAAACCCTGGGAATCCTCCAGCTCGTGGTGGGCGTCGCCTGCGCGACGCTCGGCATCGTCATGCTCGTCCGGCACTGACCGCAGGCCCCGTGAGGTCAGCGAGGAGCTTCGTCGCTCGGTGGGGAGCCGGGACGACACGGTCGGGCCGTGGAGGGGCAGACCGGCGCACCTCGCAAGGGGGTTCCGCGGAAGAAGAAAGCCGTCCAAGCCAAGTGGTCGGCTACGCAACCTGCGCCGACCGCCCAGCACGATCGAGACGTGCAGAGCTCGGAGCTGAGCCATCCCGATCACTGAACCGAACTCTCATAGGTCTTCCACGGTAGTTCTCTCATCATGATCTTTCACAGCTGACCTCTCATGTACCCGCTGACACGTGCGGCGCCCCGCGGGCTGGACAGCTTGTTCCCGCCGGCCCTCCCGTCTACTTTGAGCGGCGTGAGAACGACAGCGGCGAACGAGCCGAGCAGACAGGACGCGAGGGTGACCGGGCACGAGACCCGCACAGCCCTCCTGAAGCGCGCCGTACGATCCAGCGTTCCGCTGCGCAAGGTATTCGTGCAGGCTCCGGCCGACCGTGAGAGCCGCCACGGGCCGCTGAAGGATTTCGTGACAGGCAGGGACCTGCGGGGGCTCAGGGCGTATCTGATGATCGTCGCTGCCTGCAGCAACGAAGACAGCGAGCGCGGCTGGTCCACCACTCACGACAGCGCGGTGTGGGCGCGGCTCATGGACATCCAGGAAACCGCGAGCGACCAGGCAGCCCGAACTGGCGCATGGCGTGTCCTGCGCCGACTCCAGGAGCGTCGGCTGATCGCATGCACCCGGGAGGGAACGCGTATCACCGCCACGCTACTCCGCGAGGACGCCAGCGGAAGGGCCTATCACCGGCCTCTCGGCGAGTCCGAGGAGGAGCGCTTTCTCCAGATTCCCACGTCGTTCTGGACGAGGGGATACGACGGGGAGATCCATCTGCCCGGTTTGGCACTGTTGCTCACCGTCGCTCGGGAGAAGCCATGGTCGTCCTTCCCCGCCGAGAAGGCGCTCACCTGGTACGGCTGGTCCGCCGACACCCATGAGCGCGGATTGAGAGAACTTCTCGCCCTGGATCTGGCCGAACGGCGTGCGCACTACCGCAAGGAGCCGCTGCTCCCCAACGGCTTCACCATGTCGTACCAGTACAACCTCAACCCGATCGTGCGTCCACGTAGGACCAGTTCCCCGACCACGATGCCCGCCGACGCAACCGGCACCACGACCACCACTACGGGCACCCGCGGCAGCACCACACGCTCGGGCCGACGAGAGAAGTGACCGCATCAGCCAGGACTTGGGGGAACGTCCGCGTACCCGCCACGAGGAAGAACCGACACCTGCCTGGGTGGACGAGTCCTTCCAGGAACACGATTCCACCGGCTTCTACATCCTCGCCGCAGCCATCATCGAGCCTGCAGCCGTGGACAGCGTGCGCGCCGCCATGCTTGCGCTGAAAGGCCGCCGCGCCACCAGCAAAATCCACTGGACGGAGATGGACCAGCGCCAGCGGAACGCAGCCGCCCGCCTCGTCGCCTCGCAGAGTGGGATCCACATCGTCTCGGTCGGCGCCCCCGTTCCGAGAAGGAAGCAAGAACGTGCTCGCGCCAAGTGCCTGACAGCTCTGGTCGTGGAACTCCATGGCTTCGGGGTGGACCAGCTCTACATCGAAGCCCGCCAGGAAACCCTGAACGCCCGGGACATCCGGACCGTCCTCGCCGCCCGCGCGAATCTCCCGAAGGGAACCCGGCTACAGGCCGACCATGTGCACGGCAACGACGAGCCTCTGTTGTGGGTCTCGGACATCGTCGCCGGAGCGGTACGCGCTCATCGACAGGGCGACCATCAGTACACCCAGCAGCTGGGAGAGGCGTTGATCGACTTCGAGGTGGACACCGGCTGCTGAACCGCACATGCGCAGAAATGCGCCGAGCCAGGCTCCCGGTCTGCCCCAGGTCACCTGGCTC
Organism: Streptomyces sp. NPDC001493; assembly: GCF_053597235.1. Taxonomy (NCBI): domain Bacteria; kingdom Bacillati; phylum Actinomycetota; class Actinomycetes; order Kitasatosporales; family Streptomycetaceae; genus Streptomyces; species Streptomyces sp. NPDC001493. Next base: position 23,063 of record NZ_JBSFHV010000006.1, read on the forward strand.
CACTTCCAGAGACCCACGGTCGCTGGCTTCTTCCTACACTACAGACCACCTTCGCGGTCGCCAACAGCACCACCGGCGCATGTGGAACGCGGCTCGGCAGAAGAGGAGGCCCCCGAAGGGCGCCGTGACGGCCCCCTCAGACCACCGTCGCCCCCGGCGCCGGGGACACCGCGACCCGTGCCGTGCGGCAGGTGGTGGAGGCGGTGAGGGCGGCGGCGACCCGGTGGGCGGTCGCCTCGTCGGGGACCAGGAACGCGGTGGTCGGGCCGGAGCCGGAGACCAGGGCGGCGAGGGCCCCGGCGTCGGTGCCGGCGGCCAGGGTCGCGGCGAGCGAGGGGCGCAGCGAGAGGGCGGCGGCCTGGAGGTCGTTGCTCAGGGTCTTGGCCAGGGCGACCGGGTCGCCGGAGGCGAGGGCGTCGAGCAGGGCCGGGGCCGCGGTGGGCTCGGGGATGTCCGTACCGGCGGTGAGCCGGTCGAACTCGCCGAACACGACCGGGGTGGAGAGTCCGCCGTCGGCGACGGCGAAGACCCAGTGGAAGGTGCCGCCGGTAGCGACCGGGGTGAGCAGTTCCCCGCGGCCGGTACCGAGGGCGGCGCCGCCGATCAGGCTGAACGGGACGTCGCTGCCGAGCTCCGCGCAGATCTCGAGGAGCTCTTCGCGGGAGGCGCCGGTGGACCAGAGCGCGTCGCAGGCGAGGAGGGCGGCGGCGCCGTCGGCGCTGCCCCCGGCCATGCCGCCGGCGACGGGGATGTCCTTGGCGATGTGGAGGTGGACGGCGGGCTCGATGCCGTACCGCTCCGCGAGGGCGAGGGCGGCGCGGGCGGCGAGGTTGCTGCGGTCCAGCGGCACCTGGGCGGCGTCCGGGCCGGAGCAGGTGATCGTCAGCTCGTCGGCCGGGGTCGCGGTGACCTCGTCGTACAGGCCGACGGCGAGGAAGACGTTGGCGAGGTCGTGGAAGCCGTCGGGGCGGGCCGCGCCCACCGCGAGCTGGGCGTTCACCTTGGCCGGTACGCGAACGGTGACGCTCGCGGTCGCGGTGGCGCTGCCGGTCTCGGTGGCGCTGTGGGTCATGCGGACAGCTCCTGCTTGTTCTCGGCGATGGCGGCGAACTCCTCGACCGTGAGCGACTCGCCCCGGGCCTGCGGGGAGATCCCGGCGGCGACGAGCGCGGCCTCGGCGGCAGGTGCGGAGCCCGCCCAGCCGGACAGCGCGGCGCGCAGCGTCTTGCGGCGCTGGGCGAACGCGGCGTCGACGACGGCGAAGACCTCGGTGCGGCTGGCGGACGTCTTGACCGGCTCGGTGCGGCGGACCAGCGAGACGAGTCCGGAGTCGACGTTGGGGGCGGGCCAGAAGACGGTGCGGCCGATGGCTCCGGCGCGCTTCACGTCGGCGTACCAGTTGGCCTTCACGGAGGGCACGCCGTAGACCTTGTTACCGGGGCGGGCGGCGAGCCGGTCGGCGACCTCGGACTGGACCATGACGAGGGTCCGCTCGATGCTCGGGAAGCGCTCCAGCATGGTGAGCAGCACGGGCACGGCGACGTTGTACGGGAGGTTGGCGACGAGCGCCGTGGGCGCGGGGCCCGGCAGCTCGGTGACCAGCATCGCGTCGGAGTGGACCAGGGCGAACCGGTCGGCGCGGCCGGGCATCCGGGCGGCGACGGTGGCGGGCAGGGCGGCGGCGAGGACGTCGTCGATCTCCACGGCCACGACCCGGTCGGCCGCCTCCAGCAGCGCCAGGGTCAGCGAGCCGAGCCCCGGCCCGACCTCGACGACGACGTCGTCGGGCCGCACCTCGGCGGTGCGCACGATCCTGCGGACCGTGTTGGCGTCGATGACGAAGTTCTGGCCGCGCTGCTTGGTCGGGCGTACGCCCAGCGTCGCCGCCAGTTCGCGGATGTCTGCGGGGCCCAGGAGGGCGTCGGACTCTGTGCTGCTCACCCACTAAGCGTACGGGCCCGGATTGCGATCGCAGGTGCGACCGCGTCCCCGCCCCCGCTCAGTAGTCGAAGGCCCGTGCCGTATTGGCGTCGATCGTCGCGGCGAGGGTGTCCTCGTCGACACCCTTGACCTCGGCCATCGCCCGGAGGGTGACGGGGATGAGGTAGGGGGCGTTGGGGCGGCCCCGGTAGGGCGCGGGGGTGAGGAAGGGGGCGTCGGTCTCGACGAGCACCAGTTCGGCGGGGGCGACGGCGAGGGCGTCGCGCAGCGGCTGGGCGTTCTTGAAGGTGACGTTGCCCGCGAAGGACATGAAGTAGCCGGCCCGCGCGCAGATCCGGGCCATCTCGGCGTCGCCGGAGTAGCAGTGGAAGACCGTGCGGTCCGGGGCGCCGACCTCGGCGAGGACCCGCAGCACGTCGGCGTGGGCCTCGCGGTCGTGGATGACGAGGGCCTTGCCGTGCCGCTTGGCGATCTCGATGTGCGCCCGGAAGGACTCCTCCTGGGCGGCGCGGCCCTCGGGCTCGGTGCGGAAGTAGTCGAGGCCGGTCTCGCCGACGCCGCGTACGTGGGCGAGGGCGGCGAGCGCGTCGATCTCCGCGAGCGCCTCGTCCAGCGCGGCCCTGCCGCCGGGGGCGCGGACCCCTTCGCGGGTGCGGCCCTCGGGGTCGCCGTGGACGATGCGCGGCGCTTCGTTGGGGTGGAGGGCGACCGAGGCGTGCACCTGCGGGTGGGCGGCGGCCGTCTCGGCGGCCCAGCGCGACCCGGCGAGGTCGCAGCCGACCTGGACGACGGTGGTGACGTTGACGGCGGCGGCCCGCGCGAGGGCCTCCTCCACGGTGCCGTCCTGCATGTCCAGGTGGGTGTGCGAATCGGCGACCGGAACCCGCAGGGGTTCGGGCAGCGGCGGCGCTTCGGTACGGCTCATGCCCTTGATCGTACGAGGAGGGCCGGACAGGAGGGCGCCCGCCCGGGTCCGGGGACACGGGCGGGCGCTCCTGGCCGGCGGCCCGGGTCGCACCCCCGGCCGGCGCCCCCGTCAGCGGCGCTGGAAGGGGTGGAACAGGTCCGACAGGTGCCAGTGGCGGGCGGCTCCGGCTCCCGCCGGTACGGCCACGGCGGCCACCCGCTCGCCGTCGTCCCGTTCGGCGGCGGCGGTGCCGGTCCGATCGCGCCGCGGGTTGCCCTGCAGCAGCTGCTGCACGAGGGAGACCCGTCCCGAACGCATGATGCGGACCACGTGGCCGCCGCAGTTCGTGCAGGTCGGGGTCGACAGAGGAGAGGGGACCCGCTCTCCGTCGGCCTTGTAGACGACGAAGGTATTGCCGTCCCGGTCGACGTGGTGCTCTATTTCGTAGGCCTGTTCCCAGCCGTGTCCACATCGCATGCACGCGAAGGCATAGGCCTCGTGGACCGTGGTCGCCGCGATCTCACTCATACTTGCTCCTCTTGTCCGCAGGACAAGCCGCTCCCGAGTGTTTCCACCTCCCAGTGCACACCCGCCGAATGTGAATCGCACCGGCTCAGGACCAGTGTTGATGCGTTCTTGGACTCCTTGGTGAGCCCTTGGTCCGCGCATGGTGCGAGGGCGCCCCGCACGAAACCAGCCGTTGGCGGCGCGCGGGCGTGCACCGCCCGTTCACCCTCCCGAGGGGCGCATTTCCCGGCGCCCACACCTCCGTGCGCCGGGTGCCCGGACGGGGGTCGGTGAGCGGAAAACCCCCGCAGGCAAAGGGCTGCACCAGGGGCGCACGGGGGCGCATTCACGAGGTGCGGAATGAATTGAGCATTCAATTGAATTCCGCACCTCAACAAAACAGCATGTCCGGTTTGCGCGGTTCGCTTATCTGGTTTTCACTCGAACCGTACGCAAGTACACGCAACCCCCGGCTTTTCCACAGAACAGAACGGGAACGCTCATGCACACGGAAATCACCCCCACCACCGCGACCGACCTCGACACCGACCTGGAGGCCGCGCTCAACCCGGGCGAGGTCGAGGGCCTGTACCGCGACTCGCGCGAGTGCGCGTACCTGGCACTCCTCGGGGGTGGCTCGCTGCTCCTCCTCTCGCCGCCCACCCCGCGGCCGAAGAAGGGCTGACTCTCAGCCCATGAACCAGTCAAGCGCTTCGTCCCGGCTCTCGGACGCGGTGCACGACCTGGCGAACGAGGTGGTCCTCGCTCTTAGGAGCGGGGGCCACCTCGCCACGGTGTGCGGCGCGGCCGGAATCCACGAGGACGACAGAACGGGCATCGCCGCGGTACGGGTCATCGGAGCCGACCTGCTGCTGCCGAGCGTGCTGTACGGACAGAACCCGCACCCCGGAGACGTGGCGGTCTTCCACCGCGCGGTGGAGGAGTTCCCGCCGCGCCCCGACGCCTCGCCCTCCGCCGCCTGGGGCCACTGGGCGATGCTCTCCACCCTGCACCGGGTGGCCCCCTCCATCACCACCGGACGGCCGCCGGGCACCACGGCCCTCCTGGACGAGCCCGGTGTCGCCGGCCTGGCCGACGCCCCCTGGCAGGCGTTCTCGCACCAGCTCTCCCTCCTCACGCCGCTCGCCGTCCCGGCGGCGGCGTCTTCCGTGGCGGAGGTCGCCCGCGGCCGGGTGACCGACCTCGCGCGCGGTTTCGTCCGCGCGGTGCGCCGCCGCGACTGGCTCCAGGCCTCGGGCACCGGCCGCTGGCTGGCCGCCCTGGGCGGGGAGCCGCCGACGCTCGGACTCGACCGGGGACTCGACTTCGTCGAGCTGATGGGCGGCCAGGACCCCCGGGTCGTCCTGAACGTCCGCGCCGCCCGGCTGATGACCGAGGAGCGCGGCCGGTGACGGCGGAGCAGGCGACGGCGGCACGCCCCGGCGACGGCGGCACGGCGGACCGCCGGGCCGCCGTCGCCGCGCTCACCACCCTCGTACGCGAGGTGCGCGACCGCGCGCTGGCCTGGACCGAGGACCACCTGTCCGGCTTCGTCCTCCCCGAGGACGTGCTGGAGCCGCACACCAAGGTCGACCACACCCTCAAGCCGCTCGGCGAACTGGCCCAGCTGTGCAGCACCGCCCACCGGGTCACCGCCCCCGCCGATCCGGCCCACGCCACCGCCGACCGGCTGGTGGCGTTCGCCTGGGAGCAGACCCGCTCCGGGGAGCTGCTGCTGGAACTCCTGCGGTCCGAGCCCTTCGCTGCGTACCCGTTCGAGATCTACGCGGCCTTCGCGGGGCACGGGCTCCGTCACGAGGGCTTCGAGCGGCTCGCCCGCCGGGTCGCGGCCACCCGGGGCTGGGCGGTCACCGAGCAGCACGCCAACCGGCAGCTGGGGCTGATCAACTCCGAGCGCCGGGTGGGCATCGCCCCGCACGCGGACGCCGGGCAGGTGCTGCGCCGCACCTGGCTGGGCGGGCTGTCCGAGCCCTGGATGCTGGAGCGCTCCTCCGGCTACTCCCTGACCCACGCGGCGTACCACGTCACCGACTGGGGAGTCGCCCCCGAGCGGATGCCGGAAGACCTGGACGTCTATCTGCGGGCCTGGCTGCCCGCCTGGACGGACGGCTGCCTGGAGAGCCACCAGTGGGACCTCACCGCCGAACTGCTGGCGGTCGGCGCGGGCCTGCCGGGGGCACCGCCGGTGGAGCTGTTCGCCGAGGCCTGGCCCGCGCTCGCCCGGGTGCAGCATCCGAGCGGCTGCCTCCCGGAGACCGGCCCGCCGGTCGAGCCCGGCGCCCCGGGAACGAGCGACGACGAGGAGCCGTACCCGTTCCTGGCCTGCTACCACTCCACGCTGGTGACGGTCTTCGCCGCCTCGCTCACCGCGGCCCGGCTGGAACACCCCACCGCACCCGCCGCACCCGTCCCGTCCGCCTCGTCCGAAAGGAAGCACTGCGCATGAGCGGTATCCAGCAGATCCACGAGGTGGGAGCGAAGGCTCTCCAGTGGCTGCACGCCCACCGGGAGGGGTTCCGGCTGGAGGACGACCCCTCCCCCGAGGCCGGGATGCTGGACCGGTTCAAGCCCCTCGGTGAGCTGGCGCTCATCAGCAAGGTGATCTTCCGCGAGGGCGTCGCCGGGTCCCAGCAGGCCACCCTCGCCCGCTCCCTCCTCGACTTCGCCTGGCACGAGCTGCTGGACTCCGGGCACCGGCTGCTGGACGGGCAGCGCCGCGAACCGCTCTGCCCGGCGCCGATGGAGGTGTACGTACCGTTCAAGGAGCTGGGCTACCGCCACCCGGACCTCGAAGCGGCCGTCCGCCTGAACCGCCGCCTCACCAGCTGGGGCCGGCTGGAGGTGAACCCGGTGCGGCGCCTCGGCATCGCCACGGTCGAGCGCCGGTTCGGGCTGACCGCGAGCGTCCCGGAGGACGAGGCGTTCGGGCGCACCTGGCTCGCCGCCCGGCCCGAGCCGTGGACCGTCGAGGGACACATCGCCTACGACATCACCCACACGGTCTTCCACCTCACCGACTGGGGCCTGTCGCCCGACGGACTGCCGCCGGAGATCGCCGACTACCTCGCGCTCTGGCTCCCCGTCTGGCTGGACGACTGGACCGACCTGAAGCGCTGGGACCTCCTCGGCGAGCTGCTGGTGGTCGACGCCTGTCTGACCGAGCCGACGCTCGACCCGGCGGCCTGGGACGCCTTCGCCGCCGCGCAGGAACCGGACGGGGCCATGCCGGTGCTGGAGGGAATGCCCGAGGGCGACCCGGGGTGGGTCTTCGACCTCGTCTACCACCCGACGCTGGTGGCCGCGTTCGCCTCGGCGCTGGCGGTCTCGCGCTCCCTGTCGGACCTCTCCTCGGCGGCCTCCGCGTGAGTACGCTCCCCGCCCCCGCCCGTACCGCGTCCGACGGCCCCGGCGGCCCGGCCGCCGACGCGGACGCGCGGCTCCTCGCCGGGGCGGCCGGGGCGATCGGCCCGGCGCCCGGCCTGGTGCTCGCGCTCAGCCGCCACGGACACCGCACCCTGCACGTCACCGGCACCGCGCCGGAACCGGACGACCGGCCGCGCGACCGGCTCCGGTACGAGCTCGGCTCGGCGTCCAAGACCTTCACCGGGCTGCTCCTCGCCCGGCTGGTCGCCGCGGGCCGCCTCTCGTACGACGCCCCGGCCGCGGAGCTCCTGGCGCCCGGCCACCCGGTGCACCCGTCGCTACGGGCGATCACCCTGCGCCATCTGGTCACCCACACCTCGGGGCTGCCCGGACTGCCCGCCGACTTCTACCCGCAGGCGGTACCGCGCTGGACCACCGCCCCGTACGCCGGTTACGACGCCGGCCGGGTCGTCCGTGCCTTCCTGCGGGCCCGCCCGCGCCACGCGCCCGGGACCCGCTGGCACTACTCGAACTTCGCCGTCGCGGTCCTGGCCCACACCCTCGCCGCCACGACCGGCACCCCCTGGGAGGTCCTCGTCCACCGGGAGGTCCTCGCGCCGCTGCACCTGGACTCCACCGCGGTCGGCCCGGGGCGCCCGGGCGCCGACGCGACGGGCCACGGGCGCGGCGGCGCCCCGGTGCCGGCGCTCGACATCGGCGGGTTCGCCGGGGCGGGGGCCGTCCGGTCCACCCCGCACGACCTGCTCACCTTCCTGGAGGCGCACCTCGCGGCGAGCGGCGCGTACGCCGGGACGGAGGCGGCCGGGGTCACCCCGTTCGTACCGCCGCCGGACGCCCCGCTCGCCGCCGCGCTGGCGGGGATGCGGCACCCGGTACTGCGCCGGGGCCTCCGGCACACCCACACCCACACGCTGACGTGGTTCCAGCACGCGTCCCCGCACGGCCCGGTGAACTTCCACGCCGGGGCGACCTCCGGGCAGCAGGCGTTCCTCGGCTACTGCCCGGACACCGGGACGGCGCTGGCCGCCGTCTGCACCCGGCGGGTGTCGCGCGGGGACCCGTTCGTGAAGACGGTCCACGGGGTGCTGACGGCCTGAGGGCTCAGACGGTGGGCGTGCCCGGCGTGCGGGCGGCGTTCTTCGCGGCGACCACCGCGTCGAACACCTCGCGCTTGGGCAGTCCGGCGTCCGCGGCGACGGCGGCGATGGCCTCCTTGCGGCGCTCCCCCGCCTCCTCGCGGACCTGGACCCGGCGCACCAGCTCCGCCGCGTCCAGCTCCTCGGCGCCCTTGTCGCCCGCGCCCTCCACGACGACGGTGATCTCGCCGCGTACGCCCTCGGCCGCCCACACCGCCAGCTCGCCGAGCGGGCCGCGCTTCACTTCCTCGTACGTCTTCGTCAGCTCGCGGCAGACGGCGGCCCGGCGGTCCGCGCCGAAGACCTCGGCCATCGCGGCGAGGGTGTCGTCCAGGCGGTGCGGGGCCTCGAAGAAGACCATCGTGCGGCGCTCGTCGCCGACCTCGCGGAGACGGCCGAGGCGCTCGCCCGCCTTACGGGGCAGGAAGCCCTCGAAGCAGAACCGGTCCACCGGCAGACCCGAGAGCGCCAGGGCGGTGAGGACCGCCGAGGGGCCGGGCACCGCGGTGACCTTGATGTCCTTCTCGACGGCTGCGGCGACCAGGCGGTAGCCGGGGTCGGAGACGGACGGCATCCCCGCGTCGGTGACCAGCAGCACCCGCGCGCCGCCGGTCAGCGCCTCGACCAGCTCCGGGGTGCGGGCCGACTCGTTCCCCTCGAAGTACGAGACGACCCGCCCCGTGGTGTGGATGCCGAGCGCCTGGGTCAGGCGCTTCAGCCGGCGGGTGTCCTCGGCCGCCACGACGTCGGCGGTCTCCAGTTCGGCGGCGAGACGCGGCGGGGCGTCCGCCACGTCGCCGATGGGGGTCCCCGCGAGAACCAGCGTTCCGGTGGTCGGCTTTCCAGGCGTTCCAGGCGTTTCAGTCACAGGAACCATCCTCCCAGCCCCGGCGGCCCCCCTCGCACAGATGCTTTCCCTACGATGGCGCGGTGACGAGTACTGCGCCCGACGCCCGGCAGGGCCACGACGCCGGGGACGAACTCCGCGGCGAGCAGCCTTCTCCCTGGGAGCGGCGGCTGCACCGCTTCGGCCACGTGCCCCGGAAGGACATCGGGCTGCGCGAACGCCTCATCCCTCCCTACAACCGGCCGAGCCCCCGCACCTGGGGGGTCCTCGGCGTGCCACCGGCCCTCGCGGACCGGCTGGAACGGTGGTCCGGGTGGGGCGGCCCGCTGCTGGTGACCCTGGTCGCCGGGGTGCTGCGCTTCTGGCGGCTGGGGCAGCCCGACGCGGTGATATTCGACGAGACGTACTACGCCAAGGACGCCTGGGCCCTGACCAACCAGGGGTACGAGGGCGCCTGGCCCAAGGACGTCGACAAGCTCATCCTGAGCGACCCGTCCCGGGTGAAGGTCCCCGTCGACCCCGGATACGTGGTGCACCCGCCGGTCGGCAAGTGGGTCATCGGGCTCGGCGAGCAGATGTTCGGCCTCACGCCGTTCGGCTGGCGGTTCATGGTGGCCCTGCTCGGCACCCTGTCCGTGCTGCTGCTGTGCCGGATCGGGCGCCGGATGTTCCGCTCGACGTTCCTGGGGTGCCTGGCGGGCCTGCTGCTCGCGGTGGACGGGCTGCACTTCGTGATGAGCCGCACCGCCCTGCTCGACCTGGTGCTGATGTTCTTCGTGGTCGCGGCCTTCGGCTGCCTGGTGAACGACCGCGACTGGGCCCGCCGCAAACTCGCCGATGCCCTCCCGGTGGACGAGGAGGGGGTGCTCCGCCCGGACGCCCGGATCGCGGAGACCCTGCGCCTGGGGTGGCGGCCCTGGCGGCTCGCGGCCGGGCTGATGCTGGGCCTCGCCTTCGGCACCAAGTGGAACGGCCTCTACATCCTGGCCGCGTTCGCCGTCATGTCGGTCCTCTGGGACGTGGGCGCCCGCCGCACCGCAGGCGCGTACCGCCCGTACTCGGCGGTCCTCCGCCGCGACCTGCTGCCCGCCTTCGTCTCCACGGTCCCGGTCGCCCTGGCCACGTACCTCGTCTCCTGGACGGGCTGGCTCGTCACGGACAAGGGGTACGACCGCCACTGGGCGGACACCGCGGAGGGCCGCAGCGGCGGCTGGACCTGGCTCCCCGACTGGCTGCGCAGCCTCTGGCACTACGAGCGCCAGGTCTACGACTTCCACGTGGGCCTGACCTCCGGCCACACGTACCAGTCGAACCCCTGGAGCTGGATCGTCCTCGGCCGCCCCGTCTCGTACTTCTACGAGGAGCCCAGCTGCCCCGACTCGGCGACCGGCAAGTGCGCCCGCGAGGTCCTGGCGCTCGGCACCCCGCTGCTCTGGTGGGCGGCCTGCTTCGCCCTCGTGTACGTAGTGTGGCGCTGGCTCTTCCGCCGCGACTGGCGGGCGGGCGCCATCGCCTGCGGGGTCGCGGCCGGGTGGGTGCCGTGGTTCTTCTACCAGGAACGCACGATCTTCTTCTTCTACGCGGTCGTCTTCGTGCCGTTCCTCTGTCTCGCCGTCACGATGATGATCGGCGCGATGATCGGCCCGGCGGCCGGCACCGGTACCCGCGCCGAACTGGGCCTCCCCACCTCCGACCCCACCGGCGAACGCCGCCGCGCGATCGGCGCGGTGGCGGCGGGGCTGCTGGTGCTGCTGATCATCTGGAACTTCATCTACTTCTGGCCCCTGTACACGGGGACGCCTATCCCGGAGCCGGACTGGCGGAACCGGATGTGGCTGGACTCCTGGGTGTAGGGGGGCGGACGTGCGGGGAGGGCCCGGTCGGTGACCGGGCCCTCCCCGCGTCCGGGCAGGCGCCAGGTCACTCGCCCGTGATGTCGGAGTGGATCTCCGTCTGCTTCACACCTTCGATGCTCGCGATCGAACCGCTCGGGGCGAAGGTCAGCCGCACGACCGAGGTGTCCCCCTCCTGGAAGTCGACGGCGAACTCGATGCCCCCGTGCGCGTCGGCGTCCACGAGGTCGTCCTTGCCGATCCGCACGTCGTTGCCGTTGACGTAGAAGTCGACGGACGCGTCCTCCTCCAGCGGGCGGATGGAGTCCGACGCCTCCTTCGGGTCGGCCGTCGCGACGAATCCGACCCCGTCGGCCGGCATGGTCGGGCGGCAGTCGTCGAAGCTCTGCATCGTCTCCAACGGGCAGAACACGGCCGGGCGGTAGGCCACGCTGTGGCCGCCCGCCGTGGCGCTGATGTAGTGCAGGACGGCGAGCATCTCCTCGGGCGCCTCCTGGGTGGGGGAAGGCGTGGGGCTCGCGGTGGGTGACGCGGACGCGGCCGTCGCAGGGGCGCCGGCGGGTGCGGACGATACCGGCGCCGCGTCACCGGACCGCGAGGGTGACGCCTCGTCGGGGGTGCAGGCCGAGGCTCCGAGGGCGGTGAGGGCCGCGAGGGCGACCAGGGCGCGGCGGGGAACGTGTCGATGAGGCATGGCGGTTCCTGGAGGTACGGGGACCTGGCCGTGGTGGGGGGGCGGCTGAGCCTGGTCGGCGGGACGGGAATCGAGCCGACAGAGCGATGCCCCGCGCGGGAGGCGACTGCCGTCGATCCGTGGCGCGGGGCTCTGCCGAGCGTCTCCGCACGGATGACCGGGCGAAGTGATCATGTTCATACCAGTCGGAGAGGGTGCACAGCAAGCACGGGTCAAGCCTCCCACCTGCGCGTTTCACATGGTGAGCACGCAGCCTCCATCAACTGGCCACATGCGGACGGGCGCCACCCTGAGCGGGCGCGACAGGCCGTCACGCGACTCGACTTCGCCGACGCGGCCGGGCGCGCGGATCACCGAGGGTGGGAGAGCGCTCCCCGGCCTCGGCCGAAACCATCGTTCCGGTCTGATAACAACCTTCGCGGCAGTCACACATGTCCCGTACAGTCATCCACGCAGACAGATTCTTGAACATGTTCAAGATGGATCTCGGGGGAGGGACCGCAACCATGCGAGGCGGAGCCAAAGTCGCCATTGTCGGCGGGGTGTTCGTGCTGGTGGCCGGGGGGCTGAGTTACGGCGCGTACTCGGTACTGTTCGACGACGGGGGCGGTGGAGGCCTGGGCACCAAGACCGTCGCGGTGAAGACCGGGCCGCCGGACGCCAAGGAGATCGCCGAGGCGTCGAAGGCGTTCTTCGCGGCCTGGTCCTCCGGGAACGGGGCGGGCGCGGCGCAGTTGACGAACCATCCGGTGGAGGCGGAGCCCGTACTGACCGGGTACTCCACCGAAGCTCACATCGAGCACGTAGTGATCACCCCGGGGCCGGCGGTCGGGGCGAAGGTCCCGTACACGGTGAAGGGGACCGTCTCGTTCGAGGGACAGAGCAAGCCGCTCTCGTACTCCTCCGAGTTGACCGTGGTGCGCGGGCTGACCACCGGCAAGCCGCTTGTCGACTGGCAACCGAGCGTCGTCCACCCTCAGTTGACGGCGGGAGCGACGCTCGTCACCGGGGAGTCGTCCGCGCCGGAGATCGAGGCGGTGGACCGCAACGGCAAGGTGCTGACCAAGGAGGAGTACCCGTCGCTCGGGCCGGTCATCGCCACGCTGCGCGACCGGTACGGAGCGAAGGCGGGAGGCACCGCCGGCATCGAGACGTCGATCGAGAGCGGCGACGAGAACACCCCCGCCATCACCCTGCTGACGCTCGCCAAGGGCAAGCCGGGCGAGGTGAAGACGACCATCGACGCGAACGTGCAGGCGGCGGCGGAGAAGGCCGTGAAGCAGTTCGGCGAATCCTCCGTGGTGGCGGTCCAGCCGTCGACGGGCGCGATACGGGCCATCGCCAACAACCGGGCGGACGGCTTCAACGCGGCCATGACGGGGCAGCTCGCCCCAGGATCAACGATGAAGATCATCACGGCGGCGATGATCATCCAGAACGGCCTGGGGACCATCGACTCCCCCGTGGAGTGCCCGTCGACCGTCTCCTGGGAGGGAGTCACCTTCCACAACCTCGATGAGTTCTCCATCCCGAACGGCACACTGAAGAACGCCTTCGCCCGGTCGTGCAACACCGCCTTCATCAAGCCGGTCAAGGCACTGACCGAGAAGAACGTGGCCGGCACCGCTCTCGGCCAGGAGGCGCGCGACTACTTCGGACTGGGCCAGGACAACTGGAAGACCGGCATCGAGTCCTTCGACGGCAGCATCCCCGAGTCGTCGGGAGCCGAGACCGCGGCCTCGTACATCGGCCAGGGCAAGACCCTGATGAGCCCCCTGAACATGGCGTCGGTCACCGCGACCGCGAAGTCGGGCTCCTTCAAGCAGCCCTACATCGTCGCCCGCGACCTGGACGACCGTCCGTTCGCCACCGCCCAGCCTCTCCCCGGCACCGTGGCCCAGCAGTTGCGGGACATGATGCGCTTCACCGCGACCGACCCCAGCGGCACCGGCACGGTGGCCATGTCCTCGGTCGGCGGCGACAAGGGCGCGAAGACCGGATCGGCGGAGGTCGACGGGCAGGGCAAGTCCAACAGCTGGTTCACCGGATTCAGCGACGACCTGGCCGCGGCCGGGGTGGTCCAGTCCGGCGGCCACGGCGGCACCGCGGCCGGTCCGGTCGTGGCGGCGGTCCTGCGCGCGGGGTGAGCCCAGGGGTGTCGCTCCCCCTCCGGCGATGGTGGTGCGCCGGGCCCGGCCAGGGCCCGGCGCACCGCCGTGTCCGGATCCGGGCCCCGCGCCAATACGGTGCTGCGAGGCGCCCGTTCACGCGAGTAGCCTGCGGATCATGAGCACTGCCACCACCGGCCCCGACGCCGAGCCCCAGCCGAACGCCGCCCCCACCGCCTCCGCCGCGCACCCCGGACACGCCGAGGCGCACCCCCGATTCGCGGCCGCGCTGGCCGAGTTGGGGCTCCAGGTGGAGGTACGCCGCTTCCCCGAGGCCACCCGTACCGCCGCCGAGGCCGCCGCCGCGATCGGCTGCGAGCTGGCCGAGATCACCAAGTCCCTGGTGTTCGTGGCCGACGGCGTCCCGGTGGTCGTCCTGATGGACGGTGCCTCCCGGGTGGACGTGGAGCGGGTGCGCGAGGTGCTGGGCGCGGCGAAGGTGAAGCGCGCGGGCGCCGACGTGGTCCGCGAGGCCACCGGGTACGCGATCGGGGGCGTACCGCCCTTCGGGCACGTGACGGAGACCCGGGTCCTGGCCGACGAAGGGCTGCTCGATCACGGAGTCGTGTGGGCCGCGGCGGGGACCCCGCACTCGGTGTTCCCGCTCGATCCGAAGAGCCTGATCGCCCACGCGGGCGGCACGGTGGTGGATGTGCGCGAGCGGGCCGCGTGACCCCTCTGGTCGTCTGCGCGGTGCTGCTGGCGGCGTTCACCCACGCCGGGTGGAACGCCCTGGCCCACGCGCTCAAGGACCAGCTGCTCTCCTTCACGCTGATCTCCGGCGGCGGTCTGCTGATCGGCGCGGCCGCCGCGCCCTTCGTGCCGTTCCCGGACACGGCGGCGTGGCCGTACCTGGGCGTCTCGGCGGTGCTGCATCTCGCGTACATGCTGCTGCTGATGCGGTCGTTCACGCTGGGCGACTTCGGCCAGATGTATCCGATCGCCCGGGGTACGGCCCCGCTCGTGGTGACGGTCCTCGCGGCGGTGTTCGTCGGCGAACGGCCCGGCGCCTGGGCCGCGGCGGGGGTGGCGGTGGCCTCGGCCGGGCTGGTGGGCCTCGCCCTGTGGGGCATCCGCGGTTCCGGCCGCCGCCCGGACTGGCCGGCGCTGCTGGCGGCGCTCGGGACGGGCCTCGCCATCGCCGGGTACACCACGGTGGACGGCGTCGGCGTCCGCGCCTCCGGCAGTGCGCTGGGGTACGTCGCCTGGCTGATGATCGCGGAGGGCCTGGCCGTACCGGCGTACGCCCTGTACGTCCGTCGCGGTGAACTGGGCGCACAGTTGGCCCCGTTGGCGGTACGCGGGCTGCTCGGGGCGGCCCTCTCGGTGGTCGCCTACGGGCTGGTGCTGTGGGCCCAGACCCGCGCGGCGCTCGCCCCGGTCGCGGCCCTGCGCGAGTCCTCGATCCTCGTGGGCGCGGCACTGGGCGCCCTGCTCTTCAAGGAGCGGTTCGGCGCCCCGAGGATCGCGGCGGCCGGGCTGATGGTGATCGGCATCGGGCTGATGCTGCACGCGGGCTGAGACCCGCACGTCCGTTCACTCCTCCCCCACCGCCCGCTTGAAGCCGGTGTGGACGGCCAGCAGTCCGCCGTCGACCCTGAGCGTGGTGCCGGTGATCCAGGACGCGTCGCGGGAGGCGAGGAAGGCGACGGCGGCGGCGATGTCGTCCGGTTCGCCGACGCGGCCGAGCGGGTAGAGGGCGGCGGCCCGGTCGAGTTCGGCCTCGCGGCCCGCCCAGGCGTCGGTGCGCAGGGTGCCGGGGGCGATGAGGTTGACGCGCACCCCGCGCGGTCCGGCATGACCCGCGAGGGTACGGGTCAGGCTGGCCAGGCCCGCCTTCGCGGCGCTGTAGGCGTGGCCGCCGAAGTCCTGTTCGCCGTTGACCGAGCCGATGTTGACGATCGCACCCCGGCCGGAGGCGGCGAGGTGCGGGAGGGCGGCGCGGGAGCAGCGGAAGGCGCCGCCGAGGCAGATGTCGAGATCGCGCTGCCAGATCTCGTCGCTCTCGTCCTCGAAGAGCTCGGCGTCCGGGCCCGCCGCGTAGGCGTTGTTCACCAGGACGTCGAGCCGGCCGAACTCGGTGACCGCGTACGCCACCGCCGCCTCCACGGCCGCCCGGTCGCCGACGTCGCAGGCGAGGGAGTCGGCGGCCCACCCCTCGTCCCGTATCCGGGCGGCGGTCGCGGCGGCACGGGCGGGGTCCAGGTCGGTGACGAGGACCGACGCCCCCTCGGCGGCGAGCCGGCGGGCGGTGGCGGCGCCGACCCCCTGCCCCGCTCCGGTGATGAGGACGCCGTGACCGTCGAAGCGCGCGAGGGGGGTGGGTGTCGTCATGGGGCGACCGTACTGCGGTGGGCGGGGTGGGGTCACGCGCGCCGCATCGAACCGTTTTTGCCGGGAGTGGCGTTGGGCGAGACTCGTCCCGTGCGCACGCCGAGGCGCACGGGAGGCGGGCCTGACGGGCGACCTGCCGAGGGGTCCCGGTTCCGGCGAGGTCGAACGGCGGACCACCGCGCAGGAGTCGTGATTCGTCCGCGCCGAAGTAATCCGCCCGCACGGGCACATGGCGGCGCTCACCGACCCGGTCATCCTGATCCCAGCAGGTGACCCGGGCCTGAATCCCTCAACTCTGCTACGAGAATGGCCCCATGGACCGTCTGCTGCATCTGGACCGCACACTCGACGAGTTGGACCCGCCCCGCTGGGGGCCTCCGGCCGCGGACGCGACTCCCCTCGTACGCAGGGTGCACGGGCTGCGGCACCTACGCCTCGGGGAACTGGGTCCGGCGGAGCTGCGCACCCTCGTCCAGCAGCAGGTGGCCCTGGCCCACACCCTTCCGCTCGCCGTGCGCCTGCTCCTCGACGAGCCGCTGCTCGACGCCTGCTTCTACGAGGGCGACCTGCTGCTCTGCGCCGTCGGTGCACCCGCTGCGGCCTGGGCCCTGCTGCCGGACCTGCACGCGGAACTGCGTGCCGTGATCGCCGCGCTGCCGGAGGCCGCGGTCGCCTGCCTGCCCCGCGGCGGAGCCGAGGAGCTCGCCCGCTTCGGAGACCTCAGAGCGCCGAGCGCACCGCCCGGACCAGGGCCTGGGCGCGCGGGTCGGCGGTGACTCCCTTCTGGAGGCCGTTGGTGACGTAGCCGAGGGCGATACGGGACTCGGGGTCCGCGAAGCCGAGGGAGCCGCCGCGTCCGGGGTGGCCGAAGGAGCCGGGGCCGAGCAGCGGGGCGGCGGGGCCGTGGAGCATGTACCCCAGTCCGAAACGGGTGTTGACGACGAGGACCCGGTCGGGTCCGGCGGACTCCTCGGTGCGGGCCAGGGTGAGGGTGGCGGGGGCGAAGAGGCGGTGGCCGTCGACCTCGCCGATCATCGCGGCGTAGCAGCGGGCGAGGGCGCGGGCGGTGGCGATGCCGTTGGAGGCGGGGAGTTCGGCGGTGCGGTAGGCGGGGTCGTTCTCGTCCGGGTTCGGGTCGATCGCGCCGAAGGCGCGGCGGGTGAGCGAGTCCGGGTCGGCGTACGCCTCGGTGACGGCGCGCTTGGGCCGCATCCGCAGGGCGCCGGGGTCGCCGGTCGCGGGCGGTTCGACGGGGCCGATGCGGCCGATGCGGTGGGCCTCGTCGGCGGGGAGCCCGAACCAGAAGTCGAGGCCGAGGGGACGGCCGATCTCCTCGGCGATCCAGCGGCCGATGGTGCGGCCGGTGGCCCGGCGGACGAGTTCGCCGATGAGCCAGCTGTAGGTCTGGGCGTGGTAGCCGTGGTCGGTGCCGGGTTCCCACTGGGGCCGCTGGGCGGCGACGGCGGCCGGTCCGGTGTGGCCGTCGGCCGCCTCGGCGGGGGTGAGCGGGCGGTCCAGGGCGGGGACCCCGGCGCGGTGGGCGAGGAGGTCGCGTACGAGGACGCGCTCCTTGCCGTTCGCCTTGAACTCGGGCCAGTACGTACCGACCGGGGCGTCCAGGTCGACCTGGCCGCGCTGGTGGAGCATCAGGGGGACGGCGGCGGCGATGCCCTTGCCCGCCGAGCGGACGATCTGGACGGTGTCGACCGCCCAGGGTTCGGTGCCGTCCACGTCTCTCGTACCGGCCCAGAGGTCCACGACCTTGCGCCCGTCGCGGTAGACGGCGACGGCCGCGCCGCGCTCACCGCGCTGTTCGAAGTTCCGTACGAAGGCGTCCCGGACCGCTTCGAATCCGGGCGCCACCGTGCCCCGTACGTCCACGCCTGCTTCCGCGCTCCCGCTCATCCCCCCATCCTGCATTGCGGCGCAGGTCCGGTGGGGGGCGGGTCACCTGCTGTTTACCGTCACGGAACCGGGATCGAAGCCGAAGGGCAGCTCCAGCCGGTGGGCGCGCATGAGTTCCTCGTCGAGGAGGAGGTCCTGCGTACGGTCGTCGGCGGCGATGACGCCGTCGCTGAGGATGACCGAGCGGGGGCAGAGCTCCAGGGCGTACGGGAGGTCGTGGGTGACCATCAGGACGGTGACGTCCAGGGAGCGGAGGATGTCGGCGAGTTCGCGGCGGGAGGCCGGGTCCAGGTTGGAGGACGGCTCGTCGAGGACGAGGATCTCCGGCTCCATGGCGAGGACGGTGGCGACGGCGACGCGGCGGCGCTGCCCGAAGGAGAGGTGGTGCGGCGGGCGGTCGGCGTACTCGGCCATGCCGACCTGGGTGAGGGCGGCGGTGACCCGGGCCTCCAGTTCGGCGCCGCGCAGCCCGGAGGCGGCGGGGCCGAAGGCGACGTCCTCGCGGACGGTGGGCATGAACAGCTGGTCGTCGGGGTCCTGGAAGACGATGCCGACGCGGCGGCGGATCTCCGCGAGGTTCCGCTTCTCGACCGGGAGCCCGGCGACGCGGACGGTTCCGGCGCCGGCGTCGAGGATGCCGTTGAGGTGGAGGACGAGGGTGGTCTTCCCGGCGCCGTTGGGGCCGAGCAGCGCGACGCGTTCGCCCCGGGCGACGGTCAGGTCGACACCGAAGAGCGCCTGGTGCCCGTCGGGGTAGGCGTAGGCGAGGCCGCCGACTTCGAGGGACGGCGGCACGGGGGCGGGGGTCTGACCGGCGGGGGTCTGACCGGCGGGTGTCGGGCTGTTCATGTGTTCATCCCAGCAGACGTGCGGAAGGGGAGGGAAAGGTGCGGGGTGCGCGTCCGGCGGTCACAGGGCCCAGCCGAGGAGGCAGACCGCGAGGGCGGGCAGCGGGAGCGCCGCCGCGTACGCCCACTGGGCGCGGGAGGCCGTCACCCGGTCGATGACCGGCATGGTGCCCGCGTACCCCCGGCTGACCATCGCCAGGTGGACCCGCTCGCCGCGTTCGTAGGAGCGGATGAAGAGGGCGCCCGCCGACTTGGCGAGGACGCCCCACTGGCGTACGCCGCGCGCCTCGAAGCCCCGGGAGCGACGGGCGACGGACATCCGGCGCATCTCGTCGGTGATGACGTCCCCGTACCGGATCATGAACGACGCGATCTGGACGAGGAGCGGCGGCAGCCTGAGCTGCTGGAGGCCCAGCAGCAGGGCGCGGAGCTCGGTGGTGGAGGCGAGGATCACCGAGGCGGCGACGCCGAGGGTGCCCTTGGCGAGGACGTTCCAGGCGCCCCAGAGACCGGCCACGCTCAGGTGGAGGCCGAGGAACTCGGTCCGCTCCCCCGGTACGACGAACGGCATCAGCAGCGCGAACGCCACGAACGGGACCTCGACGACCAGCCGCTTCAGCAGGTACCCGGCGGGAATCCGGGCCACCGCCGCGACGGCGGCGAGCAGCACCGCGTACAGCGCGAAGGCCCACACCGCCTCGCGCGGGGTGGAGACCACCACGAGGACGAAGCAGAAGACGGCGGCGAGCTTGCAGTGCGGGGGCAGCCGGTGGACGGGCGAGTGCCCGTGCCGGAAGAGCCGGTGCGCGTGGCCGGAACCCATCGGACGCCTCAGACCTTCTCGGCGAGCGGTGCGGCGGCCGGTCCGGCCGCCGGGGCCGCGCCGTCGTCGCGGCGGCGGCGGATCGCCCAGAACACCGTGCCGCCCACGACGACGGTGACGCCGACGCCGATGACCCCGGCGAGGCCGCCGGAGAGGCGGGCGTCGTCCACGTCCTTCACGCCGTAGTCGGCGAGCGGGGAGTCGGCGGAGGCGTGCTCCTTGGCGTTCCGGTCGATGCCCTTGTCGGCGGCGACCTTCTCCAGTCCGTCGGGGCTGGAGGAGGCGTAGTACGAGACGAAGCCGGCCAGCACGAGGGCGGTGAGCAGCCCGGCGGCCAGCAGACCCCGGGTGGAGCGGGACGCGACGGCGACCGCGGGCTTCCCGGCCCTGGCGGGCTTCCCGGCGGCCTTCGCGGGTGCGGCCGGGGCGGCGTCGATCAGCTGCCCGTCCACCCGGAGTTTGAGCGGGTTGGCGAAGCCCTTGGCGCCGTGCACCAGGTCGGGGCGGACCGCGATGACGGCGCCGACGGTGGCGGCGGTGATGACGGCCTCGCCGATGCCGATGAGGACGTGGACACCGACCATCGCGGTGAAGACCTTGCCGATGGAGATGTCGGTGGTGCCGCCGATCCAGTAGATCAGCGTGAAGACGACGGCGGCGGCGGGCACGGAGACCAGCGCGGCGACGAAGGAGGCGACGGTGACGGTGGACCGGCGGCGCGGCAGGGCCCGCATCAGCACCCGGAAGACCACGTACGCGACGACGGTGGTGGTCACGCCCATGTCCAGGACGTTGACGCCGAGGGCGGTGAGGCCGCCGTCCGCGAAGAGGATGCCCTGCATCAGCAGCACCACGGTGACGCAGAGGACCCCGGTGTAGGGCCCGACGAGTATCGCGGCCAGCGCCCCGCCGAGGAGATGCCCGCTGGTACCGGCGGCGACCGGGAAGTTCAGCATCTGCACGGCGAAGATGAAGGCGGCCATCAGCCCGGCGAGCGGGGCGGTGCGCTCGTCCAGTTCACGGCGGGCGCCGCGCAGGCTGACCGCGACGGCTCCCGCGGCGGCGACTCCGGCGGCCACGGAGACAGGTGCGTTGATGAAACCGTCGGGTACATGCATGGGAAGGCTCCGCTTCTGCGGGGTCGGCGGGGACAGGGGTGCGGGCAGGGGTCTGCGACCCGGCGCGGACCGGAACCCGCCAATCATAGGGCGTTCTTGCGAACTATGCGCAAGAGCGCATGTTCCACATTTACGAACCGCGCACGCGCCGTGAAATATGGGACATTGGATTGCAAAGCGGTAATAACAGGAGGAGTCGGCCGATGTCCCCCGTGATCGAAGAACACACCCGGGCCCGTCTCATCACCGACGGTCCGCTCACCCGCCCGGTCCCGGTCGACCTGCGCTACGACGCCGACGCCGAACCCGGCACGGTCCACCTCGTCTTCGACGGCGGGGCCGACTGGGCGCTCCGCCGCGACCTGCTGGAGGACGGCATGAACACCCCGGTCGAGAGCGGCGAGGTGCGCCTCTGGCCCGCCGGGCGGGCGCAGCTGGTGCTGGAGCTGCACTCGACCGGCGGAGGCGGGGTCGAGGTATTCCAGATCGAGAACGCGGCGCTCCAGCGCTTCCTGGGCCGCACCCACGCCGAGACAGCCCCGCCCGCCGCCGCCGGGCGCTGAGCCCCTCGCGCGGGAAGACCTCCGCCGGAAACCCGCCGCCCGCACCCGTTGACCCGTACTCGTACGTACGACGAAAGCCCCGCCGCCCCGTACTCGTAACTACGGCGAAAGCCCCCGTGCCGCTCGCACGGGGGCTTTCTGTCGCACCGGCACCCGTCCCCACAGATGTCGGCGCACCCGGTGCCGCGCCCCGCTCAGGCGCGGCACCGGAGTCCGGTGGGGCCGCCAGGGCCGTGGGCCCGGCGGCCGCCGGGGATCAGACCCGGCTCAGCTCGCGCTCGCCGCCGGTCGGTCCCTCGCCGCCGCCGGTCCCGGCGGGGACGTGCTTGGCCAGCCCCTCGCCCTCGACGTCGACGTTCGGCAGGACGCGGTCCAGCCAGCGCGGGAGCCACCAGGCGCGCTTGCCCAGCAGGGCGAGCACGGCGGGGACGATCGCCATGCGGACCACGAAGGCGTCGAAGAAGACGGCGATCGCGAGACCGAAACCGATCATCTTGATCATCGACTCGGTGGCACCGATGAAGCCGCCGAAGACCGCCATCATGATGACGGCCGCCGCCGTGACCACACGGGCCCCGTGCTTGAAACCGGTCTCGATCGCCTGGTGCGGGGTCTCGCCGTGGACGAACGCCTCCCGCATCCGGGTGACGAGGAAGACCTCGTAGTCCATGGCCAGGCCGAAGACCACACCGACCATGAAGATCGGCATCATCGACATGATCGGGCCGGTCGTCTCCACACCCAGCAGCGACGCGAGCCAGCCCCACTGGAAGACCGCGACGACCGCGCCGAGCGCCGCCACGACCGAGAGCAGGAACCCGAGGGCCGCCTTCAGCGGGACGAGGATCGAGCGGAAGACCAGGATCAGGAGGAGGAAGGCCAGGCCGACGACGAGCCCCAGATACGGGATCAGGGCGTCGTTCATCCTCTGCGAGAAGTCGATGTTCATCGCGGTGGCCCCGGTGACCAGGACCTCGGCGCCGGTTTCGCCCTTGATGTGCTCACCCGCGTCGCGGATCGAGTGCACGAGCTCTTCGGTACCGGCCGAGCTGGGCCGGTCCTTCGGGATGACCGTGATCGTCGCGGTGTCACCGGCGGGGTTGAACACGGCCGGGGTGACGGCGGTGACATGACCGAGGGACTCGATCTCGTCGGTGACCTGCTTCACGGCGGTCTTGCCGTCCGAGCTGTGCTGGGTGTCGACCACGACCATCAACGGCCCGTTGAAGCCGGGGCCGAAACCGTCCGACAGCATGTCGTACGCCTGACGCTGCGTGGTGCTCTTGGGCTGGGAGCCGTCGTCCGGCAGGCCCATCTCCAGCGAGGCGGCCGGCAGCGCGATGGCACCGAGGCCGAGGACGCCGATCACCAGGACCCACACGGGGCGGCGCAGCACGAACCGGGCCCAGCGGGTCCCGCCGTTCGGCCTGGCGTCGGGACGGTTCGCGGCGGCCGCGGCGTTGCGCGCCTTGCGGCCCATGATCCGCTTGCCCGCGAAGCCCATCAGGGCCGGGACCAGGGTGAGGGCGATGAGGACGGCGACGACGACCGTGCCGGCGGCGGCGAGGCCCATCTTGGTGAGCATGGGCACGTTGACCACGGAGAGGCCCGCGAGCGCGATGACGACGGTCAGCCCGGCGAAGACGACGGCGGAGCCGGCGGTGCCGACCGCCCGCCCGGCGGCTTCCTCGCGTTCCCGTCCCTCGGCCAGTTCGGCCCGGTAGCGGGAGACGATGAAGAGCGCGTAGTCGATGCCGACCGCGAGGCCGATCATCATCGCGAGGGTGGAGGTGGTGGTGCCGAGATCCAGCACGTTCGCGAGTGCCGTGATCGACGCGACACCGATGCCGACGCCGACGATCGCGGTCAGCAGCGGAAGTCCGGCGGCCACGAGCGAGCCCAGGGTGACGACGAGCACCACTCCGGCGAGGACGATTCCGATGACCTCGGTGGCGCCGCCTTCGGCGCCCGCTTCGAGCGCGTCACCGCCGACGGCCACGGTCATCCCGCTCGCCTCGGCGTGGTCGCCCGTCTTCTCCAGGGCGTTCTTGGTCGCGTCGGTGAGGCTGGTGGACGCGGCGTCGTAGGAGACCGTGATGTACGCGGTCGAACCGTCCTTGCTGACGGCGTTGGCCGTGAACGGGTCGGTCACCGAGGCGACCTGGTCGGAGCCGCTCTTCAGCTCACCGACGATCTTCTCGACCTCGGCCTTGTTGGCCGCGTCGGTCATCTTCTGCCCGTCCGGGACCTGGAAGACGACCCGGGCGGTGGCGCCGTCCGCGTGGGAGGCGGGGAAGCGCTGGTCCAGCAGGTCGAAGGCCTTCTGCGCCTCCGTGCCCGGTATGGAGAAGGAGCTGGCCGCGGGGGTGGCCGCGGTGGCGGCACCGACGCCGGCGATGGCCAGCAGGGCGAGCCAGATGAGGGCGACGTAGCCCCGCTTACGGAACGCCAAGCGCCCGATTTTGTAAAGGAATGTGGCCACGGAGGCGGACTCCCGGTCAAGTCGTGTGCGGGAAATTCGGCATGAGGAACCAGCCCGACGACGAGAGCGGCGTGTCAGGTGGAGCGGTGGGGAGCGGACCGCCGGGGAGCGGCCGGGGACGTCAGACGCCGAGGGCCTGGAAGACCACGGAGTCGACATATTCGAGGAGGAAGGCCTGGTCGACAGGGCGGCCGTCGACCAGTTGCCGGGCGGCGAACGCGCCGATCAGCATGTGGGGTACGTATTTGAGCGCCGGGTTGTCCGGATTCAGCTCGCCCCGCTCCACACCCCTGCGCAGCAGCAGGGCGAGACCGGAGAGCTCCGGTTCGACCAGCAGCTCGCGCAGGGCCTGGTGCAGATCGGGATTGTCGTGGACGGCACGGCTCAGACCCCGCATCAGCGCGGAGTCCTGTTCCATGCGACAGTCGTCGGTACGGGTCACGACGGCGAGGAAGTCTCCCCGCACCGAGCCCGTGTCGATGTCGGCCAGCCGCACCGGCTTGTTGTGGCGCATCGCCGTCACCACCAGCTCGGGCTTGCTCCTCCACTGGCGGTAGAGGGTCGCTTTGCTGGAGTGGGTGCGGGCCGCGACGGCGTCCATGGTCAGGGCGTCGTAGCCGACCTCACGGAGCAGGTCGAGGACGGCCGCGAACAGCTCGCTCTCGCGTTCAGGCGTGAGCCTGGTGCGTGCCACGGGCGCCGACCTCCTTCCGTACTCCGGTCCACGGCTCGCTCACAGGAACGAAACCGTTTCGTACACATGAGCCTACGCCGACCGGCAAACGAAACGGGACCGTCTCGCTTGTGGGGAGTGCCACACGTTTTCTGCGTCACAAGTTGCCCCGGACCCCGCGCACCGAAAGCATGGGTGGGGTGAGTGACGACGTCGCGTATCTCCGTTTCCCGCACCTCCACCAGGACTTGCTCTGCTTCGCGGCCGAGGACGACCTCTGGGTCGCCCCCCTCGCCGCCGCCGGGCACCGGCCGGGCCGCGCGTGGCGGCTGACCGCCGACCGCACCCGGGTCAGTCACCCGCGCTTCTCCCCCGACGGGAGCCGCATCGCCTACACGACCTGGCGCACCCTCGACCCCGAGATCCACCTCGCCCCGGTCGACGGCGGACCGGCGCGCCGCCTCACCTACTGGGGCTCGACCGACGCCCGGGTCTGCGGCTGGACCCCCGACACCGGCGAGGGCGCGCAGATCCTGGCCGTCTCCTCGCACCGCCAGCCGTTCTCGTACTTCTCCTGGGCCTACAGCGTGCCCACCGACGGCTCTCCCGGCGGGCGCCTGCCCTGGGGCCCGGTCTCCGACATCGCCGTCGCCGACATCGACGGCGAGCGCCGCACCCTGCTGCTCACCGGGACGCCGCCGCACGAGCCGGCCGCGTGGAAGCGGTACCGGGGCGGCGCGACCGGGCGGCTCTGGCTGCACGGACAGCGGCTGCTGCCGGACATCGGGGGCCATCTCGACGCCCCGATGTTCGTCGGCCGGCGGATCGCGTTCCTCTCCGACCACGAGGGCGTCGGCAACCTCTACTCCTGCCTGATGGACGGCACCGACCTGCGCCGCCACACCGACCACGACGCCTTCTACGCCCGCCACGCCTCCAGCGACGGCACCCGGGTCGTCTACCAGTGCGCCGGGGACCTCTGGCTGGCCGAGGACCTGGAGGACCCGGCCGCCACCCCCCGGAAGCTGGAGGTACGCCTCGGCGGCCCGCGCACCGGCCGCCGTACGTACCAGGTGCCGGCCGCCAGCCACGTCCGCTCGCTCTCGGTGGACGAGACGGGCCGGGCGAGCGCGGTCAACGTGCGCGGCTCGCTGTACTGGCTCACCCACCGCGACGGCCCCGCGCGCACCATCACCGACACCCCGGGGGTACGGGTCCGGCTGCCGGAGATGCTCGGCAGCGGCGCCAGCGTCGCGTACGTCACCGACGCGGACGGCGAGGACGCGGTGGAGATCGCCGCCCTGCCCCGCGCCACCGGCGACCGGCCCACCCGCAGGCTCGCCTCCGGGCAGCTGGGCCGGGTGCTGGAGATGGTCTCCGACCCGGAGGGCGAACGCCTCGCCATCGCCTCGGACGACGGGCGGCTGCTGCTCCTGGACACGGACGACCCGGCCGAGGCGGATGCCACGGCGGCCGCGGGAGCCTCGGGAACGGGCACGTCGGCGGACGGTACCCCGGCGGGCACGGAGCCGCCGGGGTCGGGGCCGGGCGGCTCCACCCGGGCGGACGTGTTCCGCGCGCGGGCGGCGGGGGTGGTCGAGGGCGCCGAGCGGGCCGAGGCGGTCGAGGCGACGGCGGTGGCCGCACTCGCCGAGACCTCGGGGGCGGACGGGACGGGCGGGCCGGTCAAGGCTCCGGAGGCCACGGGTGAGGCACCCCCGCCGCCGCCCCCGCCGCCCCCCGCCCAGGTCACCGAGCTCATCCGCTCGGTCAACGGCCCCGTCCGCGACCTGGCCTTCTCGCCGGACGGCGCCTGGCTCACCTGGTCCCACCCGGGCATCGGCCGTTCGCTGCGGCAGATCAAGCTGGCCCGGATCTCGGGGCCGGGCGCGCCGGTGATCGTCGACGTCACCAACGGCCGTTTCGAGGACGAGAATCCGGTGTTCACGGAGGACGGCCGGTACCTCGCGTTCCTCTCCTGGCGCGGCTTCGACCCGGTGTACGACGTGCACACCGGCGACCTCTCCTTCCCGCTGGGCTGCCGCCCGTACCTGGTGCCCCTCTCCTCCGCCACGCCGTCGCCGTTCGCGCTCTCGCCGGACGGCCGCCCGGCGGCGGGCGGGCTCGATCCGCTGGACCTCCCCGAGACCGGTGCGGGCGAGGGCGGCACGGCACCGGTCACCGTCGAGTTCGAGGGGCTGGAGAACCGGGTGGCGCCGTTCCCGGTCGCCGCGTCGAAGTACTCCGCGCTGCGCCCGGTGAGCGGGGGCGGACTGGTCTGGCTGCGGTGGCCGATCTCCGGGGCGCTCGGCGAGACCTTCGCCAACCCGGCGGACATGTCGGGCCGGCCGACGCTGGAGCACTTCAACATCGCGAAGGCCCGCAAGACCGAACTCGTCGACCACCTCGACTGGTTCGCGGTCAGCGGCGACGCGACCCGGCTGGTCGTCATGGACGACGGGGAGCTGCGGGCCGTCCCGTCCAACGAGTCCGGCGACAGCGACTCCACCACCTACCTCGACCTGCGCCGCATCCTGCACGAGGTGGACCCGGCGGCCGAGTGGCGGCAGGCGTACGACGAGGCGGGGCGCATCATCCGCTCGTACTTCTGGGAGCCGGACATGTGCGGGATCGACTGGTCGGGGGTGCTCGACCAGTACCGTCCGCTCCTCGAACGCGTCTCCTCCCCCGACGAGTTCGCCGATCTGCTCCGCGAGGTCCTGGGCGAGCTGGGCACCTCCCACGCCTACGTCTCCCCCGCCCGCCGCAACGAGGGACCCCCGCACTACCAGCGGGCGATCGGCCTGCTCGGCGCCAACTTCACCTGCCGGGACGGGGCCTGGACCATCCGGCGCGTCCTGCCCGGCGACTCGTCCGACTCCAAGGCCCGTTCCCCGCTCGCCGGTTCGGGCATCCGGGAGGGCGCGGTCCTCACCCACGTCGACGGCCGCCCGGTCGACCCGGTCACCGGCCCGTACCCGCTGCTGACGGCGGCGGGCGGCACGACGGTCGAGCTGACCTTCCTCCCGCCGGGCGGGCAGGGCCGCCCGCGCCGCGTCGCGATCATGCCGCTGGTCGACGAACGCCCGCTGCGCTACCAGGACTGGGTGGCCAAACGGCGCGAGGTCGTACGGGAGTTGAGCGGCGGCAAGTGCGGCTATCTGCACATCCCGGACCTCGGCGGGTCCGGCTGGGCGCAGTTCAACCGCGACCTGCGGATGGAGGTCTCCCGGCCCGCGCTCATCGTGGACGTACGCGGCAACGCGGGCGGCCACATCAGCGAGCTGGTGGTGGAGAAGCTGACCCGGAAGATCCTCGGCTGGGACCTGACCCGCAACGCGCAGGCCGTCTCGTACGCCTCGAACGCACCGCGCGGACCCGTGGTGGCGCTCGCGGACGAGGCCACCTCCTCCGACGGCGACATGATCACCGCCGCGTTCCGGCTGCTGAAGCTGGGCCCGGTGGTCGGTCAGCGCACCTGGGGCGGGGTGGTCGGCATGACCGGGCGCCACCGGCTGGGCGACGGCACGGTGATCACGGTGCCGATGAACGCGGCCTGGTTCGACACGTACGGCTGGTCGGTCGAGAACCACGGGGTCGAGCCGGACATCGAGGCGTTGCGCACCCCGCTCGACTGGGCGGAGGGCCGGCACGCGGTACTGGACGACGCGGTGCGGCTCGCGCTGGAGCTGCTGGAGGAGCAGCCCGCGGCGACCCCGCCGACGTACGACGCGGTACCGGACCTGCGCAGGCCCCCGCTGCCCCCGAGGTGAGGGGCTGCCCCGAGGTGTCGGGGCGCCCCCCATCGGAAGGAAATCCGGAGTACGCACGCGGAAGAGGCGCATCCTGTCGTCCGGATGCGCCTCTCCCACGTGCCCACCGGCCGGGGCCGGTCAGGACTTCAGGCCGTCAACGGTCGAAGCGCTCGCGGGCGTTGTCGGCCGCGTCGTCGGCGCGGTCCTTCAGGCCCGGCTTCCCGTCGCGGTCGCCGGCGGCCTTGGAACGGTCGCGCGCGGCGTCCTTGCCCTGGCCGGACTTCTGCTTGGCCTGGTCGGCGAGTTCCTGCGCCTTGTCCTTGAACTGGTCTGCGATACCCATGCTGTTCACTCCTGCGGGGTGCGTGGGGTCTGGGGAGTCCGCCCCGTGAGGGGCGGCCTCGCTCAGCCTCGCACGGCCGGACATACCGCGCATTTTGATCATTGACGCTCCGCGCCGGCCCGCGTGTCGCTCCGCGCCGGCCCGCGTGTCGCTCCGCGCCGGCCCGCGTGTCGCTCCGCGCCGACCGGCGTGTCGCCCCGTCTCCGGGCCGGTCAACGACGGGGCGTGCGCGCCTCCGTGTCCGCCGCTCCACCGGCTCCCACCAGCCCCTTGGGGATGGCGTCGAGCCGTGAGGCGAACCGTTTCATCTCTCGCGCCCCGACCGTACCGATGAGCGAGGGCAGATAACCGCGCACCGACTGCGTCCCGCGCAGCCACCACTGCGCGTAGACGTGCGAGGAGCGCCGTTCGATACCGGCGACGATCCGGTCGACCGCCGGGCCCAGCGGGTAGGTCCGGTTGGCGGGCCAGGGCAGCCGGCCCCGCAGCTCCCGCATGACCTCGTCCTGGTCCGCGCCGCGCACCATGTCGGTGTCGGTCCAGGAGAGGTAGCCGACACCCACCCGTACGCCCCGGTAGCCGACCTCGGCCCGCAGACTGTGCGCGAACGCCTCGACACCCGACTTCGAGGCGCAGTACGCGCTCATCATCGGCGCCGGGGTGATCGCGGCGAGCGACGCTATCTGCAGGAAGTAGCCGCGGCTCTCCATCAGCACGGGCAGGAACGCCCGGCCGGTCACCGCGGAGCCGATCAGGTTGACCTCGATGACCCGGCGCCAGGCCACCGGGTCGGAGTCGACGAACGGCCCCCCGGTGGCGACCCCGGCGTTGGCGACGACCACGTCCACCTTGCCGAAGCGGGCCTTCACCTCCTGGGCCACCTGCTCCATCGCCTCGTGGTCGGTGACGTCCGCGTACCAGTGGGCGCTCTCGCCGTACAGCCGCTCCGAGACCTGCTTCAGCTCCTCGGGCTCCAGGCCGACGAGGGCCAGCGTGGCGCCGCGCGCCGACAGCTTGCGGGCGAGCAGCTCGCCCACGCCGCGGGCCGCGCCGGTGACGACGACGACCTGTCCTTCGAGGCTCCGGCCGGTGCTCATACGACGTCCTCCTTCTCGTTCGTGGCGGTCCCGGTGAGGTGACCGGCGACAAGTTCGCGAATCTTCGCGGTGACGGCTTCCGGTGCTTCGAGCGGCGTCATGTGCCCCATGCCCGGCAGCTCGGTGAGGCCGAGGAACTCCGGCAGGGCCGCCGCGAGCGCGCGGGCGTGCGCGGGCGGGGTCATCCGGTCCTCCAGCCCCACCAGCACCGCGGCCGGAACCCGCAACTCGGGTACGTTCAGGTCGAGATCGAGCTCCGAGAGCACACGCCCCCAGGCCGCACGGGCCTGCCGGGGGCAGGCGTGCACGATGCGCGCGCAGACGTCCACCCGCTCGGGCGACGAACCGGGGCCCATCGTGGCGTACTTGAGCAGGCTCCGGGTGACGGGCGTGACCGGCCCCAGCGGGAGGGACGCCCGCAGCAGCGCCCGGGTCCCGCCGGTGCGCGCGGCCCCCGGCAGCGGGAACACGCGGGCCTCCTCCGCCAGCCGCCGGCTGCCGGTGCTGCACAGCAGGACGGCGGCGGCGTGCTCCCGGAACCGGGGGCGGCGGGCGGCTGCCATCAGGGTCATCCCGCCCATGGAGTGCCCCGCGAGCACCGCCTTGCGGCCGGGCGCGAGGGTGGCGGCGAGCACCGCCTCCAGGTCGTCGGCGAGGGCGTCCGTGCTGTGCCCGCCGGGACCGACGTCGGGGCTGCCGCCGTGCCCGCGCTGGTCGTAGGCGATGACCCGGTGGCCGGTGGCGAGGGCGGCGATCTGGGCGGCCCAGAACCGGGTGCTGCACGTCCAGCCGTGCGCGAGGACGACGGCGGGCGCCTCCTCGGGGCCGTGCAGCTCGACGTGGATGCGGGAGCCGTCGGCCGAGACGGCGAAGAGCGTCCGCACGGGTACGGGCACGAGGTTCCCGGAACGCTGTCGTACGGGTCGTGCACTCATCGGGCCGCCTCCTCCGTCACGGGCCGGTCCGGGCCGGCGGGCTTCGTGTTCTGTCCTGTCCGCTGTGCGGCCTTCGGCCCCTGGGAGGGCTTCCCGGAGCCGCCGGACCTCTGGGCGACCACCGTAGGCGGCCGTACGGTCGCGGGGGCGCGGATCACGTCGTACTCCGCCAGATCGACTGACCTGGTGGCGCGGCGGAAGTCCGCCGTGGTACCGGGCCAGACGGTGGTGTTGCGGCCGTTCTCGTCCAGGTACCAGCTGGTGCAGCCGCCCGTGTTCCAGACGGTGCGTTCCATCCGCCGCTGGACGCGGTCGTTCCACCCGTCGACCGCGGCGGGGCGCGCGGCGAGCGCGGTGCCGGTGCCGAGCACCTTCAACTGCCGCAGGTAGTCGGCCATGTAGTTCAGCTGGGACTCGATCATGAGGATCATCGAGGAGTTACCGAGCCCGGTGTTCGGCCCGATGATGGTCATCCAGTTGGGGAACCCGGCGGCGGTGGCACCGCGCAGCGAGCGCATGCCGGTCTTCCAGCTCTCGGCGAGGGTGATGCCGTCGGCGCCGACGACCCGTTCGGCGATCGGCATGTCGGTGACGTGGAAGCCGGTGCCGAAGATGATGGCGTCGACTTCGGTCTCCGTACCGTCCGAGGCGACGAGTGTCGACCCGCGCACCTCGGCGAGGCCGGAGGCCACCACGTCGACGTTGGGGCGGGCGAGCGCCGGGTAGTAGGTGCTGGAGAGCAGGATGCGCTTGCACCCGATGCGGTACGACGGGGTGAGCTTGGCGCGCAGCGCCGGGTCCTTGATGGCCCGCGCCATGCCCGCCTTCGCCAGGGACTCGATCAGGCCGAGCCCGTCCGGGTACTTCGTGAAGGCGCTGACCTGCAACTCCCGTATCCCCCACAGCAGTCCGCGCCGCGCGGTGCCGGTGGCGGGGACGGTGCGGTGCAGCCACCGCTCGGCCTTTCCGATGGCCCGGTCGACGCGCGGCATCACCCAGGGAGGTGTCCGCTGGAAGAGCGTCAGGCGTCCCACTTTCGGCTGGATGGCGGGGACTATCTGGATGGCGGAGGCGCCGGTGCCGATCATCGCGACGCGCTTGCCGGCCAGGTCGTAGTCGTGGTTCCAGCGGGCGGAGTGGAAGACCTCGCCCGGGAAGGTGCCGAGCCCGGGGACGTCCGGCACCTTCGGGTCGGAGAGCGGCCCGGTCGCGGAGACGACGACGTCGGCGACGATCGTCGTGCCGTTGGCGCACTCGATCACCCAGTTGAGCGACTCGGTGTCCCAACGCATCACCGTGACCTCGTGGTTGAGCCTGAGGTGCGGCCGGATGCCGAAGGTGTCGGCCACCCGCTCCAGGTACGCGCGTATGTGCTCCTGACCGGAGAAGGTGCGCGGCCATTCGGAGTTGGGGGCGAAGGAGAAGGAGTAGAGGTGCGAGGGCACGTCACAGGCGCACCCGGGGTACGTGTTGTCGCGCCAGGTGCCCCCCACGGAACCGGCCCGCTCCAGGACGACGAAATCGGTGATGCCTTCGCGGCGCAGCCGGACCGCGGCCCCGAGGCCCCCGAATCCGGATCCGATCACCGCCACCCGTACGTGCTCGTGCTGGGCCATGCTGCCGCCTCCCGCGGTACGTCACACGACACTGCCAGCAATCACTGGCACCTTTCGGAGAGTAGAGCAGGCGCGTACTGATGGGTAGAGGGCAGAGCAAGGAAGTTACCGGCGGTACAACACGGCGCCGGAGCGCACGCCCGCGCCCGCGCCGTCGCCCGCACCGCCGTCACCGGGCGCCGGGAGCCCCGCTCACCATCCGGTGCGAAGTCGTAAGGTTCGCTCTGTGGCCGAAGGACATGAGCAACGCGAATACCGCATGGAGGAGCTGGCCGAGGAGGCCGGCATCACCGTGCGGACCCTGCGCTTCTACCGCGAGCGCGGTCTCATCCCACCGCCCCGCCGCGAGGGGCGCATCACCTGGTACGACAGCCACCACTTGGCACGACTGCGCACCATCACCGGCCTGTTGGAGCGCGGCCACACCCTCAACGGCATCGCCGACCTCGCCGCCACCTTCGAGAGCGGCCGCGACGTCGCCGAGGTACTGGGCCTGGGCGAGCCCACCGAGGAGACCCCGGTCCGGCTGACACCGGAGCAGCTCGCCGACTACTTCGAGGGCGAGGTCACCCCGGAGAACCTCGCCACCGCCCTCGACCTCGGCTACCTCGCCACCGACGGCGACGAGATCGTGCACATCAGCCGTCGCCTGCTGGAGGTATCGGCCGAACTGGTGCGCGAGGGCGTCCCGTTGGCCACCGTGCTCTCCACCGGCCGCCGCATCCGCGAGCACGCCGAGGCCCTGGCCGAGATCTTCGTCCGCGTCATCCAGGTGCACGCGGCGGACAGCCCCATCGACAAACTCCGCCCGCTGGCCCGCGCGGTCGTGGACGCCGAGCTCTCGATGGCCCTGGACCGCCGGCTGCGCGAGGCGGACGGGGACGAGCGGGCACAGCACGAGTCGTCCCGTTGAATCCTCCCTGGCCCCAGGTCGTGTGTCGGAAGTGGCGCCGTCCGCCCGGAGGGCGGGACAGGCGGGACTTCCGACACACGGCCTAACCGAGGTAGGGAGTCGGCCGGTTCTCCAGGAAGTGCCGGACCCGCAGCCGCTGGGTGTGGTGCATGGGGAGCGCGTCGACGTCCTCGGGTGCCACGAACCGGAGTTCGGTGCTCTCGTCCGAGAGGGCGAGGGTGCCGCCGACGACCCGGGCGGTGAAGCACACGTTGAACTGCCGGCGCACCTCCCCGTCGCTGTACGCGATGACGTGCCGGGGGTCGGTGTACGTGCCGACGAGCCCGGTGATCTCGACGTCCAGCCCGGTCTCCTCCTTGACCTCCCGAACTGCCGTGCCGGGCAGGGAGTCACCCATGTCCATGCCCCCGCCCGGCAACGCCCACAGACCGTTGTCCCGGCGCCGCTGGAGGAGCAGGCGGCCGTCCGCGTCGGTGACGGCCGCGGAGGCCGCCACGACCAGGCTGTTCGACCGCGGGGCGTCCGGGTCGTCGTCGTACTCGGTACGGGCCACTGGGCTCAGTGCTCGTACACCACCGTCACCGGCGCGTGGTCGCTCCACCGCTCCGGGTGGGTGGCCGCGCGCTCGACCCAGGCCTTGACCGCGCGGGCCGCGAGGCCGGGCGTCGCCACCTGGTAGTCGATCCGCCAGCCCGCGTCGTTGTCGAAGGCGCGGCCCCGGTAGGACCACCAGGAGTAGGGGCCCTCCTGGTCCGGGTGGAGGGCGCGCACCACGTCCACGTACGCGGCCTCGTCGAGGACCCGGGTCAGCCACTCCCGCTCCTCCGGGAGGAAGCCGGAGTTCTTCCGGTTCGACTTCCAGTTCTTGAGGTCGGCCTCCTGGTGGGCGATGTTCCAGTCGCCGCAGACGACGACCTCGCGCCCCTCGGCGGCGGCCCGCTCCTTGAGTCCGGCCAGGTAGGGGAGGAAGGCCGCCATGAAGCGCTCCTTCTCGTCCTGCCGCTCGGTGCCGACCTCGCCGGAGGGCAGGTACAGGCTCGCGACGGTGACGCCCGGGAGGTCGATCTCGGCGTACCGGCCACTCAGGTCGAACTCCTCGGCGCCCTCGACCCCGAACCCGCCGAAGCCGATCTGTACGCGCTCCGGCGCACGCCGCGAGTAGAGGGAGACGCCCGCGCGCCCCTTGGCGGCGGCCGGTGCGTGCACGACGTGCCAGCCCTCGGGCTCCCGCACCTCCTCGGGGAGCTGGGCCGCCTCCGCGCGTACTTCCTGGAGGCACACGACATCGGCCCCGGTCTCCGCGAGCCAGGGGACGAAGCCCTTCTTCGCGGCGGCGCGGAGCCCATTCACGTTGACGCTGGTGACGGTAAGCACCCCAAAACAGTACCCAAACACAAGCTCGTACATATGTACGCTTACTCGCGTGAATATTCAGCGCCGGTCGTACGACCACCCTGACGCCGTCAAGCTCAACGACGAGGTCCAGCTCGAATACATCGAGCGCTACCAGGACGGCGGCGACCAGACCTACCTCGATCCCACCATGTTCGAGCCTCCCAACGGCCTGTACCTGCTCGCCTACGACGAGCGGGAGCGCCCGGTGGCGACCGGCGGCTGGCGCGCCATGGAGCAGAACGAGGAGGGCTACGCCGACGGCGACGCCGAGGTCAAGCGGATGTTCGTCATCCGCGAGGGACGTGGCCAAGGTCTCGCCCGCCGCATCCTCGGCCTGCTGGAGGAGGACGCCCGCGCCGCCGGCCGCACGCGCATGGTCCTGGAGACCGGCAACAAGCAGCCCGAGGCCATCGCGCTGTACACGTCGAGCGGGTACACGGTCTGCGAGAAGTTCGGCCACTACCGGACGTACGAGAACAGCATCTGCATGGAGAAGCCGCTCCAGGAGTCCTGACCCGCCACGTGCGCCGCGCGGTCCTCAGTCGCGCGGCCTGAACGGCCGGTCCGGCAGCGGCGCAGACATCACCCCCAGGAGCCAGCGGGCCACCTCGTCCGCACCGATCGTCACCGTGGCCGGGGTCCACGGCGCGAACGGGAACCCGCAGTCAGTCGAACTCCATGCCGAAATAGGGATCGGGCTCGCCCGTGTACGGGTCGATGCCCGACTCCCAACACCGTTTCTCCTCGCGCCAGTGGACGAAGTGCGGTGCGGGCTCTCCCCAGAGGGACGCGTCGCTGAGCGGGCACTCGTCGAAGCCCTCGACGAACAGACGACGGAGGAACTCCGCCATTCCGCAGTCGTAGATCTTCCAACGGGGACAGCCGTGCCGTTCCCAGACGACGACCGGCCACGAGTCGGGGTCCTCATCAGCGGCGAGCCAGCCCAGGATGTCGGCTCCGCAACTGCCACCCCAAGCGATGACGGAATCCGCGCCGGCGCTGACGCCTTCGGGCCCGCCTTCGGTCTCCCACAGCCGCCGCATAAGGGCTGTCTCGCCCGCCATACTCCCGAAGCCCGGGCCGTCCGGTGCCCGCACAGCCGCTTCGGGGACGAAGACGCCGAACGCGCCGCCTATGTTTCCAGCGCCGTAAGTGGCCATGAAAGCTGTGTAGTCGGACGGAAATCCGACGCCCCAGGCTCGTCGCAGCACGTCCCAGTCCACCCGCTCGTCCGCACCGTCCTGCGCCGGCATGACGGACAGAAGCGCCGCAAGGGGTGTTTCGTCAGACCGCATGGATCCTCCTGCACCGTGATCGTTCGGGTGCAAGGTATCCGCCGCCACCGACATCGCCTCGCTGCCCGAGGCGATGGACACCGAAGCGGCGACGTCGATGTGATCACAGTCACTCCCGGACCAATCCGAAACCAAGGCGGATTCGCCGCCGGAGAGCCGTCCGATTTCGGACACCACTCAGGGCGCACCCCACAAACGCCAAGATCCCGCCCGGTCTTCCGACCGGACGGGATCTTGTGACGTTCACGAGAGCTACTCGCGAACTGTCGTCTGTGGACCTGTGGGGATTTGAACCCCAGACCCCCTCGATGCGAACGAGGTGCGCTACCAGACTGCGCCACAGGCCCTTGCGACGAGTGAAACTCTAGCACCCTCCAGGGGGTGCTTGGAAATCCGTTCCCCCCTGGTCAGGGGTGCCGGGGTTCCCGGGCCCTCCGGCCCGGGACCTCCCCGGGCCCAACTCCCTTGCCCCGGTGGTCATTCGTTGGCGGCACGGGGTCGGTCCTCCTCGTCGTCGTACTGGTCGAAGAGAGGGGTACGGCCCCGGTCGCGGGTGCGACGGGCGTCGGGCCGGCGGTGCGGGGTCTGGTCCACGTCGGGGACGGCCGGGTCCGGCAGGGCGGGCTCGGCGGTGCTGGAGCGGGCTGCGCTCCAGGTCTCCGGGTCGTTGACCTCGACCCCGCCGGAGGCGCGCGGGGCGACCGGGGCGGTGACGTAGGTCGGCAGCGGGACGGGGACCGGCTCCCAGCTGTCGCCCTGGACCCGGCCGCGTTCGCGCTGCTGGTCCACCCACTCCGCGTGGTCCGTCTGCTCGACGAGCGCCCGGCGGCCGGCCTCCTGCGGGGAGACGGTCGGTACGGGGACCGGGTCGGCCGGGTGGTGCGCTTCGGGCTCCTCGTCGGGCTCGACCGCGGGCGCCGCCGGCTGCTGGTGGCGGCGCGGACGGTTCTCGCGCAGCCGCTGCGCCGCGTCCTCGGCCCGGCGACGGTCCATGGTGAAGGCGAACCGCCTCCGCTCCTGGGCGCGCAGGTGCACGATGTAGGCGCTGAGCATCACGGCCGGTGCGGCGGGCGCCCAGAGGAAGGCGAGGCCGCCGACCGCCGCGACGATCGCGCCGGCGGTGAAGACGAGGAAGAGGACGCTGGTGGTGCGCCTGCGCCGGGCCAGCACCTGGGAGCGCTGGGCGCGGCGGACGCGCTCGGCGTCCTCGGCGCCGCCCCGGGCACGCTGCGCGGAAGGCGCGGCGCGCTGCTCCGGGGGCCGCCCGGCGGACGGGCGGTTCGCCGCGGGGCGGTTCCGGGGGTCGCTCCGCTCGTGGCCCGAGTGGCCCGAGTGGGCGGAGTGGACCGGATGCGCCGGGTGCGCCGGGTGCGCCGGGTGCTCCACCGCCGGACGTCCGGCCGCACGCTCGGGGGCGTGCGCCGGATCGAGGATCCTGGCTTCGGTGTGCGCTCCGGGCGCGGCGAAGGCCCGGACGTCGACGGAGTCCATTCGGTCCGTCTCGGCGTCCGGGTCGACGACCGGTTCCGCCTCCTCGGCGCCGCGTTCCCGCAACTCCTTGGCGTAACGACGCTCCATCGCCGCCCGTCCGGACAGCAGCCGGATGGCGGTGCTGAAGCGTTCCGTCGGACGGGCTTCGTTGAGTTCGTCCTGCCTTCGGAGCCACATCGGCACCAAGTAGGCGGCCCAGGCCCCGACGATGACTGCGTAGATGAGGCCGCTGCTGCTCACGCTCACACCGTAGAGGGGTTTGCACGGCGGCATCCGCCAATTGCCACGGTGTGTCGCACGATCAGGCTGATATCGCGGGCCTTTTTTGTGATTGTTCAGACCAACGAGTGACGCCGCGAGTGCTTAATGCGACGACGAGCCGTTCAATTCGAACATACATTTGATTTACGGGGTTGGCGGATTCGTTCTCGGTCTCGACCGGTGCCAGCGCCGGAGCAGACCGTCCATGGCCTCCTCCGATGTGAGGGCGTAGATGAGGTGGTCCCGCCAGGCGCCGTCGATGTGCAGATAGCGCGGCCTCAGCCCTTCCTCGCGGAATCCGAGTTTCTCCACGACCCGGCGGCTCGGCCGGTTCTCGGGGCGAATGCAGATCTCGATGCGGTGCAGCCCGACCCGGTGGAAACAATGGTCGGCGGCGAGAGCGACGGCGGTGGGCATGACGCCCCGGCCCGCCACTTCCCGGTCGACCCAGTAGCCGATGTGCGCCGAGCACATCGAGCCCCAGGTGATGCCCGCGACGGTCAACTGGCCGACGAGGCGGCCCTCGTACTCGATCGCGAAGGGCAGCATCCGGCCGGCTCTCGCCTCGGAGCGCAGGTGACGGACCATCTGCCGGTACGTGGGTCTGCGGATGACCGGCCCCCCGGGGACGGGCGGCGGGACGGTGGCCTCCCAGGGGCGGAGCCAGTCGCGGTTGCGGCGGTTGACCTCGCGCCAGACGGTCTGGTCCCGCAGGCGTATCGGCCGCAGGGTCACCTCGCCGTCCTTCAGGAGCACCGGCCAGAGGGGCGCGTTCAGGACGGGCTCCCGGGACGGGGGTGGTCGCCGCCGCGCAGCTGGTCGACGGCGTGCACCAGGATCCGGCCGAGGACGGCGAGTCCGTCGCGCACTCCGCCGGTCGAACCGGGCAGGTTGACGACGAGCGTGCGCCCCGCGACCCCGGCGAGGCCCCGGGAGAGCGCGGCGGTCGGTACGGCGGCGCGGTTCTCGGCGCGGATCGCCTCGGGGATGCCGGGCACCTCGTGGTCCAGCACCCGGCGGGTCATCTCCGGGGTGAGGTCGGTGGGCGAGATGCCGGTGCCCCCGGTGGTCAGGACGACGTCGTAGCCGCGGGCGATCCCGTCCCGCAGGGCCTGCTCCACCGGCTCGCCGTCCGGCACGACCCGCGGGCCGTCGGTGGCGAAGCCGAGGGCGGTGAGCCCGTCCACGAGGATCGGGCCGCCCTTGTCGGCGTAGACGCCCGCGGCGGCACGGTTGGACGCGGTGACGACGAGCGCGGTGTACGGGGCCGGGCGTCCCTCAGGGGCCGGGCGCCCCTCACCGCCGGTGGCGGCGCTCACGCGTCCGCCCCCGGCCGGGCCGGGCGCTCCCAGTCGCCGGACTTGCCGCCGGACTTGGCCTCGACCCGTACGTCGGTGATGACGGCGGCCTTGTCGACCGCCTTGACCATGTCGATCACCGTGAGCGCGGCGACGGTGACCGCCGTCAGCGCCTCCATCTCGACCCCGGTGCGGTCCGTGGTCTTCACCGTGGCGCTGATCTCGACCGCGTCGTCGGCCACGCGCAGGTCGACCTCGACGCCGGAGACGGCGAGCGGGTGGCAGAGCGGGATGAGGTCGGGGGTGCGCTTGGCCCCCATGATCCCGGCGATACGGGCGGTGGCGAGGGCGTCGCCCTTGGGGACTCCCTCGCCCCGCAGCAGCTCGATCACCCGCGGCGAGACGAGGACCCGGCCGCTGGCCCGGGCGACGCGCGCCGTGACGTCCTTCGCCGACACGTCGACCATGCGGGCGGCGCCCGCCTCGTCGATGTGCGTCAGCCTGTTCTGCGTACTCAACTCACTCCGCCTAGCGGTAGGGCGCCCGGTCGCCCGCGCGGCCGGCACCGGGGTGCGGGCCGGGGGCCCGGGGTACGTCCCCCGGTGAGGCAGCGGCAGACACCGTACCGCCACCGTGGGTGTCTCAGCGGAGCAGGACCACGTCGGTCTCCGTGCCGGGCTCCATGGAGGTGACGTCCTCGGGGACCACGATCAGCGCGTCGGCCCGTGCCAGGGCGGCGATCAGGTGCGAGCCGGAGCCGCCCACCGGGACGACGGTGCCCGACACCTCGTCGTAGGTGCCGCGCAGGAACTGGCGTTTGCCCGCCGGGGAGGAGAGCGCCCCGGTGGTGGTGAGGGCGGCCCGGACGGTGGGCCGGTGCACCTCTTCGAGGCCCATCAGCGCGCGGATCGCCGGACGGACGAAGAGTTCGAAGGAGACGTAGGCGGAGACCGGGTTGCCCGGGAGGGCCAGCAGCGGGGTGTGCTCGGGGCCGATGGAGCCGAAGCCCTGGGGCTTGCCGGGCTGCATGGCGAGGGTGCGGAAGTCGATGCCGCCGCCGGGCTCGTTCTCGTCGCCGACCGAGGAGAGCGCCTCCTTGACGACGTCGTACGCGCCGACGCTGACGCCTCCCGTGGTGACCACCAGGTCGGCCCGGATGAGCTGGTCCTCGATCGTGGCGCGGAGGGTCTCGGCGTCGTCGGTGACCGCGCCGACGCGGTAGGAGATGGCTCCGGCGTCGCGGGCGGCGGCGGTGAGCGCGAAGCTGTTGGAGTCGTAGATCTGTCCGCCGGTCAGCTCCTCGCCGGGCTGGACGAGTTCGCTGCCGGTGGAGACGACGACCACGCGGGGGCGCGGGCGGACCTTGACCGTGGCGCGGCCGATCGCGGCGAGCAGCCCGATCTGCGGCGGGCCGAGGACCGATCCGGCCGCGAGGGCAAGGTCGCCCGGCTTCACGTCGCTGCCGGCGGCCCGGACGTGGGCGCGGGCCGCGGGGGCGCGGTAGATCCTGACCTCGCCGCTCGCGCCCTCCGGGGCGTCCCGGTGGGCGCGCATGGTGGCGGCGGGGCCCTCGCCGGTGCCGCCGTCCGTCCACTCGACGGGGACGACGGCCTCGGCGCCCTCGGGCAGCGGGGCGCCGGTCATGATGCGGGCGGCCTGGCCGGGGCCGACCTTCCCGCCGTCGGGGAGCCCGTCGCTGCCGGCGGCCACGTCGCCGACGACGGTGAGCACCGAGGGGAACTCCTCGCTCGCCCCGGTGACGTCGGCGACCCGGACCGCGTAGCCGTCCATGGAGCTGTTGTCGAAGGGAGGCAGCGCGATCCGCACCACGACGTCCTCGACCAGGACGCACCCTTGGGCGTCGGGCAGTTGCAGCTCGATGGGTTCGAGCGGCCTCACCGCGTCCAGGATGTCGGCGAGGTGCTCGTCGACCGACCAGATCTCGCTGCTCAAGGTGCTACATCTCCTCGGTGACGTAACGGCGGAGCCAGGTACGGAAGTCCGGGCCGAGGTCCTCGCGCTCGCAGGCGAGGCGGACGATGGCCCGGAGGTAGTCGCCCCGGTCACCGGTGTCGTAGCGACGGCCCTTGAAGACGACGCCGTGCACGGGGCCGCCGATCTTCTCGTCGGCGGCGAGCAGTTGGAGGGCGTCGGTGAGCTGGATCTCGCCGCCCCGGCCGGGCTCGGTCCGGCGCAGTATGTCGAAGACGGCGGGGTCGAGGACGTACCGGCCGATGATGGCGAGGTTGCTGGGGGCGTCGGCCGGTTCGGGCTTCTCCACCAGGCCGGTGATGCGGACGACCCCGTCGTCGGCGGTGTCGTCGACCGCGGCACAGCCGTACAGGTGGATCTGCGACGGGTCGACCTCCATCAGCGCGATGACGCTGCCGCCCTCGCGCTCCTGGACCTCCACCATCCGTGCCAGCAGGGCGTCGCGCGGGTCGATCAGGTCGTCGCCGAGGAGGACCGCGAAGGGCTGGTCGCCGACGTGCGGGGCGGCGCAGAGCACGGCGTGGCCGAGGCCCCGGGGGTCGCCCTGGCGCACGTAGTGCATGGTGGCGAGGTCGCTGGACTCCTGTACCTTCTGGAGGCGTTCGGCGTCGCCCTTGCGGGTGAGCGCGGATTCCAGCTCGTAGTTCCGGTCGAAGTGGTCTTCCAGCGGGCGCTTGTTGCGACCGGTGATCATCAGCACGTCGGAGAGGCCCGCGGCGACGGCCTCTTCGACGACGTACTGGATGGCGGGCTTGTCGACGACGGGCAGCATCTCCTTGGGCGTGGCCTTGGTGGCCG
Organism: Streptomyces sp. NPDC001493; assembly: GCF_053597235.1. Lineage (NCBI taxonomy): Bacteria > Bacillati > Actinomycetota > Actinomycetes > Kitasatosporales > Streptomycetaceae > Streptomyces > Streptomyces sp. NPDC001493. The sequence goes on from NZ_JBSFHV010000006.1 coordinate 64,456, forward strand.
GCAGGAAGCGGGTGCCGAGACCTGCGGCCGGAATGACGGCCTTGGTGATCCTGGAGGTCGACTCAGTCATGCGCAGAACCTTAACGGCTGCACATGGACGGCCGATGATCCACTGCTTAACTTTGTACTCATATGCGCCCGTATGAGCAGAGTGTGAGCTTCCTATGACCTGTGACCCGTCCGACGGCACGAACGAGACCCCGGCGGACCAGCCGTCCGACGCCCCGGGCGGCCTCCCGGCCGACGCCGCGGCCCTCAAGACGTCCCTGCGGCGCGAACTCCTCGCCGCGCGCGCGGCGCTGACGCCCGAGGAGCTCGCGGACTCCGCCGCCGCGCTGGCCCGCACCGCGCTCACCCTGCCCGAACTCTCCGGCGCCCGGACCGTCGCCGCCTACGTCTCGGTGGGGCGCGAGCCGGGCACCCGCGCGCTGCTGGATGCCCTGCGCGCCCGGGGCGTCCGCGTCCTGCTGCCGGTGCTGCTGCCCGACAACGACCTGGACTGGGCGGTGTACGAAGGCCCGGACCGGCTGGTCGGGGCGGGGCGCGGACTGCTCGAACCCGCGGGTCCCCGCCTCGGCCCTCCGGCCGTCCTCGACGCCGACGCGGTGCTGCTGCCCGGACTCGCGGCCGACGCCCGCGGCATGCGGCTCGGCCGGGGCGGCGGCAGTTACGACCGGGTGCTGGCCCGGCTCGCCGCGGCGGGGGCGCACCCGGCGCTCGTGGTGCTCCTGTACGGACACGGGGTGGTCGCGCGGGTCCCTTCGGAACCGCACGACCACCCCGTGGACGCCGTCGTCACTCCGGCCGGAACGCACCGCTTCGGCCGCTGAGCGGCCCGGGTGGTGTCCGGCCCCCGGTCAGCCGGTGGCCGCCGCCGGCTTCAGCGTCAGCGTGTCGACCGTGGACTCGCCGACCGCGTCGGCGCCGAACGACCAGTCGAGCAGCTCACCGTCGACCCACTTGTCGGTCTGGTCGGTGTAGTGCGCGCTGAACGCGTGCCCCGAGGCGCCGGTGAGGTTGATCCAGCGGGACTTGTCCCAGTCGCCGACGTTCACCACCATCCGCATCGACGGCACCCAGATGACGTCGTAGCCGCCGGCCGCGTTCCAGCCGGTGGCGTCGACCGCCGCCTCGCCGCCGCCGAGGTTCCACGGACCGCGGTTCAGCGCCCGCTGGAGCAGGCCCGGACCCGAGGTGCCGAGGGTCTGGTTCTTCAGGGTCAGCTGGTGCAGCCGGCCCCAGCTCCAGGTGGAGATGTCCTTGCCGAGCTTGGCGGTCAGCTCCCAGCGGGCGTCGTCCATGGCGCGGGCGAAGAGCTGGTCGCGGTTGTCGATGGCCTTCTCGCGGCCCTGGGCCGGCACCTTCCACCAGGCGTTGTCCTCGTCGTCGAGGATCTTCTCGACGACCTGGTTCCAGCGGTCGCCACCGTCCGGCTGCGCCGAGTCGGCGTCGCGCTGGCCGCACTCCCGTACGAGCTTGTTCTGCTCGTCGACGGGCGCGTTGGAGTCGGCGTGGGTGACGTTGATGCAGTCGCCCTCGACACGCAGCTCCTTCGGCAGCTTGTTGCCGAAGGCCAGCATCAGGATGTTGCGCCAGACGCCGTTGAAGTACGCGGCGGCGGCCGAGTCGGAGTCCTGGGTGTAGTCCCAGCCCTCCAGCAGCTTCTGCGCCTCGCGGACGTCCTTGTCGGCGATGTTGATGCTCAGCAGCTTGGGCACCAGCAGCGCGGCGATCTCGCTGGTGTTGTCCATCTGCATCTTCTGCATGTCCTCGGTCGAGATCTTCTCGCCGCCCTTGATCTTCGACGCGATGAGGTCGTTGATGCGCTGGCTGCGGGTGCCGTAGCCCCAGTCCTTGGTGAGGAGCTCGGGGTACTTCTCGTCCACGACCGCCTGGTTCGCGGTGACGATGTAACCGCGCTCCGGGTTGTACTCGTACGGCAGCTCGCTGAAGGGGATCGGGTCCTTCTCCCAGCCGTACTTCGAGGACCAGCCGGGGCTCGGCAGGGTGCCGTCGCCGGACTTGCGGACCGGGATCCAGCCGGGGGCCTGGTAGCCGATGTTGCCCTTGGTGTCCGCGTAGACGAGGTTCTGCGAGGGCACCTCGAAGTGCGCGGCGGCGTCGCGGAAGGACGCGAAGTCGTCGGCGCGGTCGAGCTCGAACACGGCGTCCATGGAGTGGCCGGGCTGGAGCGCGGTCCACTTCAGCGAGACGGCGTAGCCGGAGGCGCGGTCGGGCGCGGCGCCCGTCACCGGGGCCTTCTGGCCGACCTTCTCCAGCTCGCTGCTGCGGTCGGAGACGAGCGGGCCGTTGTTGGTCTCGCGGACGGTGATCTTCCGGCTCTTCCCGCCGGCGACCTTGATGGTCTCCTCACGGGTGGTGAAGGGGACCGTCTTGCCGTCGTAGAGGTAGCCGTCGGCGGAGACCTTCTCCAGGAAGAGGTCGGTCACGTCGGCGCCGAGGTTGGTGAGCCCCCAGGCGATGTCCTGGTTGTGACCGATGATCACGCCGGGCATGCCGGAGAAGGTGTACCCGGCGGTGTCGTACTGGCACTTCGCCGAGACCGTGCGGCAGTGCAGCCCCATCTGGTACCAGAGCGAGGGCAGCATCGGCGCCAGGTGCGGGTCGTTCGCCAGCAGCGGCTTGCCGGTGGTGGTGTGCGCACCGGAGACGACCCAGGAGTTCGAGCCGATGCCGTTGCCGTTCGGGCCGAGCAGCGCCGGGATCTCGTCCAGGGTGTCGGAGAGCGCGCCGAGCTGGGTGTCGAGCCCCTCGGTGGCACCGGCGACGGTGTCCGCGTCGGCGGTGGTGGTGTCGGCCGGCTCGGCGTCCGGGTCGAACTCGCCGGTGCCGGAGGAGACCGCGCCCTCACTGACGATCGTCTCGTGCTTGTCGTACGGGTACTCGGGGTACAGGTCCGCGATCTGCTTCGCCGAGAGCCTGCTGGTCATCAGCGAGCGGTCGATCTCATCCTGCATGTTGCCGCGCAGGTCCCAGGCCATCGCCTTCAGCCACGCGACCGAGTCGACCGGGGTCCACTCGGTGGGCTTGTAGTCGTTGGTCAGGTTGAGCGCCGCGTACTCGACGGAGATGTCCTTCCCGTCCTTGCCCTTCAGGTACGCGTTGACGCCGTCGGCGTACGCCTGGAGGTTCTTCTTGGTGTCGGCGCTGAGGACCTTGTCGTACTCCTCCTGCGCGACCTTCCGCCAGCCGAGCGTGCGGAGGAAGGAGTCGGTCTCGACCTGGCTGGATCCGAACATCTCGGAGAGCCGCCCGGCCGTCATGTGACGGCGGACGTCCATCTCGTAGAAGCGGTCCTGTGCCTGGACGTAGCCCTGGGCGCGGAAGAGGTCGGCGTCGGTGTCCGCGTAGACCTGGGGGATGCCGTAGTCGTCGCGTTTGACCTCGACGTCTCCGGTCAGGCCCGGGAGCTCGATCGTTCCGGTGGTCTGCGGGTACGAGGCCCGGACCGTGGCGACGGACCAGTACGCGCCGTACCCGACACCCGCGACCAGCGCCAGGACCAGGACGATCACGATCAGGCGGGCGCGTCGCCCCTTCTTCCTGCCGGTTTTCTTCGCAGCGGAAGGACCGGCAGAGACGGTTGTGTTGGCGGGCATCGCTGTCCTTCGAGGGGCAGGGTGGTCCTGGGAGTGCAAGGGCAACCATAGGCGCAGCGCCGATCCGACTCGGACGCGGTAGGGGGCTGCGGCCATCCGCACACAGGTCGTACACATACTCGAAGGCGTCAAGAAAGCGTTAAAGATTAGGTAAGGTAACGAAGTACCTGGTCGCCGGGAACCTGCCCGTCGGTCCACGCGGGGAAGGAAACTCGCCCTGACTGTCCACACGCTCAACGAACTCCTGCTGGTCTCGTCGCTCGTTCTGCTCGTCGCGGTGGCGGCGGTACGGATCTCCTCGCGCAGCGGGCTTCCCAGCCTGCTCCTGTACCTCGGCATCGGCATCGCGCTGGGACAGGACGGCATCTTCGACGTCCAGTTCGACAACGCGGAACTCACCCAGGTGATCGGCTACGCCGCCCTGGTCGTGATCCTCGCCGAGGGCGGACTGGGCACGAAGTGGAAAGAGGTCAGGCCCGCGCTCCCGGCGGCGGCCGTGCTCTCGACCGTGGGCGTGGGCGTCAGCGTGGGCGTCACGGCGGCGGGGGCGCACTACCTCGTCGGGCTGGAGTGGAAGCAGGCGCTCATCATCGGCGCGGTGGTCTCCTCCACGGACGCCGCCGCCGTCTTCTCCGTACTCCGCAAGGTGCCGCTTCCCTCGCGGATCACCGGCGTGCTGGAGGCCGAGTCCGGCTTCAACGACGCCCCGGTGGTCATCCTCGTCCTCGCGTTCTCCACGATCGGGCCGGTCGAGCACTGGTACGTCCTGGTCGGCGAGATAGCCCTCGAACTCGCCATCGGCGCGGCCATCGGCCTCGCCGCCGGCTGGCTCGGCGCCTACGCGCTGCGCCATGTGGCGCTGCCCGCCTCCGGCCTCTACCCGATCGCCGTGATGGCCATCGCGGTCACCGCGTACGCGGAGGGCGCCATCGCGCACGGCAGCGGGTTCCTCGCCGTCTACCTGGCCGCCATGGTCCTCGGCAACTCCAAGCTGCCGCACTGGCCGGCCACCCGGGGCTTCGCCGACGGGCTCGGCTGGCTCGCCCAGATCGGCATGTTCGTCCTGCTCGGCCTGCTCGTCACCCCGCACGACCTGCTCGACGACTTCTGGCCCGCGGTCGTCGTGGGCCTGGTGCTCACCGTCGTGGCCCGGCCGCTCTCGGTCTTCCTGAGCCTGGCGCCCTTCCGGCTGCCCAAGCGCGAAAAAACCCTGATGTCCTGGGCGGGGCTGCGCGGCGCCGTCCCCATCATCCTCGCCACCATCCCGATGGTGGCCGGCATCGACGGCTCCACCCGGGTCTTCAACATCGTCTTCGTGCTGGTCATCGTCTACACGCTGATCCAGGGGCCGACGCTGCCCTGGCTCGCCAAGGCGCTGAAGATCGCCGAGGACCCCTCCGAAGCCGCCGACCTGGGCATCGAGTCCGCGCCCCTGGAACGGCTGCGCGGCCATCTGCTCTCCGTCGCGATCCCCGCGAAGTCGCGGATGCACGGCGTGGAGGTGGGCGAGCTCCGCCTCCCGGCCGGCTCCGCCGTCACCCTGGTGGTCCGGGACGGTACGAGCTTCGTCCCCGCCCCCGCGACCGTGCTGCGGCGCGGCGACGAACTCCTGGTGGTCGCCACCGACCCGGTGCGCGACGCGACCGAGGCCCGGCTGCGGGCGGTCGGCGAGGGCGGCAAGCTGGCCGGCTGGCTGCACGCGGGGCAGCGCCCCGGCGGCCCGGCGGACGACGACGCCGTGGCCCGCCTCGCCCGCGCCACCCACCTGGACCGGCTCGCCCACACCATGCAGCGGCTCAGCGGCGCGGCGGACGCACCCGGACCCACGCCGAAGGCCCGGCGCGGCAGCGCGGCGGCGGCCCGCGCGGCGGGCGCCTCCCGCGCGTCGGACGGTACGCGTGCGGCTGACGGTGCGCGTGCGGCGGACGGGTCGGGGCGGGATGAGCGTGGGCGGACTGAGAAGAGCGGGCGGACGGGAACGGACGGGCGGACGGGAACGGGCGGGCGCTCCTCGAAGGCGGCGCCCGCGGGTGACCGGGAGCGCCCGGCACCCGCGGGTGACCGCCCGGCGCCTCCGGAACGCCCCGCACCGCCGGAACGCCCGGCTCCTCCGGAACGCACCGACGGCCGGGACGGCGAGGACCGTCACGGGGGCGGGGAGCGGCCGGGGGCCGGGAACCGCTCGGACGGGCCGACCGCCCGACGCTGACCGGCGCGGGCGTGGGCACGGGGCCCCTGGCACCCGGGGCTCGGGGCGTGCTCGCGGGTCGCGGGTCGCGGGTCGCGGGTCGCGGGTCGCGGGTCGCGGGTCGCGGGTCGCGGGTCGCGGGTCGCGGGTCGCGCCGGACCGTATACGACCGGGCGGGGCCGACGCCCGGCTTCCCTTTTCCCGTCCCGGACCCCGCACTGCCACGACTTCCGGCTGTAACATGAGGCCGATCTGATCGACCAACTCTGTCTGATGCAGAGCTGGCGCGACCGTATGGCGGTCGTGGCGTCGCTCCGCACTCCTTGAGCGGGACGCCCGGCATCTACCGCAGTTCCGCGCGAAGAGGACAGCTCTCGGCAGCCCCCGTACGCCTCCACGGCGTCCCGGGCGCGGTGCCACCAGGCGGCAGAAAGGCACGGCCGTGGCGTCCACGGTCCCCGTCCGTCCCGGATACGGACAACTGCTGCGCACCCCCGGTGCGTGGACCTTCCTGCTCCCGGGCTTCGCCGCCCGGCAGCCCTTCGCGATGCTGACCATCGGCATCGTCCTGCTCGTCCAGCACACCACCGGCTCCTACGGCAGCGCGGGCGCCGTCGCGGCGGTCTCCGGCGTCTCGATGGCCCTGTTCGCCCCGCAGAGCGGCCGGCTGGCGGACCGGTTCGGGCAGCGGCCCGTGCTGCTGCCCGGCGTACTGGTGCACGCGGTGTCGGTGGGCGCGCTCACGGCGCTCGCGCTGGCGCACACCCCCCTGTGGGCGCTCTTCGCCGCCGCCGTACCGACCGGTGCCTCGATCCCGCAGATCGGCCCCATGGTGCGCGCCCGTTGGGCGGCTCTGCTGGGGGCCGCGCCAGGCCGCCCGGCCTCCCCGCTGATGGCAACCGCCGCCGCGTTCGAGTCGGTGACCGACGAGTTCACCTTCGTGCTGGGGCCGGTGCTCACCACCGCGCTCTGCACCGGCGTGCACCCGGCGGCCGGTCTGATCACCGAGGCGGCGCTGACCCTGCTCGGCGGGGTGCTCTTCGCGGCGCAGCACTCCACCCAGCCCGCACCGCACTCCCCCGCCGCGGACTCCGCGCCCCGTACCTCGGCCCTCGCCGTCCCCGGTGTCCGGGTGCTCGCGGTCACCTTCCTGGGCATCGGCGCGGTCTTCGGCGGCATGCAGGTCTCACTGACCGCGTTCGCCGAGGAGATCGGCCACCCCGGGGTGAACGGCCTGCTGTACGGGGTCTTCGCCTCCGGCAACATGCTGGCCGGAATCGTCTGCGGCGCCGTCGCGTGGAAGCACGGCCCCCGCCGCCGGCTGATCGTCGGGTACACCGCCCTGGCCCTGACCGCGTCCGTGCTCTGGGCGGTGCACTCCGCGCCGCTGATGGCCGGGCTCGGCTTCCTGGTCGGCCTCTCCATCGCGCCCGCGCTGATCAGCGGGTACACCCTGGTCGACGCCCTGGTCCCGCCCTCCGCCCGGACCGAGGCCTTCACCTGGCTGACCGGTGCGGTGGCCCTGGGGCAGGCGGCGGCCGTCACGGTGGCCGGCCGACTCGCCGACGCACGGGGCGCGAGCAGCGGATTCGTCGTACCGCTGGTGGCCACGGTGCTCGCGCTGGCGACTCTGCTGGCCCTGCGTTCACGGCTTCTTCCGGCCGTGTCCGGGCGGACCGTGGCACGTGGGATCGGTCACCGGGAGCCGGCCACGGTGGACTGATTCCACGGAATACGTCAGTATGGAACGTCGTTAGCACTCACTGAGTGAGAGTGCCAGGAGGAGCAAGTGCCGACCTATCAGTACCAGTGCACCGAATGTGGCGAAGGCCTTGAGGCGGTGCAGAAGTTCACCGATGACGCCTTGACCGTGTGCCCGAACTGCAATGGACGCCTCAAGAAGGTGTTCTCCGCGGTCGGCATCGTCTTCAAGGGTTCCGGTTTCTACCGGAACGACAGCCGTGGATCGTCGTCGAGCAGCACGCCTGCTTCGCCGTCCACCAAGTCGTCCGACTCCGCTTCGAAGTCGTCCTCGACGTCGGACTCGGGCTCGGGCTCGTCGTCTTCGGCGTCCACCGCTTCGGCCTCGTCGTCGGCCGGTTCGTCGTCCGCCTCGACCTCGTCGAGCGGCTCGGCCGCCTGAGGCAGCCGGCCGGACCTCGCACCACCGTTTCGACGCGTAGCGGCGTCATCACGTACGCGGCTCGACCGCTGACACGGTTGGACCGCTGTCACGGCTCGACCGCTGACACAGCTTCACCGGGACTCCGCCGATCACCTCGGCGGAGTCCTTGTGCTGTCCCCCCATGCCCCTTGCCGCCCCCGATAGCCTGACCGCATGGTGAACGCAGGCACGATCACGGACGCGGGGACGCGCGGGACCGGGGGGACGTCATGAGCGCTGGTACGGATACGGGTTCGGCGGCAGCGGCGGGTGCGGGCGGGGCCTCCGGGGCCGGCGCGGAGATCGGTGTCATCGGGGGTTCGGGCTTCTACTCCTTCCTGGACGACGTCACCGAGGTCCAGGTGAAGACGCCGTACGGGGACCCCAGCGACTCCGTCTTCCTCGGCGAGATCGCCGGGCGCCGGGTCGCCTTCCTGCCCCGGCACGGGCGCGGCCACCACCTTCCGCCGCACCGCATCAACTACCGCGCCAACCTGTGGGCGCTCCGATCCCTCGGTGTGAGCCAGGTCCTCGGCCCGTGCGCGGTCGGCGGGCTGCGGCCCGAGTACGGACCGGGCACGCTGCTCGTCCCGGACCAGCTGGTCGACCGCACCAAGGCGCGCACCCAGACCTACTACGACGGCGAACCGCTGCCCGACGGCACGGTGCCGAACGTGGTGCACCTCGGATTCGCCGACCCGTACTGCCCCCGGGGGCGCGCGGCCGCGCTCGCCGCCGCGCGCGGCCGTGACTGGGACGCGGTGGACGGCGGCACGCTGGTGGTGGTCGAGGGGCCGCGCTTCTCGACCCGCGCGGAATCGCGCTGGCACGCCGCGATGGGCTGGTCCGTGGTGGGGATGACGGGCCACCCCGAGGCGGTGCTCGCCCGCGAACTGGGTCTCTGCTACTCCACGATGACCCTGGTCACGGACCTGGACGCGGGGGCCGAGGCGGGCGAGGGCGTCTCCCACGAGGAGGTCCTCCGGGTGTTCGCCGACAACGTGGACCGGCTGCGTTCGGTGCTCTTCGAGGCGGTGGCCCTGCTGCCCGCCGAGGAGAGCCGCGACTGCGTGTGCACGCGGGCGCTGGACGGGATCGACACGGGGATCGTGCTGCCGTAGGGCGGATTCCGGGCCTGCGGAGGCCGGCACGGCAGCCTGTTTCACCCCTGCGGGTGGCGGAGTTGTCCACAACCGGTGGACCGTCCACAGGCCCCGGCGGGATCGGTGCGCACGGGGGATCGTGAGGGGGTCCGACCGGGGCATCCGGCGGACTTCCGCACGCACGACCAGGTGGCGCCATGTTCACGAACGCGACGACCCGTCCCTCCTTCGACCGGAGCGCCGAGCCCGGCTCGGGTTCCGGTCCCGGTTCCAGTTCCGGCTCCGGCTCCGTTTCCGGGGCGGGGCACGGCCCCTCGGCTTCGTACACGTACACCCCACCGGGGCCCGCCCCCGGGTGGGCGCGCCCCGGTGGGACGGTCCGGCTCCCGTCGCCCGTGCCGCCCCGGTGCGCGGTCCCGGAATTCGCGCCGCTGCGGGTGCGGGGCGGTGGCGGCGCGCTGCGTTTCCGGCGCGCGCTGTACGGCCGACAGCGCGCCCTGGCGGCCGGCTTCGCGCTGGCGGCAGCCGCTCTCGCCGCGTCGGGGCTCGGCGCGGCGGAGGGCAGGGCGGCGGGGGTGGCCGGCCCGGAGCGTGCGCGGCCGCCGGTGCGCCTGGTGTCGGCGCCGGTGCGGATCGCCGACGCGGCGACAGTGCGTCTGTTGCGCCCCGGCGACCGGGTGGACGTGATCTCCGCTCCGGCGTCCGGAGGCGATGCGCGGGTGGTGGCGCGCGATGTGCGGGTCACCCGCGTTCCGGGCGCGCCCGCCGGGGGCGTACCCGGGCCGGAGGCGGCGACGACCGACTGGCCGCCGCCCTCGGGCACGGGCGATCCGGGCGGGGGCGATCCGGGCGGGGGCGCGCTGGTGATGCTGTCGGTGTCCCGCGAGACGGCCGTGGCCCTGGCGGGAGCCCACGCGTCGGGCGAGCTGCTGGTGGCGGTGTCCGATGCGTGACGACACGGCTCCTGCCCGCACGCGACCCTGCGGGGTGCCGAACGAGGTGCCGGACGGGCGGCTCAGATGTGGTGCGGGGGCTTCTCGTCGAGGAAGCGGGCGAGGTCGGCGGCGCTGCCCCCGGTGGCGGGTCGCTCTCCCCAGCCCTGGTCCGTGTCGTCGGACGACTGCTGGTCCAGCGGATCGCCGAAGTGCAGTTTCGGCCGCGGCCTGGGCTGCTCCGGCGCGGCCTGCTGGGGTGCCGTCTGCTGGGATGCGGCCTGCTCCGGCGCGGTCGGCTGCGGTGCGGCCTGCGGCTCCGGGTGCGGCTCGCCGGGTCCGGGGGCGGGGGCGGTGCTCATGCCTCCAGGGTACGACCGCCCCGCCACCGGCCCGGCCCGCCCGTACGGAGGGCGCCGGGCCCTCCCGTACGGAGGCCGCACGGCCCTCGCGTACGGAGGGCGCCCCGCCGGACCGTACGGGCGCGTCTCCCGGCGGCGGTCCGGCGGGGCCGGGGCGGTCAGCGGTCCTTCGGGTCCAGCCACCACAGTCCGAGGACCACCAGGAACGACAGGCAGAGGAAGCCGGCGCCCCACCAGGCGGTGCCGGTGTTGCCCTCCATCCACTCGTCGATGATCACCAGCAGCCCCCAGAGCTGGCCGACGACCACGGTCATCGCCAGTACCAGGCGGGCGGTCAGTTTGGCGGACCGCTCCGGCTCCTGGTCGGTGCCCGCTCCGGGCCCGGGGCCGGTGTGCCGGACGCGGGGGTCGCCGTAGCCGCTGGTGGGGCGGATCTGCGGATAGCGCTCCTTGACCGGCCGGTTGAGTTCGGGCCGGGCGCTCCCCGGGTGGTAGTCGGGGTAGGCCGGGACCTCGGGCGGCGGCTGTTCCTCCGTCATGCCGGGTCACCTCCCCGGCCCGCGCCCTGCCCAGCGCCCTGCCCCGCGCCTCTCCCCGCGGCCCGTCCCGCGTCCCCGCCCGATCCGGCGCGGTGCGCGGACGCGGTGCCGGTACGGGCGGGCGCCTCGCCGCTGCCGCTCCCGCTGCGGCCCGGTGCCTCGACGCCGTCGGTGGTGCCGGGGCAGTCGAGGCGGCCGGCCAGACCGGGGTTGGTCTCCTCCAGCTGGCGGCAGACGCCCTCCTCGATGGACTCGCCGGAGCGGGTCGTGCCGATCGCCCACACGCTGCCGTCGGCCTCTTCGGTGACGACCACCTTGGGCAGCCCGCGCGGCGGCGGACCGGCCGTGACCTCGCCGGTGCGCGCGTCGAAGACGCCCTCGTGGCAGGGGCAGTACAGCTCGCCCTCGATACCCCGGTCCTTCCGCCACAGCACGGCGCAGGCGAGATGGGTGCAGATGGCGGAGTAACCGACGAGGGTGCCGTCGTCGAGCCGTACGGCCACCGCGCGGTCCTCCTCGCCCGGGTAGCGGAAGGCGAGGGACTCGCCGGGGAGGAGCTGGGAGGCGATCCTCTTGGGCCGGGCCGGCTTCCCGTCGTCGGTGTCGCCGTGGCGGTGCAGGATGCCGGCGGCCACCCCGATGCCGCCGACGGCGAGTCCGCCGGAGACGGTGGTGACGATCCGGAGGTAGTCGCGGCGGGTGGTGAGGGCGTCGGCGGAGATCCGGTCGTGCAGGGCTTCGCGGGGGTCGCCGCCGGCGGGCGGCCGTTCGTTGCCCGGGGGCTGTTCGGTGACGCTCATCGGCGGACGTCCTTACCGTTGATCTCGACGACGGGGAGCCCGCCGGGGACGGGCCACTGGACCTTGTCCGCGGGGACGACCATGGCGACCCCGGTACGTACCTCGGTCGACCCGAACACGAAGGTGTCGGCGACCTGGACCCCGGGGCGCTCCGCCTGGAGCTCCTCGACGGTTCCGTAGAAGAGGGCGCCGGTGGGGCAGACGGTGGCGCACATGGGGGCGAGGCCGTAGGCGGTGCGGTCGTAGCAGAGGTTGCACTTCAGCTGGAGCTTCGCTTCGAGGTCGATCTTGGGTACGCCGAAGGGGCAGGCGTTGACGCAGTTGGCGCAGCCGATGCAGCGGGTGGTGTCGGCCTGCTGCACCACGCCGTCGGCCGTCACGAGGATGGCGTCGGCGGGGCAGACCTCGGCGCACGGGGCGACGGGGTCCTCACAGTGCATGCAGACGGTCGGAAGGGAGGCGACGGACTGGCCCTCATCGGTGTAGTCGAGGTGGATCATCGATTTGCCGCGGTGCGAGTCGCATTCGCGGCAGGCGGAGACACAGGCCTGGCAGCCGATGCAGCGGCCGGGATCGATGAAGATCGTTCTGCCCATCACGGGGCATCAGCTCCTCTCCGAGGTGCCACGGCCCTGCGGGGACGTGGGGGGCAGCGGATCGGTCCGGGAGACCTGGGTCTCCGGGTACGCGACGTGCCCGGGTGCGACGGGCGGCGAGGGCACGATGTCGAGCTCGGCCGCGTGCTCGATGCGGCAGGCGCACACCTTGTACTCGGGGATCTTCGATCGGGGGTCGAGCGCGTCGATGGTGAGCGCGTTGGCGGCGGTGGGCACCGGCCAGTGGTACGGCACGAAGATCGTGTCGGGCCGGATCGCCTCGGTGACGAGGGCGGGGAAGACCTCGCTGCCGCGCCGGGTGACGACCCGTACGGGTTCGCCGGTGCGGAAGCCGTGGGACGGGTGGACCTCCGCCCACGGGCGGGGCGTCTGCTCCACGAGGGCACCCAGCCTGCGGGTCTGGTTGCCGGAGAGGAAGTGCGCGACGGTGCGCCCGGTGGTCAGGGACATCGGGAACTCGTCGCTGTACGGATCCATCGGCAGGTGCCACTCGACGGCCTGGAGGTGGATCCTGCCGTCCTCGTGATAGGTCCGGCCGTCCTCGAAGAGGCGCGGGGTGCCGGGGTGGTCGGTGGTGGGGCAGGGCCAGGCGATGCCTCCGGTCTCCTCCAGCCGCTCGTAGGTGATGCCGTAGTAGTCGATGACGGTGCCCCGGGAGGCGGTGCGCAGCTCCTCGAAGACCTCGCGCGAGTCGGCGAAGGCGAACTTGTCGCCGGCTCCGAGGCGCCGGGCGAGTTCGCACATCACCCAGGTGTCGGTGCGTACGCCGGGGGGCGGTTCCTGGGCCTTGTTGTGCTTGACGACGCGGGCCTCCGCGTTGGCCATCACGCCGTCGTCCTCGGCCCAGGTGGTGACGGGGAAGACCACGTGGGCGTTGGCGGCGGTCTCGGAGAGGAAGAAGTCGAACTGGGCGTGGAACTCGGTGGCGTCGTACCCCTCCTTGACCACCCGGTAGTTCGGGAGGGAGACGAAGGGGTTGTTGCAGATCCCGATCAGGCCGCGGATCTCACGGCGCTGCATCTGCCAGACCATCTCCATCATGGAGGTTCCGGCGGTGGGGAGTTCGGACTCCTCGATGCCCCAGATCTCGCAGATCTGGCGGCGGTGCTCCTCGTTGAGGATGGAGCGTCCGCCGGGCAGCAGGTCGGCCTTCTGGCCGTGTTCCCGGCCGCCCTGGCCGTTGCCCTGGCCGGTGAGGGTTCCGTATCCGGCGCCGGGTTTGCCGATGTGGCCGGTGGCGGCGCAGAGGTTGATCACGGTGAGGCAGTTCTCGACGCCCTGCGAGTGGTGCTCGATGCCCCGGGCGTGCCAGGCCATGGCCTTGGGGGCGCGGGCGAAGGTCCGGGCGACCTGGACGATCTGTTCTGCGGGTACGCCGCAGATCTGGGCCGCGCGGGACGGCGGGTACTCCAGCGCCTTGGCCTTCACCTCCTCCCAGCCGGTGGTGTGCTCGGCGAGGTACGCCTCGTCGGTGAGCCCTTCCTCGACGATTACGCAGAGCAGGGAGTTGAAGAACGCCGAGTCGGTGCCGGGCTTGAGCGCCACGTGGATGTCGGCGGTGCGGGCGATGGCGGTCTCGCGCGGGTCGACGACGATGAGGGAGGCGCCCCGGTCCCGGGCTCCCCAGACGTACTGGGTCAGCACCGGGAAGCACTCGCCGACGTTGGATCCGGCGATGAGCAGGCAGTCGGTGAGCAGGATGTCGGAGAAGGGGTTGCCGGCCCGGTCGATGCCGAAGGCGAGTTTGTTGGCCCCGGCGGCGCTGACCATGCAGAGCCGGCCGTTGTAGTCGACGTGTTTGGTCCTGAGCGCGACCCGGGCGAACTTGCCGACCAGGTAGGTCTTCTCGGAGAAGAGGCTGGCGCCGCCGAGGAGGCCGAACGCGTCCTTCCCGTACATCTCCTGGATGCGGCGGATCTCGGAGACGGTGAAGTCGAGCGCCTCGTCCCAGGAGACCTCGGCGAACTCCTCGTCGCGCGAGCGGCGCATCAGCGGGGCGGTGAGCCGGTCGGGGTGGTTGACCTGCTGGTAGGCGTTGATGCCCTTGGGGCAGAGCCGCATCCGGTTGATGTCGTGGTTGCGGGGTTCGACGCCGAAGACCTTGCCGCCCCGGTCGACCCGCAGGTACATCCCGCACTGGACGCCGCAGAAGCAGCAGTGGGTGGGGACGAGGGTCTCGCCGTCCTGGTCGGCGTGCCACTGGTCGGCGGGGATGCCTCCGGCGTCGCGGAACGCGCGGGTGCCGGGCGGGGCGAGGGAGGGGTCGAGGGGAACGGCGGCGCGGTGGTCGGACGGGGCGGGCGAGGCGCCCCCGCCGTGGTCGGCTGCGCGCGGGTCCGCGGTCACTTGAAGCCCTTCTTCACATGGGTGAGGTAGGCGCTGCCGCGCAGCACCCGCTTGCAGCGCGGGCAGTACTCGGCCCACTCGTCGAAGTCGAGCCGCAGGTCGCGCATGGTGCCGCGGAGGTTCTCGACGTAGGGCTCGGTGTCGATGGGCTGTCCGCAGCGGCGGCAGGCGAAGACCTCGTCGTCCTGGCGGGCGGTGTACTTGAACAGCTGCATGCCGACGGCGGCCGGGCGCTGGACGATGTGGAAGAACTTCCCGAACGGGATGTAGATGAGGGTGAAGACCACGGCGACCATGTGGAGCACGGCGAGGAACTCGTAGCCTCCGCCGTGCAGGAAGATCGACGAGAAGGTGAGCAGCAGCCCGGTGACGGAGATGACGATCAGCGCGATCAGCGGGATCAGGTCGTAGCCGAAGCGCTGGCCGGTGCCTGCGCCGCGGTCCTTCATCCGGCGCCAGAGGAAGTACGAGGCGCCGGGGATGACGAGGACGGCCGCGAGGTCCAGGCCGTGGAACATCACCCAGCCGATGAAGCTGATCGAGTCGAAGCCGAGGATCTTGAAGCCCCAGATCCGCATCTCGTACCCGGGGCCCGACCCGGTCCCCGAGGTGAAGGTGAACCAGCCCCAGGTCAGCGGGAAGGTGATCAGGGCGGCCAGGATGCAGCCCCAGAAGATCAGCTGGTGGGCGGCCCAGCGGGCGTGCGAGCGGGCGCCGAGGAACTTCTGGAAGCCGAGGTAGGTGGCGATCATCTTCGGCAGGGCGGTGGGGGTCCTGCGGAAGTTCTCGGCGGAGAACAGGCTGCGCCAGCCCTGCTTGAAGAGGCGCGCGGCGCCGGGGGCGGAGATCCAGACCGTGTAGCGGTAGGCGACGCCGAAGGCCAGGAAGACGCTGGCGACGGCGTAGGACAGCAGGGCGGAGTCGAAGTTCACCAGCAGCCGGCTGCCGAGGACGATCGCGAGGATCAGCAGGGCCGAGACGGCCGCGCCGACCAGCGTCGCCCGCGCGTTGACGGACCGGGGAAGGGCGTCCGCCGCCTTGGCCAGGGCCCTGCGCGGACCGGACGGGGCCGGCTCTTCGGTGGTCACCCGCGCCGAGACGCCGGACGAGGAGGTCGGATCACCGGGCGTGGGTGGTACGGCGGAGGCTTCTGGGGGCTCGGTCACCCGACCACCGTAGGTAGCCATGGGTACTTTTACCCTGTTTTATGCCACTCCTGGGTGAGCGCATCCCCTGCATGGCGGCGCGGGCCGCCGCTCGGCGCCTTCAGGGTCCTGCCGGCGGTCAGACCGCGTGCAGCCCGTGGGAGGCGAAGGCGGCGCGGGCGGAGGCCACCTGCTCCGGGGTGGGCGAGGGGGTGTCGTGCAGGGTGAAGGGCTTGCCGAGGCTCTCCCACTTCTGCTCCCCCAGCTTGTGGAAGGGCAGCACGTCGACGCGGGAGACGTTGCCGAGGGAGGCGGCGAAGGCGGCGACCCCGTCGATGTTGTCCGGGGCGTCGGTGAGGCCCGGTACGAGCACGAAGCGCAGGTGCGTCTCCTTGCCCGCGTCGGCCAGGCGGCGGGCGAACGCGAGGGTCGGTTCCAGGTCGCGCCCGGTGACCTCGCGGTAGGTGGCCCGGTCCCAGGATTTGACGTCGAGCAGGACCAGGTCGACGTCCCTCAGCAGCGCGTCGGAGGCGCGGGCGCCCAGGAACCCGGAGGTGTCCAGGGCGGTGTGCAGCCCCAGCTCGTGCTTGAAGCGGTGGAAGAGCTCACCCGCGAAGGCCGGCTGGAGCAGCGGTTCGCCGCCGCTGACGGTGGCGCCGCCGCCTGCGGCACGGATGAAGCCGGTGTACTTCGCGGCCTCCGCCACCAGCGCGTCGGCGGTCGTCCGGGTGCCGTTGCTCATCCGCAGGGTGTCGGGGTTGTGGCAGTACAGGCAGGCCAGCGGGCATCCGGCGAGGAAGGCGACGAAGCGGGCGCCCGGCCCGTCGACCCCGGTGGAGAGGTCCCAGGAGTGGACCGACCCGGACACCGGCCGGCGGCCCGCCACCCGCGCCGGGGCGGCGGTCGCGGGGCTGTTCGCGGGGCTGGGGGCGGGGCTGGGGGCGAGGGTCGGGACCATGGCGGGCCTCCTGGGCGGCCGGTCGGGGCGGCGGTGGACGTGGGGCGCGCGGCGCCGGGGTCGGGGGCAGCACCCGGCGCCGCGCGGTTCGGGGGCCCGGGGCGTGACGCCCCGGGCGGGGTGGGGCGCGGGTCAGAGCGCCCCGTGGAAGGTGCGGTTGATGACGTCGAGCTGCTGCTCGCGTGTCAGCCGCACGAAGTTGACGGCGTAGCCGGACACCCGGACGGTGAGCTGCGGGTAGTTCTCCGGGTGTTCCATGGCGTCCCGGAGGGTGTGCTTGTCGAGCACGTTGACGTTCATGTGGAAACCGCCGCTCGCCATGAACCCGTCGAGCACTCCGGCCAGGTTGGCCACCCGGTCCTCGGCGGTGCGGCCCAGGGCGTCCGGGGTGATGGTGTTGGTCAGCGAGATGCCGTCCTCGGCGTCGTCGTACGGCAGCTTCGCGACCGACAGGGCGGAGGCGATGTAGCCGTGCTCGTCGCGGCCGTTCATCGGGTTGGCGCCGGGTGCGAACGGCTCGCCGGAGCGGCGGCCGTCCGGCGTGTTGCCGGTCTTCCTGCCGTACACGACGTTCGAGGTGATCGTGAGCACCGACTGGGTGTGCACCGCGTCCCGGTAGGTGGGGTGCTTGCGGATCTTCTCCATGAAGCCGTGCACGAGGTCGCGGGCGATCGAGTCGGCCCGGTCGTCGTTGTTGCCGTACGCCGGGTAGTCGCCCTCGATCTCGTAGTCGACGGCGAGGCCGGTCTCGTCCCGGACGATCCGGACGCGGGCGTGCTTCACGGCCGAGAGGGAGTCGGCGGCGACCGAGAGTCCGGCGATGCCGCAGGCCATCGTCCGCAGGATCTCGCGGTCGTGGAGGGCCATCTCCAGGCGCTCGTAGGCGTACTTGTCGTGCATGTAGTGGATGACGTTGAGCGCGTGGACGTACGTCTTGGCCAGCCACTCCAGCATCGCGTCGTAACGGGGCGCCAGGGTCTCGTAGTCGAGGTGGTCGCCGGTGAGCGGCTCGAAGCCGTCGACCACGAGCTTGCCGCTCTTCTCGTCCCGGCCGCCGTTGATCGCGTACAGCAGCGCCTTGGCGACGTTGACGCGGGCGCCGAAGAACTGCATCTGCTTGCCGACCGCCATGGCGGAGACGCAGCAGGCGATGGCCGTGTCGTCGCCGTACTTCGGGCGCATCAGCTCGTCCGACTCGAACTGGATCGCCGAGGTGTCGATGGCGGTCCTGGAGGCGAAGTCCTTGAAGCCCCGGGGCAGTCGGGGCGACCAGAAGACCGTGAGGTTCGGTTCGGGGGCCGGGCCCAGGTTGTAGAGGGTCTGCAGGGCGCGGAAGGTCGTCCGCGAGACGAGTGGGCGCCCGTCCTCGCCGATTCCGGCCATCGACCAGGTGACCCAGGTCGGGTCGCCGGAGTAGAGCTCGTCGTACTCGGGGGTGCGCAGGAAGCGCACGATGCGGAGCTTGATGACGAAGTCGTCGATGATCTCCTGGGCGCGCTCCTCGGTGATCACCCCACGCGCGAGGTCGCGCTGGAGGTAGACGTCGAGGAAGTTGTCGATGCGGCCGATCGACATGGCCGCGCCGTTCTGCTCCTTCACCGCGCCGAGGTAGCCGAAGTAGAGCCACTGCACGGCCTCCCGGCCGGTGCGGGCGGGCCCGGAGATGTCGTGGCCGTACGACTGCGCCATGGCCTTGAGTTCGAGGAGCGCCTT
Source organism: Streptomyces sp. NPDC001493 (assembly GCF_053597235.1). Lineage (NCBI taxonomy): Bacteria > Bacillati > Actinomycetota > Actinomycetes > Kitasatosporales > Streptomycetaceae > Streptomyces > Streptomyces sp. NPDC001493. The sequence continues at coordinate 82,943 of NZ_JBSFHV010000006.1, forward strand.
GATCTGCTCGGCGGTCTCCTCGCGGTCCCGGATGACGTGCTCGCTCGCCCACTCCTCGCCGAGCGCGGCCTTCTCGGCCTCCTTGGCGGCGATCAGCCGGTCGACGCCGTAGAGGGCGACGCGGCGGTAGTCGCCGATGATCCGGCCGCGGCCGTAGGCGTCCGGGAGGCCGGTGATGATGCCGGAGGAGCGGCAGGCGCGGATCTCGGGGGTGTACGCGTCGAAGACGCCCTCGTTGTGGGTCTTGCGCAGGTGGGTGTAGACGTCGCGGACCCGGGGGTCGGCCCGGTGGCCGTAGGCGTCGAGGGCGTTCTCGACCATGCGCCAGCCGCCGTTGGGCATGATGGCGCGCTTCAGCGGGGCGTCGGTCTGGAGGCCGACGATCAGATCGCGCTCGGCGTCGATGTATCCGGGCCGGAAGGCGTCGATGCGGGACGGGGTGGACACGTCCACGTCGTGCACGCCCCGGGCGTTCTCCTCGGGGAACATCGCGAGGAGCTTCTCCCAGACGGCGGTGGTGCGCGCGGTGGGCCCCGCGAGGAACGAGCCGTCGCCCTCGTACGGGGTGTAGTTCCGCTGGACGAAGTCACGGACGTCCACCGCGTCACGCCACGGACCGCCCCGGAAGCCGTCCCAGGCGCCGTTCTCCGTCGCGCCGTCCGTCCGCGTCTCCGTCGCGGTCACCGTCATCGCGCACCTTCCGAATCCGTCGTGGACCGTTGTCCCTTGCTGGTTCGTTCCGTCCATTGGACAGGGGAATCACGGGCGCGGCGGGCCGCATTGGGCCCCAATGGCGGGACGAAGGTCCCGCCGGCCGGCGGGCCCGGTCCGGCGCACCCCGTCCGGCCTGCGGAAAGAGGTGGGACCTTGGCCCCCCGTGCGCTTGTGAAAGCTTTCACGAAGGGGGTCGACGTGAGGTCGGGCGCCGACTCGCCCCGCCCGCCGGGCAGTTCGGCGGAGATTCGGAGTGGGGGCGGGAACTTTCCGCTGCCGTCCCACGTTTTTTCCAACCCCGGCGACGATGTCGGAGCCAGGGACTACGTTAAGCACGCACCACGTCACATGCGGCAACGGCCTGGAGAAAGCACCATGAGCGATCCGTACGAGACAACCGAGCAGCACCTCGACCGACTCCTGCGACGGGCCCTCAACTCCTTCGACCTGCCCGACGGCACGGTCGAGCGGCTCGGCACGGCTCTCGCGCACAGCAGCACCCTGCACTCCTCGCACCACAGCGCGGAGCTGCACCGCGAGACGTACCGCCACACCTACCTGCTCGCCGACGGCAGCGCACTGAGCCTCTGGGAGCTGGTGCACGGCGGCGGCCGGGACGCCCCCACCGCCCGGGAGCACGAGCTGTACGACGAGGAGGCGGACGCGCACGTCGCCGCCGCCCGGGTCACCGGCGTGTTCGCGGACGCCCCGGCGTTCGCCGAGGACGTGCCGACCGTCGACCTGGACACCCTGAACGCTCTGATGGCCGCTCCCCCGGGGCCCCGGCCGCGGACGTACGCGCCGGACAACAGCGCCGACCACGCCCGACGGGTGCTGCGCCGCGCGGAGAACCCGGACCGCCCGGGCGGGTCCACGGCCCGGCTGCTGCGCTCGGCCTTCGCGCACCACATCACCCAGATCTTCGGCCGGCAGTTCCGGGTGGGCGACCACGACGCCGGGTTCACCCTCTACGAGCACGCGTTCCTGCTCTTCGACGGCAGCGAGACCAGCCTCTGGGAGGTCGAGCACACCGCGACCGAGGACGGCCGTCACATGTGCGAGGTCTACACCGACGAGCAGACCGCCCGCGACGCCATGGAGCACCGCGCCCGCATCTGATGAGCCCTGGTGAGCGCCGGGGAGGGCGGGCCGGGGGCGGCCCCACAAACGGATACCGGGGAAAGCCCGGAGAACCGGCCCCGGCACGCCCCCGCGATGACCTCGGCATGCCCCCCGCGTGGGCCCCGGCACGCCCCCGCACGACCCCGGACATGAGCGAGCCCCGACGCCGGGGGGGGGTGGGCGCCGGGACTCGGTTCAGGGGACCGGTGCGAAGACCGGTCGTCGGGCCGGTGCGAACCGGCTTGATGGGGAGATTACGGGTTATTGGCTCACGCCGCAGCGTCAAAGCCCGTGTCGCGCGCCATTCGCTTCAATTCGACCAACGCGTGCTTCTCGATCTGGCGGATCCGCTCACGCGTCAGACCGTGTTCCTTGCCCACTTCGGTCAGCGTCCGCTCACGGCCGTCCTCGATGCCGTACCGCATCCGGATGATGGAGGCGGTGCGGTGGTCGAGCTTGCCGATCAGCTCCTCCAGCTCCTCGCTGCGCAGCAGCGACATGACGGACTGCTCCGGAGAGACCGCGGAGGTGTCCTCCAGCAGGTCGCCGAATTGCGTGTCGCCGTTGTCGTCGACCGGCATGTTGAGGCTGACCGGGTCGCGGGCCCAGTCCAGGACGTTGCTCACGCGCTCGGGGTCGGAACCCAGCTCCGCGGCGATCTCCGCGTGCTCCGGGTCGCGCCCGTGCTCGCGGTTGAACTCGCGCTGGACCCGGCGGATACGGCCCAGCTCCTCCACCAGGTGGACGGGGAGGCGGATCGTGCGCGACTGGTCGGCTATCGAGCGGGTGATGGCCTGGCGGATCCACCAGGTGGCGTACGTGGAGAACTTGAAGCCCTTGGCGTAGTCGAACTTCTCGACCGCGCGCACCAGGCCGGCGTTCCCTTCCTGGATCAGGTCGAGCAGCGGCAGACCCGCGCGGGGGTAGCGACGGGCCACGGCGACGACGAGACGGAGGTTGGAGCGGATGAAGACGTCCTTGGCGCGCTCGCTCTCGGCGAAGAGCGCTTCCAGTTCCTCGGGCTTCGCCCCACCGGCGTCGCTCTCCACTTCACCGTCGAGGATCTTGCGGGCGTAGACACCCGCCTCGATGGTCTGCGACAGCTCGACCTCCTTGGCGGCGTCGAGCAGGGGCGTTCGCGCGATCTCGTCGAGGTACATGCCGACCAGGTCGCGGTCGGCGATCTCTCCGCTTCCACCGCGAACACTGCGGGCCCGTTCGGTCCCACCGGTGGGTGACGAACGACGGGCGACGGCACGGGTTGCCATGCGTGCTCCCTTGCTGAGTAGGTCGCGACACCCTTTCGGGTGCCCTGCATCCGATGGAAACAACGACTGGAATCCGGACAGAATTCCCCAGCACCGGCTTCAGTTTCGCGATCATGCAGTACCCTGTCGGCCGCCGACAGGAGGACAGATGTCTCGCATACCCTCGGACGCGCAGGTCAGACCCGGTACGGAGGGTGATCTGGAAGCGCTCACGGACATCTACAACCATTACGTCCGTGAGACCGCGCTCACATTCGACGTCACCCCCCTCACCCCCGAGGAGCGCCTGCCCTGGCTGCGCGCGCACCCGGTCCACGGCCCCCACCGCCTGCTCGTCGCCGAGGACACCCGTACGGAAGCGTCCGGCGGGAGCCGGGTGCTGGGGTACGCCACCAGCAGCGCGTTCCGCCCCAAGGCGGCGTACGGGACATCGGTCGAGGTCAGCGTCTACTGCGCGCCGGACGCGACGGGCCGGGGCCTCGGGACCCTGCTGTATGCGGCGCTCTTCGAGGCGCTGGCCGGGGAGGACCTGCACCGCGCCTACGCGGGCATCACACAGCCGAACGAGGCGTCCGGGCGCCTCCACGCGGCCTTCGGCTTCCGCCCGCTCGGCACGTACACCGAGGTGGGGCGGAAGTTCGGGCGCTACTGGGACGTGAGCTGGTTCGAGAAGCCCCTGTAAGGCTGTACGGCCGCCGGCCTCAGCCGAACTGGACCGAGCGCTTGGCCAGCCCCAGCCAGAAGCCGTCGATCACGCTGCGGCCCCGGTCGAGCTCGTCCTCGGAGGCGCCCAGGGTCACGAAGAGTGGCGCGAAATGTTCGGTACGCGGGTGGGCGAGGCGGCCGGCCGGGGACTTCCGTTCGAAGTCGAGCAGCGCGTCGATGTCCTGCGCCTGCAGGGCCCGGTTTCCCCAGTCGTCGAACTCCGCCGACCAGCCCGGGGTGCCGCCCCCGGTGTGACGGAGCGCGGCGAGGTTGTGGGTGAAGAAGCCGCTGCCCACGATCAGCACGCCTTCGTCGCGCAGCGGGGCGAGCTTGCGGCCGATCTCCATCAGCTTCCGCGGGTCGAGGGTGGGCATGGAGATCTGGAGGACCGGGATGTCGGCGCCGGGGAACATCTCCACCAGCGGGACGTACGCCCCGTGGTCGAGGCCGCGCTCCGGGATGTCCTGGACCGGGGTGCCCGCGGCGCGCAGCAGCTTGCGGACGTCCTCGGCCAGCTTCGGGGCGCCCGGGGCGGCGTACTCCACCTGGTAGTAGTGCTCGGGGAAGCCCCAGAAGTCGTAGACGAGCGGCACGGTCGTGGTGGCGCCGATCGCGAGGGGGGCCTCCTCCCAGTGGGCGGAGACGATCAGGATCGCGCGGGGGCGGGGCAGGTCGGCGGACCAGGCGGCCAGCTCGCCGGTCCAGACCGGGTCGTCGGCGAGCGGCGGGGCGCCGTGGGAGAGGTAGAGAGCGGGCATGCGCTCGGCGGTGGTGGTCATGACGCTCCCCATCCTTGAAACTTCAAGCTCTTGTCGGTACGACCGTAACGCGATCTAGTTCAACATTCAAGGAAAGTCGTACAGTGGGCTCATGACCACGGCACCCACGACCGGCACCCGGTGGCTCACCGACGACGAGCAGCGCGTCTGGCGTGCCTACATCCAGACCACCACGCTGCTGGAGGACCACCTCGACCGCCAGTTGCAGCGGGACGCGGGCATGCCGCACCTCTACTACGGCCTGCTCGTCCAGCTCTCCCAGTCGCCCGGGGGGCAGCTGAGGATGACCGAGCTGGCGAAGGACGCCAAGATCACCCGCTCCCGCCTCTCGCACGCCATCGCCCGGCTGGAGAAGAACGGCTGGGTGCGCCGGGAGGACTGCCCGACCGACAAGCGCGGCCAGAACGCGGTGCTCACCGAGGAGGGCCACGCGATGCTGCGGCGCTCGGCGCCGGGCCATGTCGCCGCCGTCCGGCAGGCGGTGTTCGACCGGCTCACGCCCGAGCAGGTGCGCGGGCTCGGGGAGATCATGGGGATCCTCGCCGCCGAGCTCCAGCCGGACCGCTCGGACGCGGACCTGCCCTGGCTCCGCTGACCCGGAGACGGCGGCAGCGGGAGGGTAAGGGCTGCGGGCGGATACGGGTCTGCCCCGGTCCCGCCGCAGGAGCGGCGGGACCGGGGCAGGAGTGCCGGGCGCTGATCGACTGATCAGCTGATCAGCGTCTCGGCCTATCAGCGTCTCGACCGACAGGCGTCTCGACCGATCAGCGGCTCAGCTGATCAGTGTGCGATCACCGGGATCTTGATCTCGTCCTCTTCGGCGTCACGCGTGCCGCCGCCCTGGCTCACCGGGCCCATGCTGGGCTTGCCGGCGTTGATGAAGGTGAAGGCGATGGCGGAGGCGACGACGAGGATGCCCACCGCCCACCAGATCGCGCTGGTGTAGCCGTCGACCAGGGCCTGGAGCTGGAGCAGCTTCGGGTTGGTGGCGCCCGCCGCGTGGTCGGCGATGAACGCGGTGGTGGCGCTGGCGGCGATGGTGTTCAGCAGCGCGGTACCGATGGCACCGCCGACCTGCTGCGAGGTGTTGACCATCGCGGAGGCGACGCCCGCGTCACGCGGCTCGATGCCGTGGGTGGCCATCGACATGGCCGGCATGAACGCGGTGCCCATGCCGAGGCCGAGCAGGACCATGCCCGGCAGGATGACACCGGCGTACGAGGATCCGATCTCCAGGCGCGTCAGCAGCAGCATGCCGACGGCGGCGAGCAGGAAGCCCGGCCCCATCAGCAGGCGCGGCGCGACGCGGGTCATCAGACGGGCGCCGATCTGCGTGGAGCCCGTGATCATGCCCGCGACCATCGGCAGGAAGGCGAAGCCGGTCGAGAGCGAGCTGTACCCCTTGACCACCTGGAGGTAGTAGGTGAGGAAGAGGAAGAGGCCGAACATGCCGATGATGGCGAGGCCCAGCGAGAGGTAGATGCCACCGCGGGTGCGGTCTGCGAGCACCCGGAGCGGCAGCAGCGGCGACTTCACGCGCGACTCGACCACGATGAAGGCGGTGAGCAGCACGACGGCCGCGACGAACGAACCGACCGTCAGCGCGTCCGACCAGCCGGCCGACTCGGCGCGGGTGAAGCCGTAGACGAGCGAGACCAGTCCGAGGGTGGAGAGCAGCACGCCCGGGATGTCGAGCGAGGAGCGGTTGCGCGTACCGGCGGGCTCACGGATGAAGAAGTACGCGCCGACCGCCGCGACGACCGCGAACGGGATGTTGACGAAGAAGGTCCAGCGCCAGTTCAGCGAGTCGGTGAGGAAGCCGCCGAGCAGCAGGCCGACCGCGCCGCCACCACCGGCGATGGCGCCGAATATGCCGAACGCCTTGGCGCGCTCCTTGGCGTCGGTGAACGTCACGGCGAGCAGCGAGAGGGCCGCGGGCGCGAGGAGCGCACCGAAGACGCCCTGGAGTGCGCGGGAGCCGAACAGCAGGCCCTGGCCGGTGGCCGCGCCACCGAGCGCGGAGGCCAGCGCGAAGCCGATCAGGCCGATGGTGAAGGTCCGCTTGCGGCCGAACAGGTCGGAGATCCGGCCGCCGAAGAGCAGCAGCCCGCCGAAGGCGAGGGCGTAGGCGGTGATGACCCACTGCTTGTTGGCGTCGGAGATGCCGAGGTCCACCTGCGCCTTGGGCAGCGCGATGTTCACGATGGTCGCGTCGAGCACGACCATCAGCTGGGCGAGGGCGATGAAGGCCAGTGCCTTCCACCGCCCGGGGTCGGGAGCCGGGATTCCGGCGTTCTTCGGCAGGGTCTGGGACATGGGAGTAGCCACCTCGGGACAAGCGCGGGATCGGCGGGACCGCCGATCGCGAAGGGTTCGTGCACCGCACGTGCGGGACGAGCGTGCGGTGCGGGCATGGAACGGGCGTGCGGTGCACGCGTGGGACGTGCGCGCTGTGCACGCGCGGGACTCGGCGGGCGCGCGCGAACGCACCCGTACAGGGGTGAAGAAGACGAATCGTTCAGGAACGGCTGTCGGACGGGCTCCACGGGACGCGGGCGGGCGGTCGGGCGCCCGGTGCGGCGGGCGGGCACGGGTGGGGGGAGCGGCGCCGCGCGAGCGGGCGCTCTCCCCCGGGGTGCGGGCCGTGTGGCCCGGCCCCGCTCACCGGCGACGTTGCCGGTCCCGTGGGAAGCGGAAGGAGATACGGGGAAGAACGGAAGGAAACAGGGGAAAAAAGTCGGGAAGCGGGAAAACTTCGGGCATCGGGGGGGCGGGTCAGCGGGTCGGAGGGGGTGCGTGTGGCGCTAGCGCCGCCGCAGGTCCTCCAAGGTCGCTGCCGTACCCGGGAGTTCGGAGCGGGCCGGGGTCCGCAGTCCGTCCAGGAACAGTTGGAGATGGCGGTGGGCGAACTGGTCGATCTCCACGCACGCGACGCCGGGGAGGGGCCGGGTGAGCTGGGAGAGGGCGATCATCAGGTCGCCGACCGCGATGTCGGTGCGCAGCCGCCCGGAGGTCATGGCCCGCCGCACGAGTTCTTCGACGGCCTCTTCGAGGTGCCGGCGCTCGGCGAGCAGTTCGGGGTGGGCTTTGTCGAACGTACCGGAGAGCAGGGGACACAGGGCCCCGACCCGTTCGTCGGCCGCCGCGTGCACGAAGCGGCTGAGCGCGTCGAACGTGTCGCTCTCCTCGGCCATGGCCTCTTCGGCACGGTCGGCGGTGCGGGACAGGACCGCGAGGACGACCTCGTGGGTCAGTGCGGCCCGGTCGGGGAAGTGCCGGTAGAGCGTCGCGTTGCCGACGCCGGCCCTCCGGGCGACGTCGTCGAGGGCCACGTCCGGCCCGAGTTCGACGAACATCTCCCGGGCGGCCGTGACGATCCGCTCGCGGTTGCGCAGCGCGTCGGCCCGCGGGCGGGACGTACGGCGCCGGCATTCCGGTGCGGTTCGAGCGACGGTCTCCACGACGTGGACCTTCTCCGTGTACGAGTACGGGCGGCCTCCCGGCGCGAACCGGGGACCACGTCCCCACTTCGCGGGGACACACGTACAAACGGGGAAGGGGTCCCCGGTTATTTCGCCCGAATAAGTGACCTGCGCCACACCTGGCCCGGGCGGGGAAAACCCTCCGATCGGCTTACCCAGCGAGCGGGCCGGGGCCGCCGGACAGAGGCTGACGCCAGAGCGCAGTCCGGGTCGGCCGACTGCCGCGTACCCCGGAGGCGCGCCCATGCAGCACCCTCGCCGAGGGATACGCGGCTGTCGCCGCCCGCTCGCACTCGCGGGGGCCACCGCCCTGGTCATCGCCACGCTGGCCTCCGCGAGCACCGCCCTGCCCGACGCGAACCAGGTCTCGGCGGGCCCCGCCTCCCTCACCCGGGAGTCCGCGCTCGGCCCGTGCCGGATATCCGCCGCCCTGGGCGTGCAGATGTCGGAAGGCATGCCGACGCCGCCGGGATACGTCCACTCCACCGGCAAGGTGCACGCCCTGAACCTCATGATCGACTTCCCGGACGCGCCGGGCAGCGGGAGTGCGGCGGACCGGATGGCGGAGTTCTTCCCGCAGACCTCGGACTGGTTCCGCCGGAGCTCGTACGGACGGCTCGTCTACGTCCCCGAGGCGCCGGTGAAGGGCTGGCTGCGGATGCCGCTGCCGTTCGCGGAGTACGGGATAGAGCGCGGTTCACCGTACGAACCCGGCTACCGCCGGCTGGTGTCGGACATCGTCGACGCCGCCGACGCGCGGGTGGACTTCTCCCGGTACGACCTGGTCAACGTGCTGGTCACGCCGAACGCGGGCCCCTCGGCCCTCGACACGGTGCTCTCCGTGACCTTCCCCGACAACGACGAGGCGCCGCGCGCCGACGGAGTGCCGCTGGCCAACACCTCGTTCGTCTACAGCCGCCAGGACGACGGCTCGGGCTCCTACGCCCGGACCGGCTACCGGGTGCTCCCCCACGAGAACGGCCATGTCTTCGGCCTGCCCGACCTCTACACCGCGGAGGGCGGCGGCTCGGTCGGGCACTGGGACATCATGTCCGAGGACTGGGGCGCCAACAACGACTTCCTCGGCTGGCACAAATGGAAGCTGGGCTGGCTCGACAACGGGCAGATCGCCTGCGCGTCGGAACCCGGAACCACCGAGGAGAGGCTCGAACCGCTCGAAACGGACGGGGGCACCAAGCTCGCGGTCGTACCGCTGAGCGAGGAGTCCGGGTACGTCGTCGAGGTGCGCACCCCCACCGGGAACGACGAGGCGGTCTGCCGGCCGGGTGTGCTGATCTACCAGGTGGACTCTGACGTGGAGACGGGCCAGGGGCCGGTCTCCGTCGCGGACAGCACCGACGACAGCGGCGGCTGCACCCGGCGGCCCAATGTGCACGCCGAGCTCTCCGACGCGCCGTTCCAGCCGGGCGAGACCTTCACCGACCGGGCCAACGGCATCCGGGTGTCCGTGCTCGGCGAGGACGGCGACGGGGAGTACCGGGTCCGGATCACCCGGTCCTGACCCCGCTCCTGCCCCGCTCCTGACCCGCTCCTGCCCGTCGCAGCGCTCGGGTGGGCCCCGGCGCGTTCCCGTCCCGCCGGATGCCTCGGCCCGGTCGCGCGACCCGGTCCGGTCGCGCCGTCCGGGGTCAGTCGCGCAACACGTCGATCACGCTGCTGAGATGGGCGCGGACGGCCTCCTCGGCCGCCTGCGGTTCCCCGGCCACGATCGCCTCGATCACGGCCAGGTGCTCATTCAGGGACTGCTGGGGGCGGCCGGGCCGCAAGGCCAACTGGAACTGGTGGCGCACCAGTTGGCCATTGAGGCGTTCCAGGAGCTCCACGGCGGTCCGCTGGCCCGAGAACTCCCGCACACAGGTGTGCAGTTGGTGGTTCAACTCGGAGTAGGTGAGGGGATCGCCCTCCGCCACCGCCTTGGCCATCGCCTCGCCCAGAGCGGTCAGCTCCTCGCGCTGCGCCCCGGTGGCCAGGACCGCCGCCTTGGCCGCGCACAGCCCTTCGAGTGCCATGCGGCACTCGGTGATGGCCACCGCCTCCTCCACGGTCACCACACGTACCCGGGACCCGCGGTTACGGATCCGCTCCACGAGCCCCTCCGCGGCGAGGTCGATCAGCGCCGCACGGATGCTGGCCCGCGTCACACCGAACTGCTCGGCGAGCTCGTTCTCCACCAGTCGCTGGGCCGGTGCCATCTCGCCCCGCAGAATCGCCTGCCGGAGCCGGGACAGGGCCAGTTGCTTGGCCTGCTCCCCGCTGCCCGGACTGGCTTCGTTCGGCATTCGTGCCCTCCCTGGTGAGTGCTTGTCGTCGCTCAATCTAGGCCGTGTCCGGCCGTTCCGGTCGGGCGGGCGCCTTCCGGCACGACCTCGGCCAACAGAATTGTCGTCAATTTTGTCACCGACAGGGCGGGGTGCGGGACCGGGCGTCGGGGGCGGAGAGGCCGGACCCGGGAGCCCTGACCCGCCCGCGCCCCCGGAGCCCGGCCCGCCCGGCCCGCCCGGCCCGCCTCGGAAGGCGGACGGTCCGCCGACGGCCGCCCCCGGAACCCGTCGCAATCCGGTCCGCACACCCTCTGATCAGCGGAAAAACCACCGGAGAAGGAAATGCAGCTTGCTGCAGCGGGGCGATGCATGAAGCTGCAGCAACACCCCCTCCCCGGAACCACCGCCTCCGTGAAACTATCCAGCACATTACGAAGGGGGGCGAGAGAACGTGGACTATTCCGTACTGATTCCTTTTCTGCCGCGACGCACCGAGCAGGTGCTTCCTTATGCGGCCCTGGTCGAATGGACGGGGGCCCGGCGGCTCTGGCAGGGACAGAGTCTCCTGATGGAGCCTTTCCAGACTTTCTCCGCCGTGGCGGGTGCGGGATTCCGGGTTCCGACGGGCCTCGGGGTCACCTTGATGCCCCTGCGGCACCCCTTCGAGGCCGCGCATCTCGTCAAGTCCCTGGCGATGGCCACCGGCGAGAGCGTGCTGGCCGGTTTCGGCCCCGGCGGCAAGACCTTCCAGCAGAGCCTGCTCGGCACGCCGTACCGCAGCCAGCTGGGCGCGGTACGGGAGTACCTGACGATCGTGCGCGGGCTGCTCGGCGGCGACCCCGTCGAGGTGAAGGGCGAGTTCTACAGCTGCCACGCGCAGATGGGACCGGTCATGGCCCCCGAGGTCCGGCTCGGACTCGGAGTGCTGCGGCCCGGCATGGCGCGGCTGGCCGGCGAGGTCGCCGACGCGGCGGTCACGTGGCTGACGCCCGCCGCCTATCTGGACGGGGTGGTGCGCCCCGCGCTGCGCGAAGGCGCCGACTCGGCGGGCCGGCCGGAGCCGACGGTGACGGCGATGGTGCCCGTGGCGCTGGAGCGCCCCGGGCGGGACGTATCCGATTTCGTGCTCTCCAGTAATTCCGGGCACATGGTGGCCCCGCACTACATCGACATGCTGGGTAAAGCGGGAATCGACTACTCGACGATGGACCCGAAATCGGCGGGACGGCTCATGGCCGATGCCGGTGCTTTCATTCACGGGGACATCGAAAGCGTCGTCAAACAACTCGATGAATACCGCCTCGCCGGGGTCGATGAAATCGTCCTCAATCTGACCGGTGTGGCCAATCTCTATGGCCCGAAGGCCGCCATGGAAGATCTGAAAAAGATTCTCACGGCGGTCGGCGCCGATCGGAGGGAAACCCGTGCATGAGGCTCTGATCGGCCGTGCCGGTCTGCATCTGCGGTCCTGGGTCACCGGGCGCGGCCTGCTGGGCGACGCCCCGGGGGGCGGTACGGCGACCGTCGTCCTGGAGGACGCCGCACATCTGCCGGCCGTGCTCGCCTCGGACGTGGTCGGGCCCCGGTCCCTGGTGCTCGTACCGGCGGGAACAGGGGAAGCGGACGAGGCCGGGGAGTCCTCCGGTGCGTCCCACGAGTCGGGCGCCGTCGTGGTGGGCTTCGAGGGTTCGCTCAGCGAGCCGGGCGGCGACGCCTCGATCGGCGGCGCTCTCTTCCTCCAGGTGCAGGACTACGGCACCAGCCCGTACATGTCGCTCCTGGGCACCACCCTGGTCCGGGTCGCGGGTGAGGCGGACTTCGAGGCGTTCCTCTCGGACGCCGACCGGGCCCGGCTGGAGGGGGAGTTCGCCGCCTTCGCGGTGAGCCCCGCGGTCCAGCTCGCGGATCTGCCCGCGCTGGGCAGCGGCGAGACGGGCGACGGCCCCGGCACCAGGCTCTGGGTGGCGGCCGACGGCAGCGTGTCCGTGTCGCCGCTGGGCGCCCGGCTGGGCACCGCGGGCGACTGTGCCGCCGCGCTGGACGCCCGGTGGGCCGCCCTCACCGCCGAGGACGCCACCGGCGCCGCGCTCTCCCTCACCGCCGTCGTACCGGAGGACGTACGCGCGTCCCGGACGGCCGAACGCCCTTGGCTGGCGCGGTACATGGCCGCGCTGGACGTGCTGCGCGACCTCCATGTGCACGGGGTCACCGATGTGCGGGTCTCCGGGTTCGGCGGGCGGCTGGTGGACTCGCTGGAGCCGGTGGGCGCACCGCGCGACGCCGACGACCCGCGCGCGCCCTTCCTGGCCTGGACCCCGGAGGCCGCGTACGTACGGGTGCCGGGGCACGACCGGACCTTCCGGCTCGGCCGCCCCGCCGCCCAGGTCGCCGAACGGCTCCTGGTGCACGGCTCCGCCGAGACGGCCCTGGAGCACGCGCGCGCCGAGGCGGGCCCGGACGCCCCGGCCCCGCTGACCGCGGTCGCCGTCGCGGCGGTGCTGGCCTTCTTCGCCGAGCGGGGCGTCCCCCTGCTTCCTCAGACGCCGGCGGAGGCACCGGAGACACTGCCGGACGCGTCCCCGGCGGAGGTGACCGGAGCGTGACCACCACAGCGACGGCGACAGCGGCAACTCAGCAGTATCCGCCCGGACTCGCCGGTGAGGTGCTGGCCGGTTACGGCGACCGGGTGGTGCTGCACGATCTCTACGACGCGGTCGGCGCACCCGTCTACCACGACCTCGCGGCGGCCGACACCAGCGAGATCCGCGAGGTGCTGCGGGTGGCGCGGGCCGCGACCGGTCCGGTGCTGGAACTCGCTTCCGGATCGGGCAGGTTGACCCTGCCACTGCTCGCGCTGGGCCGCGAGGTGACGGCCCTGGAACTGAAGGCCGAGATGCTGGACCTGCTGCGGGAGCGCCTCGCGACGGTTCCGGCGGGGGCGCGGGCGCGCTGCGTACCCGTACAGGGCGACATGGCCGCCTTTGACCTGGGCCGCACCTTCGGCCTGGTGGTGCTCGGCACCACCTCGGTGTCGCTGCTCGACGACGCGGGCCGGGCCGGGCTGTTCGCCTCGGTGCGGGCCCATCTCGCCCCGGAGGGACGGTTCCTGCTCTCCACCGTGGACATGGTGGACCCGGCGGACGGGTCCGCCGATGTGGCGGACCTGGACATCGAGGGGCAGGGCGCGAGCGGCCGGCGGTACCGGATGATCGAGCACTGGCCCGAGGGCGCCGCCGCCCGGCGCGTCACGATCCTGCCGCCCGCCGCGGAGGCCGGCGCGGCCGACCGGATCGAGGTGCTCACCACGTCGATCCGGGTTCTCCCGGCCCTGCTGCTGGAGCGCGAACTCGCCGGTGCGGGGCTGCGGATCACCGCCCGGCACACCCTTCCGGCGAGTGGTCCGAGACACCGTGACGTCCTGCTGGAAGCGGAGGCCGTGTGATGGGAAACGAACTCTGGCCCTCGCTCCAGGCCCCCGCGCTGCACGGCGACGACGAGCTCTGCACGGTCTCCGCGCACGGGGTGCGGGTCCGCTTCCTGGACGGCCGCGAGCTCCTCTGCGGCACCAGCGGCCTGTGGAACGCGAACCTCGGCTACGGCAACGAGGCGGTCGCCGCGGCCTGTTCCGCCGCGCTGCGGGACGCCTCGTACCTCTCGGTCTTCCGCTACGAGAACGTCTACGCCCGGCGTGCGGCACGGGAGTTGGTGGAGGCGGCCGGCGAGGACACGTACGCACGCGTGCTGTTCTCCACCTCCGGCGGCGCCGCCAACGACCTGGTGATGAAGCTCGCGCGGCACCACCACGCACTGCGCGGCCAGGGGCAGCGCAAGCTGGTCGTGGGGCTCCGCGACAGCTACCACGGGCTGACCTTCGGCGGGTTCGCGCTCACCGGCGAGAACCTGGGGCAGCCGGTGTACGGGGTCGACCAGCGGCTGGTGCGGCACGTGTCGCCGAACGCCCCGGAGGAGATCCGTACGCTGGCCGCCCGGCAGGGCACGCAGATCGCCGCCGTGGTGGTCGAGCCGGTGCTCGGCACGGGTGCCGTGGTGCTGACCCCCGAGTACGTGGACACCCTGCTGGAGCTCCGCGAGCGGTACGGGTTCCTGCTGGTCGCCGACGAGGTGGCGACCGGGTTCGGGCGCACCGGCAGTCTGTTCGCCTCCCAGCGGTGGCCGGCTCCCCCGGACGTGCTGATCACGTCGAAGGGGCTGACCAACGGTACGAGCGCGGCCGCGGCGGTGCTGGTCTCCCGTGCGGTGGCCGAGCCCTTCGACGCCACCGGGGACGTGCTCGTGCACGGGGAGACCCAGGCGGGCACCCCGGTGACCTGCGCGGCGATCTCCGCGACGCTCGCCGAGATGCGCCGGCTGGACGCGGTCGCCTCGGCCCGCCGCCTCTCGGCGCGGCTGGACACCGCGCTGGACGCCCTGGTGGCACGCCACCCCCGGGTGAGCGCGACCACCGGAGCGGGCTGCTTCCGGTCGATCCGGCTCTCCGCCGGGGACGACGGCGGCACACCGTTGCCGCCGGAAGAGGTGCCGGCGCTGGTCGCGGCGGTCCGGCGGGCGGGCGCCCTGGTCCACCCCAGCGTGTCCGGGGTGCAGATCCTGCCCGCGCTGACCTACTCCGACGAGGATCTCGACGAACTCCTGCTCCGCATCGAGGCCGGGATCGACGCGTACACCGCGTCGGGCGCGGCGGCGGTCGGCGCGGCGGCGGGGACGGGGACGGTCTGATGGAGACGGTCTGGGGTCTCAGCAGGCACCCGATGACCCGGGTGGCGTACGGCCTGGACGGCCTGTCCCGGTGGCTGCCCCTGCACGGGGGCCGGCGGCTGACCGTCCTCGCGGACGCGGCCGTCGCCGAGGGCGAGGCGGTGGCCCGGGTGCGGGAGCGGGCGGTCTGGGCGGGCTGGGACACCGAGCGGACCGTCCTCACCGGCCCCGGTGACCTGCGCAGTGTCCAGGAACTCGCCGGGCAACTGGCCGACAGCCACCTGGTGGTCGCGGTGGGCGGCGGCTCCCTCCTCGACCAGGCGAAACTCGCCGTCCTGCTGCGCTCCGACCCGGACGTGCGCGACCGGCTGGCGGTCCGGCACCGCAGCGGGCTCATCCTGCTGTCGGCGGGCTCGGTACCGCGCCTGCCGCTCGTCTCCGTACCGACCACGGTGGGCACCGGCAGCGAGCTGAGCGGCGCGGTCTGCCTGGCCACGCCCACCGGGAAGCGGCTGGTGCTGGGCAACGGGCTCCAGCCCGAGGTGGCGGTCTACGATCCGGCGGCCACCCGGACGCTGCCCCTCGAACTCCTCGCCGAGGGGGTGCTGGAGGTCTTCTTCCGGCTCTCCGGGATGTACGCCGGGGACCTGCGGGAACTGCCTGTGGAGGACGCCTTCGCCCGGACGCTGCTGGGGCTCCTCGTGGGGCTCGGCGACCGGGTGGCGGCGGCGCGGGCGACCGGCGGCGGGGCAGACGACACCCTGCGCCTGGAGATCGCCAAGCTGAGCGGGCTGAGCCACCAGCAGTGGCTCAACCTGGGCCGGGAACCCGCCGCCTGCAAGGGCTGGTACCTCGCCAACGAGCTCTCCACCGCGCTCGGGGTCCGCAAGATGACGGCCGCGGCCGCCCTGCTGCCGCCGCTGTGGCGGCGGATCGCGGACGGCGACACCCGCTGGGGTTCGGCGTCCCGGCTGGCCGGGCTCTGGCGGGCGGTCGCGGACGGGCGGTCGGTGCCGACGCCCGAGGACCCGGTCGAGGGCATCACCGCCCTGCTGGACGACTGGTCCGTCGCCCGCGAGCTCCGTGCCACGCCCGAGCGGACCGCCGAGGTGGCCCGCGCCACCATGCGGGCCTGGGGCGACGGGCTGCCGACACTCGGCGCGCTCGCCCTGGCCGACGTCCGCGCGGCCCTGACGGAGGCGGTCCGCACCCCCGTCCCGTCCTGAGGACCGGCCCCCGCGGCGCGGCCCCCGCCCCCGGCGGCCCCCGCGGTGCGGCCCCTCACCCACAGACTTCCGCCGGCACCCGCCGGCGGACGCACCACCAGGAGATCAACACCTCGGAAAGGAGGAGAACCCATGCAGAACACGGACACCAAGGCCCCTCTGGAGCTGGCTCTTCAGGAGCTGGAGGCGCACGAGCTGGACATGCAGGAGCTGGAGGCGCTCGACGCGCCCTTCGGCTGGAGCGACGTCCTCAGCTTCGTCGGCGGTCTCAGCGCGGGCGCGGTCGTTTCCTACGTCTCGCTGATCACGCTGGCCACCTGATCCGCTCCCCCGGTCCGGCCCACCGGGCCGCCCCGGCCGAGCGCGATCCCCGGCACGAACCCACGCGGTACACACAGAGATTGAGGTGAAAGCAATGCAGGAGAACAACAACTCGGCCCTCGAACTGGCCATGCAGGAACTGGACATGGAGGAGCTGGAGGGCATGGACGCCCCCGACTGGTGGAACAGCTTCCTGGTCAGCTTCGGGGTGTCGGCGGCCGTCAGCACCACCTACGCCTCGCTGGTCATCACGTCGGTCGTCGTCGCGACCTGACCGGTCCGGCACGCCAAAGGGTCCCTGTTCCGGATGCAGGACTGGTGCATCCGGGACAGGGCCCCGGCGAGATCGTACGTGCGGCTCGTGCCGCGTCGCCGCGCCCGGGCGCCCGGGGCGGCGGCGCGCCGTGCCCGTATCTCCGAGTATGCCCCGCACGCGCCGGATGACTCCGCGCGTGCGGCGGCGTACTCCGTCACCGCACCCCCGGCGGTTCCGCGCCCGCCACGGCGCACGGAACCGTCGCCGCACCCCGACGGCATCGCACCGCCGGGCCGCCCTCTTCGATCCGAAGCGCAGGACCCCGCACGACCGAAGGAGAGTTCCCTCCATGTCCCAGGCTGCTTCCCGCGGCTTTCCGTGGGCCCTCGCGGGCTGCTGGCTGGTCGCCGTCATGGCCGCCCCCGGCATCGTCTCGGCACTCACCAGCGGCCGTACGCGGACCGTCGCCCTGCTGGTCTGCGTGGGGGTCGAACTGCTGATGATCGCAGGCTTCGGCCTCTACCTCCGCGCCCGTGGAAGGTCCTGACCATGACCGACACAGTCGTCGAGGTCGAGGGCCTCACCAAGCGGTACGGCGAACTGACCGCCGTCGAGGACGTCTCCTTCCACGTCGCGTCCGGCAGGGTCGTGGGACTCCTCGGGCGCAACGGGGCCGGCAAGACGACGACCCTGCGCATGCTGCTGGGCCTCGCCCGGCCGACCGCCGGGCGCGCCACCGTCTTCGGACTGCCGTACGGCGAACTCCCGCGCGCCGCCCACCGGGTGGGCGTCTCCATGGACGGCATCGGCCCGTCCAACGCGGCCACGGGCCGGGGCGACCTCCGGGTCTGGGCCGCCGCCCTGGGGCTGGGCAGGAAGCGGGTGGACGAGGTGCTGGAACGCGTGGGACTGGAGGGCGACGCACACCGCAAACTGCGCGGCTACTCCACCGGCATGCGCCAACGCCACGCCCTGGCCACGGCGTTGCTCGCCGACCCGGAACTCCTCATCCTCGACGAACCGGCCAACGGCCTCGACCCGGACGGCATCCGGTGGCTGCGGGAGTTCCTGCGGTCCCTCGCCGACGAGGGCCGGACCGTGCTGCTCTCCAGCCATCTGCTCGCCGAGGTCGAGCAGATCGCCGACGACATCGTCATCCTGCAACGCACCCTGCGGTACAGCGGAACGGCGGCGGATCTCACCCGGGACGGCTCGGTGAGCCTGGAGGACCGCTTCTTCGAACTCGCCGGCACCGCGGGCAAGGAGCCCAGCCATGCGTGATCTCATCGCCTCCGAATGGCAGAAGGTCTGGACCGGCAGGGCCTGGTGGGCGCTGGCCCTCGTGGCGACCCTGCTCTGCGTCCTCGCCGACGCCGGGTTCCTCACCCAGGCGCTCGACGAGCTGGACCAGGGCACCACCACGGTGGCGCGGACCACCGCGTCCCTGGTGCAGGGCTGGTTCATGGTGGAGCTGGTCGCCGCGCTCGCCACCATGCTCGCGATGACCCGCGAGTTCTCCAGCGGCTCGATCATGCGGACGACGCTGCTCGGCGGCAGCCGCCTGCGGGTGCTCGGCGCGAAGCTCACGGTCGCCGCGGCCACCGGCGCGGTGTTCGCCGTGGGGGCCGGCATCCTGGCAGCGATCAGCCCGTGGATCTTCCTCTCCGGCCAGGACTTCGATCCGCAGTGGACGGCGGAGGCGACCTGGACGCTGCTCGGCGTGATGGGGGTCGTCGTGGCGGGCGCCCTGTGGGGCTGCCTGCTCGGCCTGATCATCCGTCAGCAGGTGGTCGCCGTGGTCGTGATGCTGCTGAGCACCTGGCTGGTCAGCGGCGGACTCCAGCGACTCGCCCCCGACGTGGGCAAGTTCACCATCGACGAGGCCATGGCCGCCGTCTACCAGGACAATTCCACCGCGGGGCTGCTCTCCACCCCCTGGGCGGTCGTCGTGCTCGCCGCCTGGATCGCCGCCGCCGCCGTGGCGGGCCGCGCGCTCTTCCTCCGCCGGGACCTGCCGTGAAACTCGCCCTGAAGCGCCCGGAACCCGTGGCGCCCGTGCTCCCCCCGCTGCCGGAGCGCCCGGCTCTGGCGGACGAGGTGCTGGTGCACGAGCCGGCGGGCGAAGGCGCCCCGTGGATCGTGCAGTTCGGCGCCGGGCGGTATCTGCGGGTCGGCGCCGGAATGGCCCGGCTGCTGCGCTCGGCGGACGGCACGAACACCGCGCAGGACATCGCGGAGCACCTCGGCCGCCCCTGGACCGCCGAGCTGGTGGGCGAGGGCCTGCTGCGCGCGCAGAAGATGGAGCTGCTCCAGGACCCGGCCCGCGAGCCCGTACGGACCCGGCGGTTCGCGTTCGTACCGCCGCTGACCTTCCAGTACACCGTGGTGCGCCCGGACCGGCTCCTCGCCCGTCTGAGGCCGCTGACCGCCGGGCTGGCGCACCGGGCCTGGGCGGCCGTACTGGTGGCCCTCGTGGCCGGCGGGCTGCTGAGCGTCGCGTTCCAACTACCGACGGCCACCGCCGCGTTGAGCGGACCGCTGCCCGTCTCCGCGCTGATCGCGCTGGTCGTCGTCACCTACCTCGGCACCGCGCTGCACGAGATGGCGCACGGGGCGGTGCTCAGCCACTACGGCGGCAAGCCCAGCCGGATGGGCGTCATGCTCTTCTATCTGACCCCCGCGTTCTTCTGCGACGTCACGGACGGCTGGCGGCTCCCGAACGGCGCCCAGCGGGTACGCATCGCCCTCGCGGGCATCACCGTGCAGGCCGCCATCGGCGGGGCGGCCGGTCTCGCCTCGGCGGGCGTGGCCCTGGCCGGGGGCAGCGGGACGGTGCGCGAGCTGCTGCTCCTGCTGACCGTGACCAGCTTCCTCTCCGGCTTCTTCAACGCCGTCCCGTTCATCAAGCTCGACGGCTACCTCGCGCTCATGAGCCACCTGGATGTCTCGCACCTGCGCGACCGGTCGATGGCCGACGCCCGGCGCCTGGCCGCGAGGGTGCTCTTCGGCGGGCGGTACGAGAAGACACTGCCCGAGCTGGGCTGGGCCCCGCTCTTCGGCCTGGCCTGCATGGTCTTCCCGCTGTACGTCCTCGGCACCGCGTTCACGCTCTGGCGCTCGATGCTGGAGAACATGGGCCTGGTCGGCGCGGTCGTCGTGTCGCTGGCGCTGCTCGCCCTGCTGACCCGGTGCTGCACGGGCGCCCTGCGCCTGGGCGCCGAGGCGCTCGCCGCCGGGGCGGCCCGGTGGCGGATCGCGGTGGTGTCGCTGGCCGCGCTCGCCGCCGTGGCGGCCGTCGCCGTCGGGGTGACCCTGCCGTACACGGTGACCGGCGGGTTCGTGGACGAGCACGGCCGGGTGGTGTTCGTGGCGACGGGCGCGGCCGACCTGGACGCGGTCGCCCCGGGCGCGAAGGTCCGCCTGCTGGGCAGCGGGATCGTGCTCCACGAGGAGGTGGGCGAGGCCGAGGTGGCGTCCACCCGGCCCACCGACGTCTCCGCGCCCTTCTCGGTGTTCGCCCCGGTCACCGGGCTGGACGCGATGGCCCTGCCGGCCTCCGGCATCCCGCTGCGCACCGACGCACCCCCGTCCCGGTCCACCGGACTCGCCGAGATCGACGCGGGGCGCCGCAGCCTGGGCGAGTGGCTCTACCTGCGGTACCTCGCGCCGTTCTGGCGCTGACACGGGGCCGGGACGGCCCGGCCCCGCCCGTACGACATCCCCGTACCGGCCCTGCCCGTACAGCATCCCCGTACCGGCCCCGCCCGTACGACATCCCCGCACGACGTCCCCGTACGACATTCCGTACGACGACGGGGACCCCCTTCCTCACGGCGACGGCCGCCCGGTGACCGCGCTTCCTCCCTGCTCCCAAGGCGGTTGATCATGGACATACTTCGGCATCTGGCGCACTGCCCGCCCGGCACCCCGTTCTTCGACCGGGACGACGCGGACAGCGCGGCACCGGACGACTACCCCGCCGTGTCGGCGCCGGCGCCGGAGGGCTGGTCGCTCCACACAGGGCCCGACTGGGCGATGCTGACCCCGCCGGACCACCAACTGCCGCCGCAGGGCTGGAAGATCCACGTGTCGGCGGTCTCGGAGAACGCCGAGCGGGTCCTGGAGCGCTGCCGGGAGTATCTGGTGCCGCAGGGGATCGCGTTCAAGTTCATCCGGAGCCGGAAGGTGCTGCTGCGCCGGAACGGCAAGTACGGCGACCGCAGCGCCTCGGGCAAGTTCGTCACGATCTACCCCCGGGACGAGGAGATCCTCGCCCGCGTCCTGGCGGAGCTGGGCGCCCTGCTGGACGGCGAGGCGGGCCCGTACATCCTCAGCGACCTGCGCTGGCGGTCCGGGCCGCTGTACGTCCGCTACGGCGGGTTCGTCGCGCGGACCATGAAGACGGCGACCGGCGAGACCGTCCACTGCATCGAGGACCCGGACGGGAACCTGGTGCCCGACAAGCGGCTGCCCGCCTTCCGGCCGCCGGAGTGGGCCACGCTCCCCGCCTGCCTGGAGGAGGCGCTGCGGGACCGCAACTCCGGCACCCTGGACGACTTTCCCTACCGCGCCGAGAAGGCCCTGCACTTCTCCAACGGCGGCGGGGTCTACCGGGGCAGCGACCTGCGGACCGGGGAGCCGGTGCTGCTGCGCGAGGCCCGCCCGTACTCCGGGATCGACACCCACGGCAACGACGCCGTCGCCCGGCTGGAACACGAGCACGCCTGCCTGGAGAAGCTCGCCGGGCTGCGCTGGTTCCCCCGGCTGATCGAGGCCCGCAAGGGGCACGAACACCACTTCCTGGTACGGGAGTTCGTCGAGGGCGACACGCTCGCCGCGGCCCTCACCCGCCACCTTCCGCAGGCCCCCGAGGCCGACCCGGAACGGACCGCCGCCTACACCCGGTGGGCCCTGGGCGTGCTCGCGGACATCGAGCGGGGCGTCACGGCGATGCACGGGCGGGGCGTCTTCTTCGGCGACCTGCACCCGGGCAACGTCCTGGTGCGCCCCGACGACACCGTCGTCTTCATCGACCTGGAGACGGCGACGACCGACCCGGACACCGCGCAGATCCACGCGGCCCCCGGCTTCGGCGCCCCCGCCGGGCACCGGGGCCCGGACATCGACCGGTACGCCCTCGGCTGCCTGCGGGTCGCCCTCTTCGCGCCGCTGACCACGCTCATGGGCTGGGGCCCGCACAAGGTCGAGCAGCTGATCACCCACATCGCCGCCCGCTACCCGCTGCCCGAGGACTGGGGCGACCGGGTCCGCGCCGACCTCGCGCCACTCGCCCCGGCGCCCGCTCCCACCGGCGCCCCCGCCCTCCCGCAGGCCGCGCCCGCCTCGGCCTTCGGCGCGACGGCCGTCGCCGAGGGCATAGAGGCGACCGCCACCCCGGACCGCACGGACCGGCTCTTCCCGGGTGACGCGACGCAGTTCCTGCTGCCCGGCGGCGGAGCGAACCTCGCCTACGGCACGGCCGGCGTACTGTGGGCCCTCGCCGAATCCGGCCGGGAGGTGCCGGAGGCGCAGGTGGACTGGCTGGAGCGCGCGGCCGACGCCGACGCGGCCGGCGCCGACGCCCTGCCCGGCCTCTGGACGGGCCTGTCCGGTACCGCCTCCGCGCTGCTGCGGCTGGGCCGGACGGACGCGGCGGCCGGGCTACTCGCCCGGGTCCGCGCGATGGACCCGCCCAACGACAGCTACTTCGACGGGCTCGCCGGCATCGCGCTCGCCCAGCTCCACCTCGCCCGCACCACCGGCGACGAGGACGCCCTGAAGTACGCGACGGCCGCGGGCGAACAGCTCACCGCGCGCGCCGCCGCCCCGCCCCGCCGGGGGCAGTCGGGCCTCATGCGCGGCCGGTCGGGCGGCGCGCGGCTGCTGCTCGCGCTGTACGGGCAGACCGCGGACACCGCCTGGCTGGACGCGGCCCGGGAGCTGCTCGCCACCGACGTGACGGCCCTCGGCTGGACGGCGGACGGAGGTACGGACGGCGGTACGGACGGAGGCTCGGGCGGGGGTACGGACGCCCCGGCCGGCACCGGGGGCTGGGCGCCCAACGCACCCGGCGGCCGCCCGCTGCTGGCCGCCGGTGGCGCGGGTACCGCGCTGGTCCTGGCCGACTATCTGGAGCACCGCGAGGACCCGCGCTTCGGCGCGGTCGTGGAGAGCGTCCGGGCCGCGGCCCGGGAGGCCATGCCCCGTACCGCCGGGCTCTTCCACGGCTGGGCCGGTGCCGCGCTCACCCTGCGGCGGCTCGGCGAGGAGCCGCCCCCGCGCCTGCTGGACGTGCTGGACCTCTACCGGGTCGAGTACGCCGGGCGGCCCGCCTTCCTCGGCCACGAGAACCTCCGGCTCTCCACCGACCTGGCGACCGGCGGCGCCGGGGTCCTGCTCGCCCTGGGCCCGGCGGGCGAGGGGCCCGCCGCGCTGCCCTTCTGGTGACCGTGCGCGAGGGGAGGGCGACGTCCGTGGAACACCGCACCGCACACCGCCGCGCGCCCCGGGTGACCGTGGTCTGTCCGACGTACAACCGGTCGGAGGCGATCACCCGGACCATCGACTCCGTCCGGGCGCAGACCGTCGAGGAGTGGGAGCTGCTGGTCGTCTCGGACGGCTCCGACGACGACACCGAGGCGTGGGTGGCGCGGGCCGCCCGGGAGGACCCCCGGGTGCGGCTGGTCCGGCTCGCCCGGACCGGTCACCCGAGCGGCCCGCGCAACGCCGGACTGGCCGAGGCCCGGGGCGCGTACACCGCCTACCTCGACCACGACGACACCTGGCACCCGCACCACCTCCGTACCGTCCTCGAACTCCTGCAGGGCGGGGCGGACTTGGCGGCCTCCGGGTGTGAGTACCGGGACGCGTCCGGGGGCGTCGCCGCCGAACTCCCGCCGCTCTCCTGCTGCTGGCACCCGCAACTCCAGCTGATGGGGCCGATGTTCGAGCCCTCCCGGGTGGCGCACCGCAGCGGGATCGTGGAGGCGGTGGGCGGCTGGCGCACGGGGGCGGGGCTGGAGGACTGGGACCTCTGGCTGCGCCTCGCCGACGCGGGCCACACCTTCGCCACCGCGCTCGAGCCCACCGCGGTCCTCCTCACGGACGGCGGGACCCGGCGGCACCGGATGGCCCGCCCCCACCGGATGCCGCTGGTCCACCTCGACGACGCGCGGGCCGCGCACGCGCTGCTGGGGGAGTTGCGGACGGGGCTGCACGACGGGACGTTCCGCGCGGCCTGCCGGGAGGACATGCGGGAGTGGTACGCGGGCATGGTGCGGGACGGCGGCTTCGTACGTCCCGTGGACTGGCACGGCGGCCTGGGGGACGAGATCGACCGGGTGGTCGGGGGGACGGGCAGGCTCTTCGAGGAGCTGGTCCTCGTGCCCGACCGGGGCCGCTTCGCGCTCGCCCGCAACCTCCTCTGCGCCCGCCCCGAGCACGCCCGCCGCGCCACCGCCCTGCTGCCCGCCGTCCAGCCCCGTCAGCTGCGGCTGCTGAACGGGCTGGCGGAACGGGCGGGACAGGCAGGGCGGGCGGGGCGCACGGGACAGGCGGAACGGGCGGCGGGGCGGGCGGAAGGAGCCGTCCGGCAGCGGGTCTGAACCGCTCAGATCCAGCCCTTGTCCCGGGCGAGCAGCGCGGCCTGGAAGCGGGTGGCGGCGTTGAGGCGGTGGAGGAGCCGCGCGACGTGCCCCCGGTAGGTCCGCAACGAGACACCCAGCTCACGCGCCCCGGCCTCGTCCTTGTCGGTACGGGCCATGATCTGGAGCACCTTCAGCTGGAACTCCTCCAACCGGTCCCGCTCCGTGCCGCCGCCCAACAGCGGTGCGGCGTCGGCCGCGTGGGCCCAGGACCGGTCGAAGAACGACCGGAGCGTCTTCACCAGTCCTTCCTGGCGGATCAGCAGCGCACGCTGGTCCGGCGCGTCGGGGGCCGACTGCACCACGGCCGTGCCCCGGTCGAATATCAGCACCCGCTCGAACGCCCCGTCCAGCAAGCGGAACTCGGCCCCGTGTTCCGCCAACTCCCGGTAGTAGCCCGCCGACACGGGGTCCCGCAGAGCCGACCGGTGCACCAGCGCCCGCACGGTGACGCCCCGCCGCAGGCACCTCAGGTCGGACTCACGGGCCATCGCGGCACATTCGGGCGTCAGGGTGAGCGAGGGCTGCATCGCGAGCAGCTCCTGCCGCGCGAAGTAGGCGAGTTCCCCCATCCGTTCGTAGACCAGACCGGCCCCTTCCAGGGTCTCGACCTCTTCGTGCACACCCTCCTGCCCCTGCCAGTGCAGGACTTGGCGTACGAGGGAGTGACTGGTGGACAGGATCTCGCGCTGCTCGTCCTGGAGGGCCCGGATGCGCTGCTCGGCGAGCTTGCCCACTCCGATCCCGGGGTCGACGGGGAACGCCTCCCCGTTCGTGCCGATGTGGACCATGCCCTGCTGGTCGAGGCGTTTCAGGGCCAGTTGGAAGTCGTGCTCGTCCAGACCGAGCGCCGGACGAAGATCCTCGGCGGTGATACCGGGGCGCCGCAGCAGCGCCCGGTACACGGATTCGTCGAGGGGGAGCACTCCCAATACGGCCAGTTCCGACTCATCCATACGTTCCCCCGTAAAAAGATGATCTCTCGCACACACCTGCAAAAAGCATCACATTCACGCCTTGATCGCGTCAACGATCATGAGGTTCCTGTGAAGACATTGCACACTGTGCCCCTTGGGGCAGGTGAGTACTCGCGAAACCGGCAAGTAGCCGACCGGGCAGTCCCTGACAAGGCGGCACAACCGTCGCTTACGGGTTCGCCACAGAGTCTCCGCTGACGGAATTCATACGCGGTCCCCGAGTGACACGTGCGGGAACCGGGCGCATGTGCGAGGCGTGATGAGGGAAAGTCGGGGGCACGGCGCGAGCACGTCGCGGGCGACGAGGAAAAGGGGTCCGATGGACACGGGACTGACGGTCGGCGAGCGGATCGCGCTGCTCGGACTGGACCAGCTGGACGGCACACCGCACGACCCGCTGCGGGTCGGCGCCGCGGCAGCGGCGGCTCCGCTGCTCCAACTCGTACGCTGCGGCGGGGTGGTGGCCGAGGGCGGCAGGCTCGTCGCCGTCGACCGGCCCGCCCCCCGGGAGCCACTCGCCGCCGCCGTGGCGGCCCAGGTGCGCGAACACCCCGAGGCCCGGCCGCAGGCCTGGCTGCTGGCCGTGCGCGACCAGGCGGTCACCGCCGCGTACGACGGGCTCCAGGCCAAGGGCGTGGTCCACCGGGAGGGCCGCAAGCTGCTCGGCGCCTTCGGCTCCTACCGCTACCCGGTCACCGACACCTCGGTGCCGGATGCCCTGCGGCGCGAGCTCGCCGGGGTGGTGCTCGACGGGGCGCCCGCCGGACCGGAGACGGCGGAGCTGATCACGCTCCTCCACCACGCGGGCCTGCACGCCCGCGCCCTGCCGGACGCCGACCCCGCCGCGGTGAAGGAGCGCATGGGCGAACTGGCCGCCAGAACGGGCGCGTCCGGAGCGGTGGGCGAGGCCGTCTCGGCGGCGCTCGCCGCCCTGACGGTGCTGCTGGTGAGCATCCCGGGCATCGCGGCGGGCTGACCTGGCGGCGGGGCGGGGCCCTGCGCCCCACGGCGGGGCGGCGCGCTGGGCCCTCGGCCGTCACCGCTGAGCGGTGGGGCGGACCACGATCTCGTTCA
The DNA here is from genome assembly GCF_053597235.1 of Streptomyces sp. NPDC001493. NCBI lineage: Bacteria > Bacillati > Actinomycetota > Actinomycetes > Kitasatosporales > Streptomycetaceae > Streptomyces > Streptomyces sp. NPDC001493. The sequence continues at coordinate 109,508 of NZ_JBSFHV010000006.1, forward strand.
GCGCAGGACGATGCCCGCGTCCGTGGACCGGAGCGCCTCGTCGAGGAGGCCCGCACCCGGGCCCGCCAGCCAGCGGTCGAAGCGCAGCAGGAAGGGGAATTCGGCGCGCAGAGCGTCGACGTCCACGTTTCCTCCCAGCCTGCCGTCGTCGACGAGCGCCACCAGCTTGCCGAGGAGGTCGCCCTGCCCCGGCAGCGTCGTCGGCACGCGGCGGTAGCCGATCGGCCGGCCGGCGGCCCGGGTCAGATGCCCGGCCAGGGCTTCGCCGGTGAGAGCGTCACCGGCAATCTCCACGGTGCGCCCGACGTAGCGATCGGGCGAGCCGAAGACCGAGGCGACGATGCGGCCGATGTCGCGTACCGCGATGAACTGCATCGTCTGGTCGGGGCGCATCAGGAAGGACAGGTGTCCCTGATCGAGGCCCGTTCCGGGGGCCAGCAGGAGCTCCATGAACGCGGCCGGCCGGATGATGGTCACGGCGGTGTCCAGGTTCCGGACATGGGCCTCGATACGGCTCTTGATGTCGAGATGGGCGACGCCCGTCGCCGAGCGCGCGGTGGTCGCCGAACTGTGGACGAGGTGGGCGACGCCGCAGCTCTCCGCGATGTCCGCCACCGTCGTGCCGAAACGCAGCTCGTCCTCGTCGGTCGACTCGGCTCCCGCCTGACCGGAGTTCGGCTGGACACTGAAGACACCGTGTGCGCCGGAGAAGGCCGCGCGGAGCGACTCGGGATCCCCGAGGTCACCACGGACGGTTTCGACACCGGCGGCGGAGAGGGACCGGGCCCGGTGGCCGGACGGGTCGCGCACGACCGCGCGCACCGCCCATCCGTCGGCCCGCAGCGCCGCGGCGACCGACCCTCCCTGCTGTCCCGTGGCGCCCAGGACGACGACGGTTCCGGTGTCGCTCATGCCGGTCACGCCCCTGCTCCGCCGTTCACGGCAGTGTTCCTGATGAACATCGCTGATCCTTCCCGGGGTCCTGAGAAACGCGTCGGAGATGTGCGGACCACAGCGCGCTCGGGAGTCCGTACGGAAGGGCTCGCCGCGGTCTCCGTTACGCTAAAACCTGACGCCGACGTCAGGTGCAAGCGAGACGTGGAGTCGAGTCGGGAGACCGGGATGCGGATCGGAGAGGTCGCCGCGAAGGCGGGCGTGAGCGTCAGGGCGCTGCGCTACTACGAGCAGCAGGACCTGCTGCACTCCACCCGGAACCCGGGCGGCCAGCGCCAGTATCCGGCCGCTGCCGTCGAACGGGTCAGGCTGATCCAGCAGCTCTATGCCCTGGGCCTGCCCAGCAGAATCGTTCGTGAGGTACTGCCGTTCGCCGACTCCGGTGAGGCGTCACCGGAGCTACTGGCGCTGCTCGCGGCCGAACACGGCCGTATCGACCGCCAGTTGACGGACCTGAGGGGCGTGCGCGACCGGCTGCGCGACTGCATCACCTCGGCACGCCACGCCGGCGGACCGGGACCGGTAAGTCCGTCCTGAAGCAAAGACGTTTGCCCGAGCGGTAGTTGATACGCCGACGGCACCGGGGGGCACCGCCGGAAACCGCCGCTCGCCCACCGGCACGCGCTGGTCCCGGGCCGCTGCGACGAGGACCGGGAACGGCAGGGCCCCAGGGCCTCGCGCCCGCCCGCCTGCCGTACGACAGGCGGGCCGACGGGCCGCGCGGAAGGCTCAGCCCTGGCGGCCGGGGAGCATCGCGAGGGCCTGGGAGCGCTTCGCGACGAGGTCGTCGTACGTGCCGTCGCGCTCGGCCCAGCGGTGCGTAAGGACCCGCTCGACCAGGATCTCGTCGGGGGTGGGGTTCTGTGCGAGCAGGCCCATCACCTCGGTCGCGAAGGCGTCGAGCGGCAGCGCCTGCGGGTTCACCTTCTCCTGCCCCGCCGTGGCGACGGCCGGGGGGACGAGCTCGACGACACCGACGCCGGTGCCGTCCAGCTGGGCGCGCAGCGCCTCGGAGTAGGCGTGCACCGCGGCCTTCGACGCGGCGTAGCCGGGCATCGGCGGGAATGGCAGGAAGGCGATGCCGGAGGTGACGGTGACGAAGGTGCCGGCGCCCCGGCCGAGCAGGTGCGGGGTGAAGGCGTCGACGACCCGGATGGTGCCGACCAGGTTGGTGTCGATCGTCGTCCGTGCCGCCTCGAAGTGCGCCGGGTCGCGCAGGTCCTCCAGGAGCATGACGCCCGACATGGTCACCACGGTGTCCAGCTCGGGGTAGCGGGCGAGTACGGCGTCGCGGGCGGCCGCGACGGAGTCACCGTCGGTGACGTCGACGGCGAAGGTGCCGAAGCCCTCGCCGGAGAGTTCGGCGAGCGCCTCCGCGCTGCGGCCGGCGACGGCCACGGTGCTGCCCGCCGCGGCGAACCGCCGGGCCAGTTCCCGGCCGATGCCGGACGTCCCGCCGACGACGAGAACGGTGCGCTGGGAGAGGTCCATGAGGTCTTCCTTGGGTTCGGGGCACCCGCGGTGTCACCAGGGGCAGAGCGCCCGCGGGGCCGTTGAGCAGCGGTCCCTGTCCTCTCGGACAGTGCTGCCGCGAGTCTTCGCGCCATCCGCCGGGCGGGGCAGTACCCCCGTCCTCCCTGGTCCTGCCAGGGCCCCCTCAGGGACGGGCGCCCCGCATTACGGTGGATCCATGAAGGACGAGGAATCCGGCAATCAGCTCGGCAGCTACCTCCGTGCCCGGCGTGAGCTGGTCTCCCCGGAGCTGGCGGGAATCCCGCCCGGCGGCAACCGCCGGGTACCCGGTCTGCGCCGCGAGGAGGTCGCCCTGCTCGCCGGGATCAGCCCCGACTACTACCTGCGTCTGGAACGGGGCCGCGACAAGAACCCGTCACCGCAGGTCCTGGCGTCGCTCGCGCGCGTCCTGAGGCTCGACGACGTCGAGCGGACGTATCTGCTCGGGCTCCCGGCGGACCGCCCCAGGGCGCCGCGCCGCAAGCGCCCGGAGCACGTACCGGCGCGGGTGCACCAGCTCCTCGCGCACCTCACGGTCCCCGCGTTCGTGGAGGGGCGCGCCTTCGACGTGCTGGCCTCCAACCCCATGGCCGTCGCCCTCTCCCCGCGCCTGCGGCCCGGCCACAACCGGCTGCTCTCGCTGCTCCTCGACCCCGAGGAGCAGGCGTTCCACCAGGACTGGGCGAAGGCCACCGCCGACTTCGTCGCCGCCTTGCGCACCACCATCGGGGACGACACCGACAACCCCCGGTTCGTCGAGCTCGTCGGGGAACTCGCGCTGTCCAGCGCGCGGTTCCGCACGCTGTGGGCCCGACACGACGTCCGCGTCCTCGACGGGGGCACCACCACCGTCCACCACCCCGTGGTCGGCGACCTCCGGCTCCACCGCGACAAACTCCCCGTCGACGACGTGATCCTCGTCGTCTACTACCCCGACAAGGACAGCGAGAGCGACGAGAAGCTGGGGCTCCTCGCCGCTCTCGCCCACGAACCCGCCGGGTCCGCCGGGCCTGCCGGACCCGCCTGATCCTCCGGACCCGCCGGACCCATCTCCCCGCTCAGCTGAACTCGCCTTCCACGGCGGGCTTCCGGGTCCGGGTCCGGCTCCGGGTCCGCAGGAAGAGGAAGGAGGTCAGGATTCCGAGGACCACCACCGCCGTGTTCACGATCACCGCGGTCGTGATCCCGTCGTGGATGTCCGTGTTCGCCGCGGCGACGGCCGACATGACCGGGGTGCCCATCGTGATGCCGATCTGCTGGGTCATCGTCGCCAGTCCGGTCGCCATGCCCTGCTCGTGGTCGGCGAGGCCGGTGGTGGCGGTGACCATGAAGCCGACGATCACCAGCATGTTCCCCACCCCGCCGGCGAAGGTCGCCGTCAGCAGCAGCCCCATCGAGCCGCTGGTCTCGCCGAGGCCGACCAGGGACAGGGTGGCCACCGCCTGGAGGACACCGCCGATCAGCAGCGTCGACCGGGTCGAGGTCGCGCCGATCACCCGGGGTGCGATCGAACCGCCCACCACCGTGCCGACTCCCAGCACGCCGAACGACAGGCCGGCGGTCAGCGGCGAGAACCCGAGCACCTCCTGGAGGTACAGGGTCATCAGGAAGACCAGGCTCGTCTCCGTGAGGAACGCGATGGCGCCCGCCACGTTCCCCCAGGCCACCGTCGGCTTCTTCAGGACCGACACCGGCACCAGCGGGTCCGACGCCCTGGACTCCACCGCGTAGAAGACCAGCAGCAGCACCACACCGGACGCCAGCCAGCCGAGCGCGGCGCCCGATCCCCAGCCGTGCTCACCGGCCTGCGTCAGTCCGAACACCAGCGCCAGCAGCCCCAGCGTCACCGAGACCGCGCCGGGCACGTCCAGCTTCGGACGGACGGCCGGACGGGACTCCTTGATGATCGTCGGGGCGATCACCAGCACCGCGACCGCCACGGGCACGTTGATGAAGAAGGACCAGCGCCAGGAGAGGAGATCGGTCAGGACTCCGCCCAGGATCGCGCCCGTCGTGAACCCCGCCGACATCAGCGCACCGTTCAGCCCGAGCGCCTTCTGCCGCAGCGGCCCCTCGGGGAACGACGTCGTGAGCAGCGAGAGACCCGCCGGGGTCACGGCGGCCGTCGCGAGGCCCTGGAACACCCGGGCCACGATGAGCATCTCGGGGCTCTGGGCCAGCCCGCCCACCAGGGACGACAGCCCGAGCACGGCGAGGCCAACCAGGAACAGCCGCCGCCGGCCGAACAGGTCGGCGACCCGGCCGAACAGCAGCGTGAACCCGGCGGCGGCCAGCGCGAACGAGGTCGCGATCCACTGGAGGCCCGACAGCGAGAAGCCCAGCCCGTCACCGATCACCGGCAACGCCACGTTGAGGATCGAGAAGTCCACCGCCAGCATGAACTGGGCGACCAGCAGCACCACCAGGACGAGGCGGAGCCGCCCGTCCAGTCGGACCGGCCCCTCCCCCGCCCGTACACCCTCGGTTACGGCCATCACGCACATCCCTCCGTCGCGGACCACCGTGAGTGGTCCTTCTGGAGAGCGACTCTGGCCCTGCGCAAGGGAGTTACCCAGCCCTCTGGTCCTGCTGGCGTCGCGGAGGCTATCTCTCGCAGGGCCACCTTCGGGGCCCCGCCGAGGCCGTCGCACGGGCACACTGGGACGCATGGACACTCCCACGGCCCTGGGCGACTTCCTCCGCAACCGCCGCGCGCGGCTCCAGCCGGAAGACGTCGGCCTGCCGAGTCACGGCACCCGCAGGCGGGTTCCGGGGCTGCGGCGCGAGGAGCTCGCCCTGCTGGCCGGGGTGAGCATCACGTACTACACGCATCTGGAGCAGGGGCAGAGCTCCAACGCCTCCGACAGCGTCCTCGACTCCCTCGCCCGCGCCCTGCGCCTCACCCCCGACGAGCACGCCCATCTGCGCGACCTGGCCCGCCCGCCGAAGGCGAAGCGGTCCGCGCCACACCGCCCGGAGTTCGTACGCGCCACCACCCGGCGGCTGATCGACTCGATGCCGCAGGTGCCGGCCGTGGTGCTGGACGGCCGCAACGACGTCCTCGCCTGGAACGCGCTCGGCCACGCCCTGCTCGCCGGCCATCTGGACGTGCGGAGCCCGGACACCCCGGCGGACCGCCCCAACCTCACCCGGATGCTCTTCCTCGACCCGCACACCCGCGAGCTGTACACGGAGTGGACCAAGGAGGCGCGGGTGGCCCTGGCCGCGATGCGCCTGGTCGCGGGCCGCAATCCCCAGGACAGCGCGCTCGCCGGGCTCATCGGCTCGCTCATGCTCCAGAGCCCCGACTTCGCCGGCCTCTGGTCGAAGCACCCGGTGCGGGACTGCACCGTCGGGACGAAGGCGCTGCACCATCCGGTGGTGGGCGCGATGACCCTGGACTTCGAGAACCTCCACCTCTCCGACGGCACCGGCCACCGGATGCTGCTCTACACCGCCCCCGAGGGCTCCCCCTCCGAGGCGGCGCTGAGCCTGCTGTCGAGCCTGACCGCCGAGACGGACCGCGCCCGCCGCACCGGGTCACGGCAGGCGGACGCGACGGGGACGGGCGCGGACGGGCTGCGGTAGGTACGGGCGGCGCTCCCCGCGCGCCGGGCGGGGCGCGTTGCTCCCGGCCGCCGGGTGCCCTGTCCGGTAATCGACACCCTGACTGTTCGTCACCGTACGATCTCTGGTAGTTGTGTCCCCGGGGTACGGGCACAGGCCCGTAGCGGGGCCTCATGTGCTCCGCGAGGGAGGATGCACATGAGCACGACCACACGCGAAGAGGTCCTCGCCGGGGAGCAGAAGGCCGTCGACCACGCGTACGACTGCTACACCACGCGGCTCGCCGAGATGACCGGCACGTCCGCCGCCACCGCCGCGGCGAGCACCAAGGACGGCATCGCCACCCGGATGGACGCGGAGGCGCGCGCCGAGGCGTACGGCGGCCTGGGGGACGAGGCGCTCGTCTTCTCGCGGGTCGACGCCCCGGAGGAGCCGGGGGGTGCGCCCCGTCCCTGGTACATCGGGCGGCGCGGCGTACGGGACGCCGAGAACGAGCCGGTCGTGCTGCTCTGGACCAGCCCGCTGGCGAAGAAGTGGGCGGACGCGCGTCCCGAGGACCCGGGGGAGGTGGAGCTCCGGCGCCAACTGCGGTGCGTGCGGCAGGTGGTGGAGGACTACTTCGACGACATCGCCCCGGCGTTCACGGCCGGTCCCGTACGGGAACCGGTGGGCGTCCCCGGACAGCGGGACGGACGGGACGCGCGGGACGGCCCGACGCACGACGGGGCTCCGGCGGAGGCGGAGGACGCGGCGGAGGCCGAGGGGTCACCGCTCGCGGATGAACCCGGCGACGGCGCGGTCCCGCCGGACGCCGTACCGCACGCCCCGTACGTCCCCCATGTCCCGGCTCCCCGGCGGAAGTTGCGCACACCCTCCGCCACGCCCGGCGACCTCGCGCGGGCCCTGCGGCGCAAGCCCGCGCAGCCGGACGAGTTCCTGCTCCGCGAGCTCCAGCGTTCGCGCGGCGGCCGGATGCGCGACATCGTCGAGACGATCCGCCGCGACCAGATGGACCTGGTCACCGGGTCGCCCTCGGACATCCTGGTCGTGCAGGGCGGGCCCGGTACCGGTAAGTCGGCGGTCGGCCTGCACCGGGTGACCTGGCTCGTCAGCAACGAGCACTTCAACGCCCGGGACGTCCTCGTCATCGGCCCCCACCAGCGGTTCCTGGAGTACGTCGGCGAGGTCCTGCCGACCCTCGGCACCCGGGACGTCAACGCCGTCCAGCTCTCCCGCCTCTGGGACGGCGAACTCCTCGGCACGGACAGCCCGCAGGCCCGCGCGGTGAAGGCCGACGAGCGCATGGCGGCGGTGCTGCGGCGGCGCGTCGAGCACGAGTGCCGCCCGGAGGCGATCGACGGCCAGCTCACCCCGCCGTCCTTCGAGGGCGACGAACCCGCGTTCACCGTCACCGCCGGGAGTGCGACCCTGCGCATCGCGGGTTCGGAGGTACGCTCCCTGCTCGCCGAGGCGCGGAGCGGCGAAGCGGCCTACCGCGAGCGCCGCGACCGTTTCCGCAGCCTGATCGTGGACCGGCTGCTGCGGGAGCTCACCGCCATCGCCCCGCGTCGCGGTGCGGACGGCACGATCCGCCGCAGCCTGGAACGCAACCGCCGGGTGGAGCGCCTCATCGACCGCGTCTGGCCCTCGCCGGGTGCCCGCGAGTCGCTGCGTACCCTCTACGACTCGCCCGAGCTGCTGCGCGCCTGCGCCGAGGACGTGCTGGGCGAGGACGAGCGGCGCGCACTGCACCGCCCGCGTGCGGCCCGTGCCGACGGCGACCCGTGGACCCTGGAGGACCGGGTCTGTCTGGAGGAGCTCCGGTACCTCATCGCCGGGGAGATCCCCCGCCGCTACGGCCACATCGTGGTGGACGAGGCCCAGGACCTCACCCCGATGCAGGCCCGCGCGCTGCGCCGCCGGGTCGCCCGGGGCGGTTCGATGACGGTGCTCGGTGACCTCGCCCAGGCCACCGGACCGGTGCCGTACACCGCCTGGGACCGCCTGGGCACGCTCCTCTCCGACCACGGCGACTGGCGGGTCGCGGAGTTGAACACGAGCTACCGCGTGCCCGCCGAGATCATGGAGTTCGTCGCCCCGCTGGCCCGCGTGGTCGCTCCCTCGCTGCCGTACCCGCGCGCGGTGCGCGAGGCGGGCGCCGACGCCGTACGCACCCTGTCGACCGAGCCCTGGAAGCTCCTCGACGACACGGTGGCCCAGGTCACCCGCCTGGTGGGCACCCATGACGGCCGCACCCTGCGGTCGGTGGCCGTCATCGTCCCCGACGACTCGCGCTGGCTGGAGGAGATCGGCGGCCGGCTCGACAGCAGCCCCGAGATCACCGGTCCGGGCCGCGCGGCGGTGTCCGTGCTGGCCGCCGCCCAGGCCAAGGGCATGGAGTACGACCACGTCCTGGTCCTCGAACCGGCCACCATCGCCGACACCGGCCCGGCCGGTCTGCGGCAGCTCTACATCGCCCTGACCCGCGCCACGCAGAGCCTGACCGTGCTGCACACCTCCCCGCTCCCGGAAGCCCTCACACGCACCGACGACACCACCGGCACGGGAGCGGCGCCGGGCACTCCGGCACCGGGTACGTCGGCACCGGACGTCTCCCCGGTCCGTACGGCCCCGGCGGGCGAGGTCCCCGAGATCGGCTCCGACATCCGGGTACGGGTCCTGGGCCCCGGCCCGGGAGGCCGCTACCGGGTCAAGGCGCTCGCCCCCGCCGTCGAGCGCCCGCTCGTCCTGACCGTCCGGCACGGTTCCGCACCACCGCGCCCCGGCCAGGAGCTGGACACCTGGGTCTTCGCCAACGAGACCGGCCACAGTGTGCTGACCGCCGACGAACGCGGCCGCCTGCCCATCTCCCCGAGAATGTCCGACCGTTACCTGGGCGCCGTCACCGTATTCGCAGAACTGCTGAGCCCCGAGGCCGACTTGGGGTCCGTACCGGACGCCCGGGCCCGCCTCTCCGAACTCCAGGGCATGGCCAACCGCATCCTCCGCCGCGACCAGGCGGACTGGGTGGACGTACGGCACGTCCTCGGCTCACCGGACCGGGACCGGCTGGGGGTACTGCGCGATCTCGCGGCGGGCACCAACCGCGCGCTCAAGGACGACACCCTGGACACCGCCCGCCTCTCCGCCGAACTCGGCGGATCCGGCTGGCTCGACGCCCTCGCGGAGGCGCGGGAGACGCTCCGTACGCGCGGGGCGGGAGCGTCCGGTGCTGGAGCGTCCGGTACCACGGACCACGCCGAAGAGCCCGTCACCGAGCCGGCCGCTGAGACCGACGTACCCGAGGCGGCCCCGGCCGGCCCCGCACCCCGGCCCGACCAGCCTCCCCAGAAGGAAAGCGACCCCGTGACCCCCGTGACGGCCACCGCCGAAGACGCCCCCGCCGCACCCGCTCCCGCCCCGGCTGCGGCCCCGGCTGCGGCCCCGGCGCCCCAAGAGGGCTTCCTCCAGGCGCTGGTGACCTCGGCAGCCGCCGACCGCACCGACAAGAAGCACGAGGCGGTCCGCCACCTGCTCATGTCGGCTCTCCTCTGGGCGGACATCCAGCCGACCGAGTCCGAGATCGTCGACGTCGGCTGCGTCACCGACCGGGGGCTCTTCCTCTACGAGGTCCTCGGCGCCGGCCGGGCCGGGTACGAGGACCTCCGCTCCGGGGCGACCCGCCTCCTGGAGATCAACCACACCCTGCCCGCTCCGGCCGCCGCCCGCTATCTGGTCCTCTGCGAACCGCCCGCCGAGGACTGGTCCGCCGACACCGTCCGCGACATCTTCGGCGTCCACGTCCTGTGGCGCACCCCCGACGGCTGGGGCGGTGAGGACACCGCGACCGCCCTGGGCTCCTTCGGCGCGTAGGGCGCGACCTCCAGCCGGACGCGTGCGGCCCGCTCCGGCACGGGCGGGCCGCACGCGTGGGACGGGCTTCAGACCGTGCAGCCGAGGGCCCTCTTCACCTTCGGCACGAAGTCGACGGTGAATGCCTCCAACGCCTTGCGGCGCCCGGCCACGTCGTCCTTCACCGCACCGTCGACAACCACGTACGCGATGAGGAAATCCGCAGCGGCACCGGAACAACCCGTACTCACCATCGAGTTGCTGTCACCCAGTGCGCCGACCCCTGCGAACGGCAGTTCTGCCATCTTCCTCCGGTTGGTGAACCGGAAGCTGTCCAGCTCGGCCATGGGATCGTATATCTGGTCCACCTTGTCGACTTCGAGGCTGATCACCAGCCTCCCATCCACCCGGATCGTGCACACCGCGCGGTTGATGGGGCCGGTGTCGACGACGGAGTCGCCCCGTACATCGATCTTCTCCCCGTCGAAGAGGAAGGGGGCGATCTTCTTCTCGTCGATGGACACGCCGCACGCTTCCTTGGGGACGGCGTACTCACGGCCTCCACCGCAGGCCGCAAGCGACAGGACGAGACCCGCGGTGAGCGTGCCGACCGCCCTTCGTGCTGCTCGTCTCATTGGATTCCCGCCACTCCCTTGGCCTTCTGATTTCCGTCGTTCGCAGCGGCCTCGATCTGCGAGTAGACGCCGTGCTGCCCGGAATATCCCTCGTGTGCCGAGTCCTCCGCCCAGCTCTGATTCTTCTGGTACCAGCAATCGGCAAGCGACTGGAGCTCTTTCGTGTGCAGCCCGTACGTCGTCGTGTGAGCGGATGCGGCATCCGCGTTGATCCGGTTCTGCTCGTCTTCGAGCATCTTCGACGTGACGACGTCCACCGCGCGCTGCGCCGGGTCTCCCCAGATGCCCAGGGTGGCGTTGGCGATACCACCGATGACGTGGTACCTCCCCGACTTCTCCCACGAGGCGTCGGCCAGGGCCTCGCCCTTGTCGGTGTTGGTCGCCTGGTAGCGGGCCTCCTCCAGGAACCCGACCGTGCGGCCCGCCCGGTCGAGACTGTCCTCGGGATGATCCGTCTCCGCGAAGATGTCGGCCACGATCGGCTGGTGCATGACCTGGTTGAGGATCTGGTAGTCGTCCTGGTTGCGCGAGATCTGAGTACTCACCGCCATCAACTGCCCCGAGTCCAGCTCGTTGTCGTTGAGCGGGCTGCTCATGGCCCGGTGGACCCAGTCGCCGTGGTTGCCCAGGGCGTACGCCATGCTGTCGCGCATCTCCGGCGGGAAGTCGTTGCCGGTACCGGCCAGGATGGACAGGCTGCGTTTCATCGCCTCCCGCTGTTCCGCCGTGTGTTCCTCGTACGTTCCCCCGGGCGTCTGCGGGTCGGACACGCCGGACACGGCGGCGAACATGGCCTTGCCTGCCGCGTCCCGGGCTTCGTTCCCCCCGTCCTTCAGCGGCGAGTCGTCGAAGTAGTGCCGGTCCTTGAGCACCCACTCCGCGTTGTCCTGCGGCTCCTTGGTGATGAAGAACTCCGTTGCGGCATCGCGGCTGTTGGCGAGGGCCGTCATGAGGCCGGTCATCGGGTCGCGGCCGAACTCGGCGTCGCCGATGAAGTTCATCCTGGGCATGAGCTGTCCGTTGCCCTGCCAGAATTTCTCAGGCAGCCTCAGCTCCTCCTCCTTGGCGACCAGCGCGTTGCCGTACCTGTTGAGGAACTGGTCGTCGTAGTCGCCGGCCCGCAGGAGGTTGCTCATCAGCTGGTAGCCGTAGAGGCTCCCCTGGCGCGTCGGGTAGACGTCACCGGAGAAGCGCACCATGTCGTTCTCCCACTGCCGCATGGCCGGGCTGTCCGACTGGGTCGCCCCGCCCAGGACGATGCCCAGGTTCCGCTGGAACGAGCCGAGTTGGTCGAGCTCCGTCCTGGTCAGCTCGTCCGGGTTGTCCGGGCTGGAGAGGTCGGCCCAGAACTCAAGCATCTTCTTCGGCCCCACCTGGGTGGCGAACTCCTCCTGGAACAACGGGTCGTTCCCGTAGGAGGCGAGCAGCCCGTTCAGCCTCTGGAACTCCTCGGGCGACATCTCGTCACCGTTCTCCTTGAGGATCCTGGCCGCCTCTTCCGCCTTGCGGATCGCGTCGATCGCCGAGTCACGGTCCTCGTACGCGGCCCCGGAGAACCCGAACTCCGCCTGGTCCACCAGAGCCCGCAGGACGGTCGACGCGGTGGTGTCGCTCTCCGACGCCCGGCCCATGATCACCTGTACGTCGTCCCGCAGTTGGTCGGCATCCTGCTGGGAGTGGTCCGGGACGTCATGACCCGCCGCCGCCCGGTCCGGGTGGATGAGCATCGTCACGGTGAAGCCGCCGCCACCGGTGGAGGTCACCGTGAGGTTCTTCAGACGGCCCCGCTCCAGGGCCTGGTCGAGCTGCTGCCTGTACCCCACCAGTTCGTCGTGGGTGTCCTGGAGAATGTCGTGGATGCTCTTCGCCTGCGTGTGCGCGTCGGCGAACTCACCCGCCGTCTTGGTGATGAACTCCCGCGAGACGGTGGCATTCACACCGGCCCAGTCCGCCTTGTCCGCCTTCGCCTTCAGATCGTCCCTGGCCTGCGCCTCCAGGGTGTCGAGCTTCTCCACCACCCCCTGCCAGGCGGTCACGCACTCCCCGAGCCGGCCGAAGTCGGCCTGGCGCAACGACTCGAAGTCCATCAGCGCCGCGTCCTCTCGGTGAACCCGTCGTCCAGCGTCGCGATGCTGCTCACGACGCCGTAGACGTAGGTCTCGTCACCCGCGTGCGCGTTCCGCGTGAAGTCCATGTGGTTGGAGATGTGCGCACAGGCGTCCAGGAGGGTCTTCAGCTGCTGCTCCCAGCGCTCCTGCACATGGTCGAGAGCGCCGCCCAGGGAGAAGCCCTGGGTACTCATGCTCCTCGCCGCCTCCTGGCTGACGGACCAGGCGTCGCGGCCGTGGTTGCCGAGGTCTCCGAAGAGCCGGTACGCGGCGTCACCGACGGCCGCCAGATCCCGCTGGTCGACCTTGAGATCACCCTGCGGAGCGGCGGCCCCGCCGCCCTCGTCCGGTAATCGATTGAGCCGCATCGCCGTGGAGTGCCGGTCCAGCGCCTCCGTTTTGAGCTTCTCCCACTCGTCCCAGGCCATCGGGCCCTCCCCCGCGAACGTGTTCAGTGCATCGAAGTAAGCACGTTAGGCACCTCGAACACGTCACGCCCCGTTCGCCCGTCCTTCTTGACGCCCCTCTGTCGCGCGCCTGAGGAAGCACCGCACGAAGAGCCCGATCGAGCACGTCGTCCGGCGCGTCATGGGGCGCGTCATCGGGTGTGCGCGATCCGGCGGCTACGCGTACGGCCCCACGCGAAAGATCATGAGCAGCATCACCACTCCGATGAACACGATGCCCACGGTCCTCAGCGCACGGCCGACGCGGTTGTGCGGGTTGCACTCCCAGTGGGACCCGAACTTGCTTCGCCTGAAGACGGGTTCATGCTTGTCGAAGTGAGGCATGACGCGACGGTATTGCTGCGCGCGGCGAGCGGGAAGTGGACGATCCGGCAGCCATGAGGCGTCTTTCGTTGCCCTTGCCTCACCCGGCGCCGGCCCCGCGTTCCCGGTCCGGTCGGCCCCGGCGGCGCATCCCCCCTTCCCCCCGGAGGAGCAACGCACCGTGACCGGCCCGGCGTGCGGGCGTTCTACCGGTCGCCAGGCTTTTCGGAATTCGACGAACCGCTCGTCCCCTGATGAGGACGCCGGCGCGAGGTGGGAGCGAGACACGTGCGACAGAAGTACTGCGACCGTTGTGAGTTGCTCATCGGACCGGGCTGCTCCTGCCCACCCGACGGCTCCCTGCCGAGGGAACGCCCCGTCGCCCCGCCCCGGCAGGAGTGGCGGACCTTCCCCGCCGACACGATCCTCATCTCACCGCGGCGGTACGCGCACCTTCCCGGAGCGTGCGCCCATCTGACCGAGGAGCTGGTGACCGCCCCGCGCTGGGGCTGGATCCCCGCGCCGCCGGCCGGGCTCTGGGACCGGCTGAGCAGCAGCTGCCCGGCGACCGCGACCGAGGGGAACACGGACCGCCAGGCGATCCGGCGGTGCGAGGAGTGCGAGGCCGCGGTGGGGTGAACGCACCCTCCCAAGTCCGTGCACCTTCAGGGCGGTTCAGCGGTCGACGGCGGGCGCCACGTACACCCGCAGCCCGGCCGTCCGGTGCGGGGTCCAGGACCGGGCGTAGCCGGGCGGTCCGCCGCCCGGGGCCAGGAGCACGGCGGTGGGCATGCGTTCGGCGGTCCGCCGGATGCCTGCCGTCGTGGTGTTGGCGTCGTGGCCGCCGGCCGCCGCGGAGGAGCAGCCCGCGTAGAAGGCGATCGGGACGTACTCCTTGCCGGTGACCAGGCAGGGCGGCCGGACGCCCAGCCGGTGCAGCCCGTCGGCGATGTCGGCCCACTCCTGCCGGGCGGCCGTGGTGCGCCGCACGGTGTTGTGCAGGACCACGAGCTGCGCGGTCAGGTGCCCGGCCAGGACGAGGACCAGCAGGGTCACGGTCAGCGGCCGGCCCAGCCGCCCCGGCACCCGTACCGCGTGCACCAGGAGTCCGGCGACCGGCACGGCGAGCAGCGCGTAGGCGGGCATCAGGAAGCGGGGTGCCGCGTAGCCGATCAGGAAGAGGTACGGGAAGGCCGCCGAGGCGGCGCAGGCCAGCGGTACGAGCGTGACGGCCGGGCGGCCCGCGCGGACGGCGGCCCTGACCGCGAGGGCGGCGAGCAGCGGCAGGGCGAACCACCAGAGTGTCTCCGCGACGGGGGGAACCGCACCGGCGCACGGCCGGCACAGGGTGCGTCCGCCGAGTGCGCGCAGTTGGTCCACCACCGCGATGTTCCAGCCGAGGCCGCCCTGGATACGGGACGCGTCGGCCAGGCGCTGCGCGAGCCCTCCGTAGGCGGCGTACGCCTCGACCACCCACGCGGCGGCCCCGGCCGCCAGTCCGCAGCCCAGCGCCACCAGCAGGGCCGGGCGGCGCCATTGCCGTACGCACACCAGCAGCACGAGCAGGGGCAGGACCGCCCACACCGCGTCCATGGGCCGCATCAAGGCCATCAGGGCCGCGCTCAGGCCGACGCCCCAGAGGGCCGCGCGGTCGGAGCGGTCCGCGCGGGTGCGCAGGAAGCAGCCCGTACCGGCCAGGGCGCCGACGGCGACCCAGTAGTTGGGCATGGCCTGCGGACCGTAGAAGAGCGTCACCCACAGGGTGGCGAACAGGGCGCCCGCGGTCGCGAGCACCCGCGCGGGGAGGACGCCCCGCCAGGCGCGGAGCGCGAGGAAGAGGCCGAGGCCGGACAGGACGGCCAGGTAGACCCGGAGCAACGCGGTCGACGAGGTCCAGGCTGCGACCGGCGCCACCAGCAGCGGGACGCCTCGGGCCCGTGGGGCGCTGAAGAACGAGGCGGGAGCGTGGCCCGCGACCTGGCTGACGTAGACCGACTCGTCCCAGCCGAGGCCCATCCCCGGTCGTACGAGGAGGAGTTGGGCCAGCGTGAACGCGGCGGCCACGACGGCGACCGCCACCGCGCCCCGGGGCCGGCCGGACCGGCGGTCCGACCGGGGCAGGCGGGACGGCCGGGCGGAACGGGCGGCGGCGACCGGGGGGACCGCGTCGGCCCGCGGGACCGAGCCGCTCGGGCCGGCCGTCGTGACCCGCGCGCCGTCCGTGGTCTGCGGACCGTTGCTCATCGCTCTCCTCCAGAACCCTGCGGGCTGTGGGTTCCGGCGAACCTCCGGAACTCCGCCCGAGAATCCCCCACCCGCCGTGAGGTTTCAGCCGTG
Organism: Streptomyces sp. NPDC001493; assembly: GCF_053597235.1. NCBI lineage: Bacteria > Bacillati > Actinomycetota > Actinomycetes > Kitasatosporales > Streptomycetaceae > Streptomyces > Streptomyces sp. NPDC001493. The sequence goes on from NZ_JBSFHV010000006.1 coordinate 125,243, forward strand.
GCCGACGCGGGTCCGCAGGGATGAGCCGAAAGGCGTAACGCCGCTCCGCACGTCGGCTCACGAGCCGCCCCGGGTACGCGTGGGCAGAGCCGGCAGGTACCCGTCCGGGTCCCGCACGGTCACACCCCCCGGCATCGCGATCCGCGGCGTGCACGTACGGCACCCGGCCGGACGGGCACACGGAGTGGGCAGCGACGCGCTCTCCCAGCTCGGCTCCGAGCTCACGGCCGACGACTCGGCGGACACCACGGGAATGCCCGACGCCGTGACGACCGACGCGGACGGCAACCTGAACGCCTCCGAAACCTCGTCCGGGACGGTCACCACTGTCTCCACCCACGCCCAGTACGCCGCCGACATCTCCGGCGGCGGCACCGCCACTTGGGCCCGCGCCCACTCGAACTCCGCGCACAACTACGGCAATGACTGCACGAACTTCGCATCCAAGTCCCTCAACGGCGGAGGCGGCATGGACAAGAAGTGGGGGTCCCGGCTCGACCGCCACAAGGACGACTACTGGTGGCGCAACACGAACTACTCGTACTGGAAGCAGTCCGACTCCTGGTCCATGGCCTACCACCTGGCGAATTTCATCAGTCGTCAGGCCACCGACTCCTGGCACACCAACAAGGGGCAGGTCCACCTCGGGGACATCGTCTTCTACAACTGGAACGACAAGGGCGACGATCACCCCAACGGATTCAAGGGGATCAGCCATGCCTCCGTGGTCACCAAGATCGACTCGCACGGCAACATCTACATCAGCCAGCACAGCACCAACCGGAAGAACTACCCGCTGACCAGTCAGCGCAAGCAGCACCCGCACATGAGCACCTGGATCGTGACCCCCTTCCCGTGGTACGAGTGAGAGGCTGCCCACCATGACTGACTCCGTGGCCGTTGCCCGCCGCCCGGCACGATGGCTGCCGCCGGTCGTGGCGGAGGCCGCCCTGGCCCTGTTCGTCGCGTTCTCCTTCCACTCCGACTCCACCAGCAGCGCGTGCGACTTCGCGGCCCAGGACCAGGCCACCCTGGTCACGTACCTCCTCCTGGGCTCGCTTCCGGTCACATGGGCACTCCTCGCGCCGAGAAGCATCCGGCTCCGCCGGATCGGCTGGACAGCGACCGCCCTGCGGTTCCTGTTCACGGGAGCCGTCGGCCTCCTCATGCTCGTGGGCGGGGGCACCAGCCTCTGCTGACACCTCACGCGCCATGACAGCGGGAGCGGCTCGCGCCTTCGGTGCGGGCCGCTCCAACCAGGGGCGCCCGCCAACTCTCCTTCCGGGCGCCCCCGCTCACCGACACCCACGACCACCGCTCATCGGTCGCACGTCACCGACGGGCCGAGCCGGCCGGTGGTCCCGAGAACCTCTGGCCTGCCGCCCCGCTACCCACCGTCACACACGTCCTCCGCCCACGCCCTCACCGCGCCGAGCGGGGGCACCCCGAACAGGAGGCCGGGGCCGCCCTCGCCCCGGCAGCCCGGCCGCCCACGGGCCGCCCCGAACTTCCCCGACCGCACCCGCCGGACCCCGGCGGACCCCGGCGGATGCGGCGTTACATTCACCACACGAGAAACAAAGTTCCCACACTCCTACACACGTTCGACAACTCTTGGCCGTGCACCGCACTTATGCCTGGGGAGCCACCTGGCGACCGTCGAACTCTGAGTGGAGTCCACTGTGATCGACCTGCGGGTTCTGGGACCGGTACGGGCGTTGGCCGGAGAAAGCGATCTCGACATCGGACACGCGCGGCAGCGCAGCCTGCTGGCCATGCTGCTGGTGGATGTGAACAACGTGGTGCCGAGCAACCGGCTCGCCGAGTTCGTGTGGGACGACTACCCGCCACGCAAGACGCGCAACACGCTCGCCGGGTACGCGACCCGGTTGCGCAAGGTCCTGGCCTCCGCGCCGGGACGTCCTGCGCTGCTGTCCCAGGCCGGTGGATACGTGCTGCGGGTCGACCCGACGGCCGTGGACCTGTACCGGTTCCGTTCCCGCGCCTCCCGGGCCGCCACGGTCCGGGACGACGAAGAGCGCTGCCGGCTCCTGCGGTCGGCGCTCGCGCAGTGGTCCGGCGCCGCGCTGGGCGACCTGCTGGGCACCCACGTCGAAGCGCTGCGCACGACCCTGGACGGCGAGCGGCAGGCCGTCCTGCTGGACTACTTCGACGCCCAGCTGGGACTCGGCCGGCCCCACGAGATCCTCGACCAGCTCCAGCGGATGACCGAGGAACGTCCGTACGACGAGGAGCTGGCGCTCCGGCTGGTCCTGGCCCACCGGGACATCGGAAACCCGGCCGCCGCTCTGCGGACGTACGAGGCGGCACGGGAGCGACTGGCCAGCGAGTTGTCGACGCGTCCCGGCGAGGCGCTGCGCAACGCCGGTGAACGGCTGCTGAACCCGGAACGGCAGCCGGAGAGCCGGGGCAACACCCGCTCCGTCGCCACGCGGGCCCTCGACAGGCTGCACATGCCCCGGTTCGCCGGGTACTTCGCGGGCCGGGAGCATGAACTGCACCAGCTGGACGTGCTGTTGACCCCTCAGCCATCAGCCGTCGGAACCGCCGCGACCACTGCCACCACCGCGCCGCGGGGCAGCAACCTCGCCGTGATCAGCGGCATGGCCGGGGCCGGGAAGACGACGCTGGCGCTGCAATGGGCGCAGCAGGTCCAGGCGTTCTTCCCCGACGGGCAGTTCTTCGTGACGTTACGGGGATACGAGCCGCATCTCCCGCCCCTCGAACCGGTCGAGGCGCTCGCCCAGGCGCTGCTCGCGCTGGGGCTGCCGGCCGCCGACATCCCGTTCGGCCTCGGCGAACGGGCCGCCCTGTACCGGACGTTGCTCGTCACCCGCCGGGTGCTGATCGTGCTGGACGACGCGGCGGGGCCCGACCAGGTGCGCCACCTGCTGCCGCCCAGTGTCGACGGCAGCGCGGTCGTGGTGACCTGCCGGGAGCGGATGCCGGGGCTGACCGCGGCCTACTACGCCGGTGAGGTGCTGCTGGACGCGCTGGACACCCCATCGGCGCTCGCGCTGCTGGCTTCGCTGGTCGGCAGCGCCCGCGTGGCGAGCGAGCCGGAGGCGGCGGCCGGCATCGTACGGGCCTCCGGGCGGCTTCCGCTGACCGTGCGGCTCAGCGGCGCCTACGCCGCGAACCACCCCGACGAGCGGCTGGACCAGGTGCTCGCACGGGTTCCTACCGGCAGCAGCCCGGACACGCGTGGGGCGATGGACCTGTCGTACGGCAAGTTGAGGGCGCACCAGCGGCAGCTGTTCAGACAGCTGGGCGTCCTTCCGGGTACCGAGTTCGGGCGGGACACGGTGGCGGCGCTGGCGGACGGGTCGTTCGCCCTGCTGGAGGAGCACATCGACGCGCTGGTGCGGGCCAACCTGCTGTCCGAGTACGCCCCGCGCCGGTACCGCATGCACACCATGGTCAAGGAGTACGCGGTCGGGCGCGCGTCCGACGAGGACCCGTGGGCGGTGCGCCGGGACGTCCTGCTGCGGCTTCTGGAGTGGTACCGGCAGTCGGTGGAGCGGATCAGCAGCGCCGGCCGCATCCAGATGTCGGAGGTGCACCGGGGCGAGGGCGCCGTCTCCCCGGCAGGTCCGCCGCCGCCGGAACCGGACCCCGTGGGGACCGGCCCGGACGGCCCCGGCCGCCCGGACAGCGGCGGTGGCGACGGCGACGGCGACGGCGAGGACGTCATGGCCTGGCTGGACCGGGAGAAGGCCAATCTCTGCGCCGCCATCACGCTCGCGTCCGAGGTCGGTCTCGGTCCTGCGAGCTGGCGGCTGGCCGACACGATGGTCGGCTACATCCGGCTGCATCCGGGCGGCGACGACTGGACGGCGGCCGTGGAGGCGGCGCAGAGCGCAGCCGCCAAGCTGGGGAACGAGCGGGCGAATACGGCGATGCTGCTCAACCTCGCGGACTCGCGGTACCGCAAGGGCCGGTACTCCAGCGAGCAGAAGCTTGCCCGGGAGGCGCTCACCATCAGCCGGGACGCGTCGTGGCAGGCGGGGGAGGCACTCTCCCTGGCGGTTCTCGGCCGGTCGTACTGGTCGGTCGGGGCGATCGGGCTGGCGAACCGGTACCTGGGCGCCGCGCTGCACATCCACGAGAGCCTCGGCGACCTGGCGGGGCAGGCCAACGCCGTGGGCCGGCTGGCCCGCAACGCCTACGACGCGGGCGACCCGGTGTCCGCCCTGCGCGGCTTCCGCAGCTCCCTCGAACTGGCGGAGCGGGCGGGCTCCCGGTTCGGGCAGATCCGTCTGCCCGTCTACATCGCCCTGTCGCTGCGCCAGCTGGGGCAGTACGCCGAGGCCGACCAGTGGTGCGAACTGGCGATTCGCACAAGCCGTGACATGGACTTCCTCGAGGGCGTGGCCATGGCGCTGACCTGCCGGGCGGCGCTCTTCAGCGACCTCGGGGAACACACCCGCGCGGTGATCGCCGCGCGGGAGGCGCATGTCGCCATCCCGTACCTGTCGGACCCCCGCATCGAGGCGGACTGCCTGATCCGGCTGGGCGTGGTCGAGGCCGCCGCCGAGCACACGGACGTGGCCATGCGCAGCTTCGGCAAGGCGCGGCTGCTCGCGGACCGGGTCAACTACCGGCAGGGCTCGGCGCGTGCCCAGGCCGCGAGCGCGGAGACGTACATACGGCTCGGCCTGTACGAGGAGGCGCTGGCAGCCGGCCGGCGCACCAGGCGGGTCCTCCAGGAATGCGACATGCGCCTGGTCACGGCGCAGTTGCTCGTCCTGGAGGCGGACTGCGCACTGGCGTCCGGGCGGTGCGCGGCTGCCATCACCAGGTACCGCAAGGCTTCCGCGCTGTACCGGGCGGCGGGCCACCGCCTGGGTGAGGTGAGGGCCCTGCTGTCCTGGGGCCGCGCCGCCGACACCGTACCGGGGCACGGCCGCCCGGACCGGCCCTGGCACCGGGCGCTGCGGCTGGCCGAACCCCTCGCCGTCCCGGAGGCGGACACCCTGCGGACCCTGCTGGGCACGGGGCGCGGGTGACACTCAGACGCGCACCACCGTCCCGGCGTACGTGAGGCCGGCCCCGAAGCCGATCAGTACCGCCAGGTCGCCCTTCCGCAGGGCCCCGGAGGTGCGCAAGCGGTCGAGGGCGAGGGGGATGGACGCCGCCGAGGTGTTCCCCTGGTCCACGATGTCGCGGGCCACGGCGACCTCGGCGGGGAAGCCCACGCTCTCCGTGACCGCCTCGATGATGCGCAGGTTCGCCTGGTGCGGGACGAACGCCTGGACGTCGCCGGGTCCGAGACCGGAGCGGTCCAGCACCTCCCGTACCAGACCGGGCAGTTGCGTCACCGCCCAACGGAAGACCGAGGAGCCCTGCATGCGGATGACGGGCCCGCCGTACTCCGGCTCCTCCCGTACGGTGATCGCCTCGCGCAGTCCGGGATCGGTGCCCCACACCACGGGCCCGATGCCCGGCTCCGTACCGCGTCCCACCACGGCCGCGCCCGCCCCGTCCGAGAACAGGAAGGCGGTGGAGCGGTCCTGCGGGTCGAGGATGTCCGACATCCGCTCCACTCCGACGATCAGGCAGGTGCGGGCCTGCCCCGTCGCGACGGACGCGGACGCCATGGCGAGCCCCACGGCGAATCCGGCACAGGCGGCGGCGACCTGCCAGGCGGGACCCGGTACGCCGAGGCGGCGGCCTATCTCCGCGGCGAGCGCGTTCGCCGCCGCCCCGGTGCCCGCCCCGCCGATGTCCGACATGGTGGCGACCAGTACCTGGTCGACCTCGTCCGGTGCGATGCCGGCGTCGGCGAGCGCCTTCCCCGCGGCGGCGGCCCCCATCTCCGCCAGCGTCTCGTCAGGACCGGCGAAGCAGCGTGTCCGGATGCCGCTGCGGCGCTGGATCCAGTCGGGTGACGAGTCCAGGGTGCGGCAGATCTCCTCGTTGGTGACGATCCGTCGGGGCCGGTAGCCCCCGATGCCGAGCAGAACCGCATGGTGACGGTCCGGCCCGGGGACGTGCGCGGCGTGCGTGGTGTTCACACGGGACTCCTGTCGTCGCTCGCAACTGCGTCCTTGCCTGCTCCTTACTCCTTCGAAGGGGTTACGCGCCGGACGGCTCCACCCCGCGTGACAACGCGAAGACCGCTTGCGGGGTTGCCACTTGACAGTCACATACTGATGGTATGTACTCACATACTCACGGAATGTTAATTGGAAGGATCGACAGGTGACCTCAGTACCGCTTGCGTCTCGCGCCGAGCCGTCGAGTGCGGGGAAGACACTGCTGCTCACGTCGGCAGCCACGTTCATGGCCTTCCTCGACACGACGATCGTCAATGTGGCCTTCCCGGCCCTGCGCGCGGACTTCCCCGAGGAGTCCGTCACCGACCTGACCTGGGTGGTGACCAGTTACGGCATCCTGTTCGCCGCCCTGCTGACCCCGGCCGGGCGCTTCGCCGACATCCTGGGCCGGCGGAAGCTGTTCCTGTGGTCGGTCGGGCTGTTCACCCTGGCGTCCCTCGCCTGCGCCCTCGCGCCGAACGTGGAACTCCTCATCGCCGCCCGTGCGGTCCAGGGCATCGGCGCGGCCGGCATGATCCCCTCCGCACTCGGACTCGTCCTCTCCGAGACGCCCGCGGAGAAGCGTTCCGAGGCCATCGGCATCTGGGGAGCGGCCGGTTCCCTGGCCGCCGCCGCCGGACCCGCGCTGGGCGGTCTGCTGGTCAGTGAGATCGACTGGCGCGTGGTGTTCTTCCTGAACATCCCGATCGGCCTGTTCGTGGTCTACGGCGCCACGAGCCTGCCCAAGCGCGCGGCGGAGCCGACCAAGCTTCCCGACCTGCTCGGCACGGCCACCATCACCCTGGGCATCGCCGGTGTCGTCATCGGCCTCACCAAGGCCGGCGACTGGGGCTGGGACGCGGCCAGGACGTGGATCTGGATCGGCGCCGGTCTCCTCCTCATGGCCTTCTCGCTCCAGCGCTCCGGCAAGCACCCCGCCCCGGCCGTGGAGACCGGGCTGTGGCGTACACCGATGTTCGCGGCGGCCAACCTCACCGCCTTCCTGCTGGGTGCCGGCCTGTTCGTCTGGTTCCTCTCCGGGCCGCTGTACCTCACCACGATCTGGCACTACTCCGTGCTCAAGGCCGGTCTCGCCGTCACCCCGGGCGCGGTGCTCTCCGCGGTCGCCGCCATCACGATCGGCCGCCGCCTGAAGCCCGAGAAGCAGCGTCCGGTGGTCATCGTGGCCGCCGTCGTCTTCCTCGTGCTGAGCATCTGGGCGTACACCGGCCTCGGCTCCGACCGGGAGTTCCTGGCCCTGTGGCTGCCGTACGGCGCACTCGGCGGCGCGGTGATCGGTGCCGCGCTCACCAGCGTGACGACCGCGGCGTCCATCTCCGTGCACCCGCTGAAGTTCGCCACCGGCACCGGTATGGCCACCACCGCACGGCAGTTCGGCGGCCTGGTCGGTGTCGCCGGGATGGCGGCGGTGTTCGCCGCGGGTGACCTGAGCACGCCGCAGCCGTACCTCAACGCCTTCCTGCTCGCGGGCATCTTCATCGCCGCGTCCGGGGTGCCGGCGTTCTGGATGTTCACCAAGAAGTCGATGGCGCAGATCGCCGAGACCCAGGCGCAGATCCAGGCCTACATGCGGGCACAGGCCGAGGCCGCCGCCAAGGCCGCCGCCGCCGAGTCGGGCACGCCGTCCGCCGAAGGCGTCCCCGCTCCGGACCGCGGCTGACCAGACGCTCCACCCCGAGCTCCGACCGCGGTTCCATCCCCCGTGGCCGCGGCCGGCCCCGGCGGGGCCGTGGATCCCCAGGATCCGCGGCCCCGCTTCGTGCCCGCCCCGCTTCGTTCCGGGCCCGCTTCGTGCCCGCCCCGCCGAGAATTCCACGATCGCCACGAGGGGGTGGGGCCGTAGGCCCGTAATACAGGACGAGAGCCCATCGGTTCGATTAGGGGAATTGATGAACACAGTCCTGGACTGGCTGGACTCCCCCGCGACGGAGCGTGGAATCCACTACTACCGAAACGGCGACTGGCACCTGCGCACCTACGCGGACATCGCCTCCGCGGCCCGCCGCACAGCCGCCTACCTGCACAGCAACGGCGTCACCAAGGGCGTCGTGTCCTTGCTGATCGAGGAGCCCGAGACCTTCGTCCCGGCGTTCCTCGGCACCATGTACGCGGGGGCCACACCGTCCCCGATCGCCTCACCCGTCACGTTCGGGGGGCACGAAGCCTTCGCCGAGCACGCCGCCGCCGTCCTCGGCGCCGCCACTCCGGCCGCGGTGCTGACCGACGCCCACCTCGCCCCGCTCGCCGCCGCGGCCTGCGCGAAGGCGGGGACGGGCGCGCCTCTCGTGCTGCCCGACCCGGCCGGGCTGCCCGCCGCCGACGACCTGGCCCCCCGCACGGCGGAACTCGCCCTGCTGCAGTTCACGTCCGGATCCAGCGGCACCCCGAAGGGGGTCCGGGTCACCGGCGACAACCTCACGGCCAACGTCCGCGCCATCCACCAATGGCTCGGGGTGACGCCCGAGGACTCCTGCTCGTCCTGGCTTCCGCTCTACCACGACATGGGTCTCATCGGGACGTTCCTCGGGTCCGTCGTGGCCCAGATCGACCTGTGGCTGATGAGCCCCGTCGACTTCATCCGCTCCCCGGCCCGCTGGCTCGACTGCCACGGCCGGCACGGGGTGACCATCACCACCGCGCCCAACTTCGGCTACGGGTACGCGAACTCGCGGGTGCGCGACGAGGAGCTGACGGGCACCGACTTCTCCACCTGGCGGGTCGCGATGAGCGGCGCCGAGCGCGTGGACGCCCGGGTGGTCGCCGACTTCACGGCGAAGCTCGCCCCGTACGGCTTCGACTCCCGTGCCCTGACGCCCTGTTACGGCATGGCGGAGACGACGCTCGCCGTCACCGGCGTCCGCCCCGGCCGCGGAGCGCGCATCGTCAGGCCGTCCGGCCCGCTGGAGACCGGGGCACCGGTGACCGTCGTCGGCTCGGGCACGCTCGGCGTCGACCGCCCCGAGGACCCGGCCGGCTGGATCGCCTCCTGCGGCACGCCGGTTCCCGAGACCTCCGTCGACGTCGTCGACGAAGACGGGGTCCTGCTGCCCGACGGCACGTTCGGGGAGATCCGGGTCAGGGGAACGTCCGTGGCCGACGGCTACACCTCGCCCGACCCCGCGGCCAGTGCGCCCTTCGGGGACGACGGACTGCGTACCGGTGACGCCGGGTTCCTGCTCGACGGCGAGCTGTACGTGATCGGGCGGATCGGCGACAGCATCAAGGTCCGCGGCCGCAAGGTGCACGCCGAGGACCTGGAGGCGGCCCTCACCTCCGCCCCCGGCGTACCGCCGGGACGCTGCGCGGTGGCGCTCGGCACCCGCGGCGGGCGACCGGGAGCGGTGATCGTCGTGGAGGTCGCGGGCGACGGCTGGCTGGGCGCCGTGACCGGCGTACTGCGCTCCGCCCTGGACGCCTCGGTCTCCGTGACCGTGGTGCGGGCCCGGCGCGGCACCATCCCGCGGACCTCCAGCGGCAAACCGCGCCGCCGGCTGCTCTGGCGCCAGGCCGGGGAGAACGCGATCGCCGGCGACGTACTGCACAGCACACACAGCGACGACCGACCGACGGAACAGACCGCACCGGTACTGGATGGGGCAGCCACATGAGCGTCACGACCACCGGGCTCGTACTCGACGTCACCGAGACAGCCCCCGAGACCAACGCCGAGAAGCGCGGACGGCTCGCGAACTCGGCCGATCTCTACCGCCGTTGGGAGCGCCAGCAGTGGGCCGTCGCCCAGGTCGACCCCGCGCGGGACTGGGAGACCTGGCAGGCACTCACCCCCTTCTCACGCGCCCAGATGCTCGGCTCGCTGGGCGAGCTGGAGGTCGGTGAGGTCACGGTGACGCACACGCTGGGAACGCTGATCGACGCGCCGCCCACCGAGGACGACCGGATCTTCCTCTGCACCCAGCTGGCCGACGAGGCACGCCACGTGCGGTTCTTCCAGACCTATCTGGAAGAGGGCTGCCGGACGAGTCTCGACGCGGTCGAGGAGGGCGCCGACTACGCGGAGGTGTTCACCCCCGAGCTGACCCGGGTGACCGACGCGGTGCGGGCCGACCACGCGGACCGCGAGTCCTGGTACCGGGCGCTCGTCTACTACCACCTGATCACCGAGGGCGTGCTCGCCGCGACGGCCCTGCGCACCACCCGCTTCCTCGCCCGCCGGCTGAAGCTGGAGGCACTGGAGGAGGGCCTCACCAACGTCACCCGCGACGAGTCGCGGCACGTCTCCTTCGGCCTGCGGGCCGCGCAGGACGGGGTCGCCGAAGGATTCGCCCAGGTGGTCGGCGACGCGCACTTCGAATCGCTCGGCGTGGCCGCCTGGGTCCTCATCGGCCCCTCCCGGCACAACCCGGTGCCCGCGCTCCGTGCGGCCCTGCTCAGCCGCGCCGCCCAGCTCCAGGGCAGCGTCGACATCGCCCGCGAACGGCTGGTGAAGCAGCTGCGGCTGGTGGGCCTGCCGGACCTGTCCGAGAAGGCCGGCGCGTCCTGGGACGTCGCGGTGGAAACCGCCCTCGACGCCTACGCGGAGCGCTGGGACGCACCCCACCCGATCCGCGCGGCCGCCCGCTGAGCGACGTCCGACCCCCCACATCCGAAGAAGACAGCGAAAAGGGACCTCAAAAACATGGACACCAGCAACAGCACCAGCAACAGCAACAGCAACAGCACGCTGCGCGCACAGGTTCGGAAGATCGTCGGCGAGATGAGCCCGCTCGGGGCCCGCGAGGCGCGGTCCGAGGACCGCCTCGTCGAGGAACTCGGCTACGACTCGCTCGCCGTCATCGAGCTCTCCCTGCGCATAGAGCAGGAGTTCCCGCTCGCCGACCTCGGCACGAACACCACGCCCGACATCTCCACGGTGAAGGACATCGAGGACTTCGTCGATCACCAGCAGGTGGCGAAGAGCGACGCCGCCTGATCCACCCGCCCTCCCAGAGAAGGACGCACGAGACGATGACGACACACGATCTCCGCACCGAGGCGGACGACCCGCTGACGCTCTCGCACGACGAGTCCGTACAGCTGCTGCGGGGAGCCCCGTGGCAGCGGCTCGCCGTGATGGGCGACAGTTTCGCCGCCGGCCTCGGCGACCCCAGCGAGGGGTACGCGCATGTGCCGTGGCCGCAGCGGATCCAGGCCGCCCTCGGTTCCGGGAAGCCCGACTTCGCCTACCTGAACACCGGCGTCATGGGCAAGCGGTCCGGTGCCGTGCGGGAGGAGCAGCTGGAGCAGGTCCTCGCGTTCAAGCCGGACCTGGTCAGCGTGGCGGCGGGAGGCAACAACCTGTTCGACGTCAAGCCCGACCTGGACGGTGTCGAGGCCGACCTGGACGCCATGTACACGGCGCTGCGGTCCCAGGGTGCGGACATCTTCGCGTTCACCGTGGCCAACGTCTTCGACGCGGTTCCGGAACTGGCGGAATTCAGAGACCGTACGGCCGCCCTCAACGACCGCATCCGCTCGGTGGCGCAGCGCCACGACGCCGTGCTGATCGAGATGTGGACCCACCCCGTACGGCTTCGCCCCCGTCTGATGAGCGCCGACGGCATCCACTTCGCGATGGAGGGGCACGCCGCCCTCGCCGCGGAGGTCGTCAAGGCCCTCGGGGAGCGGGCGGCGCGCGGCTCGGAGACGTGATGGCGGCGGACCGAACCGTACGGCACGTCGTGATCGGCGCGGGCTCGGCCGGCTGTGTACTGGCCGACCGGCTCAGCGCCGACGGCGACGGGCAGGTGCTGCTCATCGAGGCGGGCGGCCCGGACCGGCGCGCCGAGATCAGCATCCCGGCCGCGTTTCCCGCCCTGTTCGGCACGTCGGCCGACTGGGGTTACCGGACGACCCCTCAGCCGGGTCTCGACGGGCGCAGCCTGAACTGGCCGCGTGGCCGCACGCTGGGCGGATCGTCCTCGCTCAACGCCCAGATCTGGACCCGCGGGCACCGTGCGGACTTCGACGGCTGGGCCGAGGACGACGGGTGCACGGGCTGGTCGGCCGACGAGGTGCTGCCGTACTTCGCGCGGGCCGAGGACCGGTCGGGTACGGGCGCCTACGGCTCCGGGGGGCCGATCCGTATCGAGGACCTGCGCGATCCCAGCCCCGCCACCGCCGAGTTCCTGGGCGCCTGCGCGGAGGCGGGGCTGCCCGCCCTCGACGACGGGAATCCGCTGGAGCCCGAGGGCGTCGGCCCGGTGCGGACCACCCAGCGCGGGGGACGGCGGTGGAGCGCGGCCGACGGCTACCTGAGGCCCGCGCTGCGGCGCGAGAACCTCACCGTCGTCACGGACGCCCACGTCGAGCGCGTCCTCATCGAGGACGGCCGCGCGGTCGGCGTCGCCTACACGACCGCCGACGGTCCTGCCGAGGTGCGGGCCGAAGGCGAGGTGATCCTCGCGGCGGGCGCGATCGGCTCCCCGCAGCTGCTGATGCTCTCGGGCGTGGGCGACGCGGACGAGCTGCGGCGGCACGGCATCACCGTGCGGGCGCACTCCCCGCGGGTCGGGCGTGGCCTCGCCGACCACCTCTACGTCCCGCTGGCGTTCGAGGCGCACGGCAGGGTGACCCCCGGGGTCACCGACCAGCAGGGCGAGATCGCCGAGTTCCTGCGCGGCCGGCGCGGGCGGCTCACGTCCAACCTCGCGGAGGCCGTCGGGTTCCTGCGCAGCGATCCCGCACTTGCCGCACCGGACCTGGAATTCGTGTGGATGCTGGTGCCCTCCCTCGACCAGGGCCGACAGTCACGGACACACGGCGTCACCCTGGGCGTGGTGCTGCTGCGGCCCCGCAGCCACGGCACCGTACGCCTCGCGTCCGCCGACCCGGCGGCGCACCCGGTGATCGATCCGCGCTACCTGTCCGATCCGGAAGGCGACGACCTGCGGGTGCTGGCCGAGGGGATGAGCCGGGCCCGCGAGGTCCTCACCCGACCCTCGCTGGCCGAGCGCCTCGGGGCGGCCCTGACACCGGGGGCCCTGGACCCGGACCCCGGCACGGCGCACGCCCTGGCCCGGGCCCACGCGGAAACCCTGTACCACCCGGTCGGCACCTGCGGCATGGGGGCGGACCCCGAGTCCGTACTCGATCCCCGGCTGAGGGTGCGGGGCGTGGCGGGGCTGCGCGTCGTCGACGCCTCCGCGCTGCCGTCCCTGCCGCGCGGCCACACCCACGCCCCCACCGTGATGCTCGCGGAGCGCGCGGCCGAGCTGATCCTCGCCGACGCCGCGCCGCGCCGTGTCGGTGCCCTGTCGCACCGCTGATCCGCCGCCCCATGACCAGCCCCACCAGACGAAAGGCAGTACGACTGTGACCGTTCAGGACCCGCAGCTGTTCATCGAGGCCTTCCGAGCGGCCTTCTCCGACGCGGAATTCGCGGCCCTGCTGAAGGAGCGCGACTTCTCCATCCAGTTCGTGGTGACCGGGGAGACCCACACGGCCTTCCTGCTGGACTCCGACGGCGTGCACGACGGCGCTCCCCACCCCGCGGGTCTGCGCCTGGAGGTGCGGCCCGACGCGCTGCACCTGATCCTCCTCGGCCGGCTCCCCGTGACCCGGGCGATCGTCGACCGCGGCCTCGTCGTGAAGGGCCCGGTCCCCCGGGTGCGCCAACTGGCGGACTATCTCCCGGCGATGGGGCGCGCGTACGCCCAGCTCGTCCTGGCGCCCGCCTCCGCCTGAGCCGCAGACGGGACCGTCTCCGGCACGGCCCGCACCGTCAGCCACCACGTCCGCCACCACAGAAAGCCGACCGTCGTGATCGCGACCACCACCACCGCCGTCCCGAACGCCCCGACCCTTTCCGACCTCCGCGCCCTCAACGCGGCGGCCATGCCGTCGCTGTTCCAGCTCCCGCCCGAGGTCGAAGAACTGCGCGAGGAGGTACGTGAGTTCGCGCAGACCGTGGTGAAGCCGCGGACCCTCGCCAACGACCTCGCCCCGGCCGACGACTTCGACTGGGAGATGGTCGAGGCCGGCCACCGGCTGGGACTCCTGCGTCTGACCATCCCCAAGGAGCTGGGCGGCCGGGGCCTGGGAGTGCTCGGCGTGTCCGTGGCCATGGAGGAGCTGTCCTCGGTCTGCCCCAGCACGGCGCTGATCTTCGGCGCCTCGCTGCTCGGTCAGACGTCCGTGCTTTTCTCGGGCGACCAGCAGCTCCAGGCCCGCTTCCTGCCCCCGTTCCTCGGGGACGAGCCGGTCCTGGCGTGCAACGCCATCACCGAGGAGACCGCGGGCTGCGACCTGCTGATACCGGAGCACGCGGAGCTGGCCGAGGACGTGATGACGGCCCGCCGGGACGGCGACCACTTCGTCCTCAACGGCATCAAGCGCTTCATCACCAACGGCAAGGTGGCCGAGTGGGCGGCCGTCTTCGCCAACATCGAGGGCAACCCGGGCTCCACCGGACTGACCGTGTTCATCGTGCCGCTGGACAGCGAGGGCGTCACCCGCGGCGAGGTGGCCGACAAGATGGGCTACCGGGCCTGCCTCGGCACGACGCTCCACTTCGACGACGTCCGGGTGCCCGAGGAGAACATCGCGTTCGGGGAGGGCGGTGGCTGGAACTACCTCACCGTCCAGTCGAACCAGGCCCGTTCGATCGTCGCCGCCATGTCGACCGGGGTCGCCCGGGGCGCCTTCGAGATCGCCAAGGAGTTCGCGGGCGAGCGGGTCCAGGCGGGCAAGCCGCTGTACGAGCACCAGTTCACGGCCCGCAAGCTGGCCGAGATGTCCTCGAAGATCGAGGCCTCGCGGCTGCTGTACCTCCAGGCGGCCTACCAGGCGGACAACATGATGCCCGCCCCCGTCTACGGACCCGCCGTCGCCAAGATGTTCGCCGACCGCGCCGCGATCGAGGTGGCCGAGGAGGCCATGTCCATCGTCGGGGCGCGTGGCTACTGCCGTGACCACGGGGTGGAGAAGCTGGTCCGTGAGTCGTTCGGCGCCCGCATCTACGAGGGCACGCCGGAGGTGCTGGCGCTGGCCATCACCGGCGCTCTGTACGGGCGCCGGCTGTGACGCCGTCTCCGCGCACCGACCGGACGCCGGCCCCACGGGCGTCGGCCCCGCGGGCGTCGACTCCGCAGACGGCCGCGCCACGGCCGAAGGCGGCGGCCACGCCCCGGGCGCGGGCCGCCGCCGCGCTCTCGGCCGCCTCGTACGTCGAGGCCGCGGTGGCCCGCTGCACCGCCCTGGCACTGGGCGCGCCCCTGGCGCCGGAGACCGCGGCCGACCCGGTCCCGGCGCCCTCCGCCGGCTCCCCGCAGGGAGGACCGACATGACGCCGCGGACCGTCGCCGACGCGCTGCCGGCCGCTGCGGCGACCGCCGAGGACAGCCGCAGGGCCCGCTACGTGGAGCACGTGCTGGCCCTGCACGACCGGATGAGTGTGGCGGGCCTGGCCGAGCAGGCCGATCCGCTGTACCTGGCCCGGCGCCCCGACGGCCTGACCGTGGTCGCGGTGCCGCATTCCCGGCTGCCGGAGCGCTACCGGCTGGCGATCTACGGGTTCCGGCTCGCCCAGTACCTGCGGTCCCGGTTCGCCAGCGACCGCATCGCCTTCGCCCGCGGCCTGTTCGCGGAGCCGCTCGGCGCGGGGCACGGCGAGGAGATCCACGTCATCGGCATGGAGGAGTCGACCGGCGCGATCCTGCGGTACGTGTCCGTCATCGCCTCGACGGACGCCGCACCCATGCCGGTGACCCACCCCGACCGCGCCCCGTTTCCCTGCGAGGTGGCCCACGGCATCAACCTCTTCGACCACGTGCCCGTGGACGAAGAGGTCACGGGGCACGAGATCTGGGAGATCAAGCGCCTGATGCAGCGCGCCTCCCAGCGGGACACCTCACCTGCCCAGCGTCTGCGCCTGTCACTGGAGTTGATGCTCGGCTTCTACACCGTCCTCGCCGGTCTCTCGCCCAGGCCGAAGTTCCTGGTCGGGGACGGCGAGGAGGGTCTGGCCGTGCGGCGCCTGGCGCGCAGCCTGAAGGAGATCACCGTCATCGAGGGCACCTGCCCCTCGCTGGCGGAGGACGACCTGCTCTTCCCGGCGTACACGGAACGCGAGTCGGTCAAGCCGTTCGTGGCCCGCGTACCCCGCGGGGAGGAGCTGGACGAGCTCGTGCACTGGCTCGAGCGCGCACTGGACGCGACGAACCCCCTCGCCGGCTTCAAGCAGTTGGTGGGCCGGGTCGGGGGAGAGATCCGGAGGGTAAGAATATGAGCACCACAACCGCGGGCCCCGCGGTCGGGACGGGCATCGCCGACGTCCCCGAGGACCCGGAGACGTACTACCGGTCCTTGACCGAGCGCAACCGGGGACTGATTCCGGACGCCGTACAGCAGCGACTACGCAACGCCACCGTGCTGGTGGCGGGGTGCGGTTCGACGGGCGGAGCGGTCGTCGAACCGCTGGCCCGCCTGGGCACGGGGCGCTTCGTGCTCGCCGAGCCCGGGGAGTACGAGCTCAACAACCTCAACCGGCAGAGCGCCACACGCGCGGACATCGGCAGGAACAAGGCGGAGGTGGCGGCCGAGCGCATCCGGTCGGTCAACCCGTACGCCGAGATCCGGGTCGACACGGCGGGCATCCACCCCGACGCCCCCGAACTGCTCCTGGACGGCGTGGACGTGGTCGTCGACGGCGTGGACGTCACGACCCTCTCGGGCTGGCGGGCCAAGCACGCCCTTCACGTGGCGGCGGCCCACCGCCGCCTGCCCGTGGTCTCCGGCTACGACCTGTCGGGCACCCAGCACGTGCGTTTCTACGACTACCGCACCGATCCCACGCCGCTCGCGGACGCGGTCAGCGCCGAGGACATCGCCGAGGGCGCGCTGTGGACGCTGCTGCTGAAGGTGATCCCCCGGGAGATCGTCCCGGCCGACCTGATCGCGGACGTCACCGCGCACCGCGGGGACCCGGACTACAGCGTTCCGCAGCTCGTCTACGCGTCGCACCAGTTCGGCGTACTCGCCGCCCGCTACGTGATCGAGATCCTGGCCGGCCGCCCGGTCCGCGACCGCCTCACGGTCGACGTGCACCGGCTGGTCTCGGCGGACGCCGAGCTGCCGGAACCCCATTCGGAAAGTTCACAGCCCGCACAGGACAAGGAGTAGTCGCGATGACCACCGCAACCGACCGCCCGGGACGCCGCTCGGGCGACCCGCTCGTCCGGCAGACCAAGAAGGCCGCCCAGCTGCTCGTCGCGTCGGCCCGGCACTCCTACGACCCGCGTGTCGACGTCAACTGGGACGAACCGCTGGAGGAGGGCAAGTGGTTCCTGCCCGAGAAGCGGATCTCGCTCTTCGGCACGGAGCTGTACGACTCCCTGTCCCTGGAGCAGAAGCTGCTGCTCAGCCGTGAGGAGCTGGCGTCGTCGCTGGCCGCGGGTGTGTGGACCGAGCACATCCTGCTGCACCTGGTGTCGCGGTACGCCTACAAGCGCGACATCACCAGCCCGCAGGTGCAGTTCGCGCTGACCGAGGTGGCCGACGAGGTCCGCCACATGATCATGTTCGCGCAGCTGGTGGAGAAGACGGGCTCGGAGTTCTACCCCGTCAGCCGCAAGACGCAGCGTTCCGGGCTTCTGCTGAAGACCTTCGCGCCGGTGCCCGCGCTGTGGGCGATGCTCCTGCTCACCGAGGAGTTCTTCGACCGCTTCCAGCGCGAGCAGGCGAGCGACGAGACGGTGCAGCCGCTGGTGCGCACGGTTGCCCGTATCCACGTCGTGGAGGAGGCCCGCCACATCAGCTTCGCCCGCACCGAGCTGGAGCGGTTCGTGCCGACGCTCTCCAAGCGGCGCCTGCAGCTGCTCCGCGACTTCCTCGCCTCCGTGGTGAAGACCGTGCGCCACGACCGGTACAACCCGCTGATGTACGAGCGGGCCGGTCTCGATCCGAAGGTCTGCGTGGAGGTGGGGCGCACCAACCCCATCGGCCTGGTCAACGGTGCGTACGGCGCCGAGCGGATCGCCCCGTACTACAAGTCGATCGGTCTGATCGGAGGCCGCTCGGAGAAGGTGTGGCGCGAGGCCGGTTGGCTGAAGGACGCCTAGAGGAAAGCGAGTTGACCGTGGAAGATGACGGATACGAGGGTCCTGCGGTCCTGGTCGTGGAAAACCGGGCCGAGTTCACGCTCAGGGCCCGGCTCACCGGCCGCTTCCAGCCACTGGACGGCCGCTATCGCTGGTACGGACGGCTGGAGGCGCACGAGGAGCTGACCCGGCTGGTCGGCGACCGCAGCGCCGGCGTGGTGCTGCGTACGGCCGAGGGCGACGCGGAGGGCCGCATCACCGAACCCGACCTGTGGAACCGGTACCGGATCGAGGGCACGAGCGTGCCCCCGTTCCGCGTTCCGTTCAGCCTGGAAGAAGTGGAGGACGCCGAGGACGCCGACTCCTCCGACGCATGAGAAACGCACTGTGAACCACGTACGAAGAGAACAGATCTACTCAGAAAAACGGAGGCCCCCGGCCCATGTGCTTCGACGAGGACGCCATTCCACCGGTACCGCACATTCCTGATTCGGTGATCGAGAGCCGGTATCTGGAATTGACCGCGAGTGACGGCAACACATTCGCCGCGTTCACCGCCGCCCCGGCCGGCGGAACACGTACGGCGATCGTGATCCTTCCCGATGTCCGCGGGCTGTACGGCTTCTACACGGAGCTGGCCAAGCGCTTCGCGGAGAACGGCGTACGGGCGCTCGTCGTCGACTATTACGGACGTACGGCAGGCGTCGGGAAACGGGAGAAGGACTTCCCGTACGCCCAGCACATGGCCAAGCTCAGCCCCCGTGAGCTCTACGCCGACCTGAGTGCGGCCATCGCCCACCTGCGCTCGGAGGAGGGCGGCGCCGCGAGCGCCGTCCTCACCTCCGGCTTCTGCATCGGCGGCCGGCTCGCGGTGATGGCGGCGGCCGGGCGCTTCGACCTGGCCGGCGTGATCGGCTTCTACTGCTGGCCCGCGGACGGGCCGGACGGTTCCGCGGGGCCGACCAGCCGGGCGGCCGACCTGGCGGCGCCGGTGCTGGCCCTCATGGCAGGGGAGGACCCCGGTATCCCGCCGGCCCATGTCGCGGCGTTCGACGAGGCCTTGGCCGCGGCGGGCGTGGACCGGGAGGTCGTCACCTACCCCGGCACCCCGCACAGCTTCTTCGACGCCAAGCGCGACGCGTACGCCGACGCGTCGGCGGACGCCTGGAACCGGGTCCTGCGGTTCGTGGAACGCGTCGGTGCGCACTGAGGCACCGGCGACGGAACGACCGGAACACATACGTATGGACGGAATGAAAGTGCGTGTAGCCTGGAAAGCCAGTTGAAGGCGGTCGAACCTCGGGGAGTGTGAACATGCCCACCACTCGTACGAGAACGCGTCCGACGCAGCGCGAACGGTCCGACGGCACCATCGAGGAACTGCTCCGCGCCGCCCGCACGCTGTTCGCCGAACGCGGCTACAACGCGACGCCGCTGGATGCCGTCGTGGAGGCCGCCCACCTCACCAAGGGCGCCCTCTACCACCATTTCTCCGGCAAGCAGCACCTCTTCCGTGCGGTGTACGAGCGCGAACAGAACCGGCTCGCCCACATCGTGGCCAGCGCCTACCTGGACGCGAAGCCGGATTCCTGGGAAGCCGTGTTCGTCGGTGCGAGGGCCTTCCTCGTGGAGGTCCTCGCACCCGACGTCCAGCGCATCAACCTCCTGGACGCCCCGGGCGCGCTCGGCACCGAGGAGATGCGCGAGATCAACTCCGGCTGTCTGAAGATGATGGAGGAGGGTGTCCGGCGCGCCGCCGCGACCGGCGACATCACGCCGCACTCCGTCACCGCCCTCACCCACCTCCTGTACGGCGGCCTGTGCGAGACGGCGATGGCGGTCGCCCGGGCCGAGGACCAGCAGCAGGCCCTCGACGCGGGCATCACCGAACTGCGCACCCTCTTCGACGCCCTGGCGACGACGTCGCGCTGAGCCGTACGCCTCCGGTCACCCCGTGCGGCCCGCCGTCGCGGCCGCCAGATCGGACAGGGGCAGCCAGGGCCGTACGAGCGCCTGCTCGGCAACCGCGCTCAGCGCCCGCGGAGATCGCCCGCACAGGTCGATGATCCGGGACACCGCAAGCGCCTCCGCCTCGACCCGGCGCTCGCCGAGGATCCCGGCGAGCATGCGCCGGGCCTGCTGGACACTGAGCTCCCGCAGTCCCACGGTGCGCACCGCGTCGGCTCCCGCGAGGCGGTGGGCGTCCCTCGTGGTCACCAGGAGTGCTCCGGCGGACGGGCCGGGCTGCAGCACCTTCAGCTGCTCCGGCGAGGTCAGGTCGTCGAGGACGACGAGCACCCGGAGGTCCTTGAGCACGGCCTGGCCGAACGCGACCGGATCGGCCTCTCCCGACGGCACGTCCACACCCAGACTCCGCAGCACGAGCCGCAGCACGTCGTCTCCCGAGAGCACGCGGTCACGTGTGGGCACGTCCGCCGGCAGGCCACGGGCCGACTCGGCCGGCGCACGCCGCTGTACCGGTGTCCGCCCGGCCAGGTGCGCGCCCCCGGGCCGCGCCGCGGCTCTGCCGCCGTGCAGTTCCACGAAGATCTGGCCGTCGGGGAAGCGGTGGGCCACCCGGTGCGCCC
Organism: Streptomyces sp. NPDC001493; assembly: GCF_053597235.1. NCBI lineage: Bacteria > Bacillati > Actinomycetota > Actinomycetes > Kitasatosporales > Streptomycetaceae > Streptomyces > Streptomyces sp. NPDC001493. The sequence continues at coordinate 145,946 of NZ_JBSFHV010000006.1, forward strand.
ACTGGACCGCCAGGGCGGTCTTGCCGATGCCGGGCGGGCCCTCGATCACCCGGGTGACCGGGCGTCCGCCGGCGGCGGTGACGGCCCCGTCGAGCATCGCCAGTTCCTGCTCCCGGCCCACACAGCGGATGACGCGCGGCAGCTGACGGGGCACGGACAGGGCCACGTCGGGCACCGCGGGCCCGACCGCGGCGAGGTCCGGATCGGCACGCAGGATGGTGGCGCGCAACGCCGTGGTCTGCTGGGCCGGCTCCACTCCCAGCTGGTCGGCGAGCCGGCGGCGCAGCGTCTCGTAGGCCCCGACGGCCTCGGTACGGCGGCCGGAGCGGTGGAGCCCGGTCATGAGATTGCGGATGACCAGCTCGTTGTCCGGATGCAGATCGGCGAGCGAGTGCAGCTCGTCGAGGAGCCCGGTGCCGCCCCCGAGCCGCAGTTCACCCTCATGGCACTCCACGAGGGCCGACAGGTGCTCCCGTTCCAGCTGCAACCGCGTCCGGGTGGCCCACTCCCCGGACACCCCGCCGAGCGGCCTGCCGCGCCAACATCCGAGCGCCTCCCGCAGCAGCCGTGTGGCCGTACGGGTGTCCGTCCCCGCGGCACGGGCGGTCGCCACGGTGCGGCGGAAGCGGTGCAGGTCGATCGCGTCGGGATCGGCTTCCAGGACGTACCCGCCGTGCCGGCGGCGCAGGACGGCCCCCTTGCCGTCGTCGGCGTCCTCCAGGGCGCCACGCAGCCGCGAGATGTACGAGTGGATCATGTTCCGCGCCGACTTCGGCGGGTCCGCGTTCCATGCCCGGCTGATCAGCTCGTCAGGCATGACCACCTCATTGGCGCTGACGGCGAGCATGGCGAAAACGCAACGCTGCTTGGCCTGTCCCAGTTCAGCCAGATCCTCCCCGGCGGCCCGGTACTCCACAGGCCCCAGCAACTGAACATGAACCATGCTCGCCACCCCCGTGTGCGCGCCATTCCGGATCGCTCAGCCCACCAGAATCAGCGGACTCCGCTCTGGTAACGAAGCCTGTCACGATGGAACATTTCTTGATTTTCGCTGAACGGCCCCTGCCACGGGCGAGGAATCAGAGAATGTTTTCATCAAGTTTTCCTGCACCGCCCCCGTCGAGGCTGGCTCCTGCCACCACGACCTCGCACGGGAGCTGATGTGACGCGCACACTGTCCCACCCCCCCACTGAGAAGGAACGGCGCGACCACCACCGCTGGAACCTCGTACTCGCCGAGCGCGAGCGCCTGCTACGCCTGGCCACCAGCCGGCTCGGCCGCACCTCGGACGCCGAGGACTGCGTCCAGGAAGCCATGATCCGCGCGGTGGCCTTCGAGGCCCTCGACGAGTCCCGGGTCGCCGCGCTGCTCACCACCATCACCCTGCGCCTGTGCGTGGACCACCAGCGCGGCACCCAGCGCGATCGCAGGCTCGCCGTCCGGGTCCACATCCTGCGCCGGCCCGAGCCGGACCCCGGCTCCGAGGTCGAGCACCGGGTCTGCAACAGGGCTGCGGGCGCCTGGCTGTTGACCCAGCTCACCGGACTCGGCAACCGCGAACGCGACGTACTGCTCGCCCGGGCACGCGGCCTGAGCACCGCCGAGACGGCGAACGCGCTGCAGATCACGTACAAGTCGGCGGAGAGCGCCTTCACCCGGGCCCGCAGCCGGCTGCGGGTGCTCTACCACCAGGAAATGGCCCGCTGACCCACGCCTGCCGCCCGGCCGGATCCCGCGCACACGGTTAGGAGGGGCGCCCCATGAACGGGACGCCTCTCCTGACCTGCCCGATCCCCACCGCTGAGCTGCATGAGGCGGCTCACCCCTGCCGAGCCGGCGTCAGAGACACTGCTCCGCCGCGCCAAACGGGTTCCCGTGTACGGGGCGAGGGCGCGCTCGTCGGGCACCTCGGCCATGCCCGGGTGAACAACTCCGTCGCCCTCGCCACAGCCGGCAGCCCCTGACCCGGCGTCCGGCACCCTCAGCCACCATCGCGCCCCACCCGCTACACTGGCGGCGGTGCGCAGCCTCCACGGGCAGCGCGCTGCGGCTCCAACGGAAGATCGTGCAGGACCTTGCGGACATCGCGGCAATTTCCCACACATCTTCCCCGAGAGCCCCGCCTTCGTAGCTCAGGGGATAGAGCACCACTCTCCTAAAGTGGGTGTCGCAGGTTCGAATCCTGCCGGGGGCACAGCTCCAAGCACGCGTTTTCTGGCGAAGGGCCAGGTCAGGGCATACGCCCAGCCTGGCCCTTCGCCATGTTCGACGACATGCTCCCGCGTGGTGCTCGCGCGTGCCGAGGCCTCTCCCCGGCCTTGGGCGAACCCGGCGGGGAGCGCGGGAGCTCAGCGTCCACGTCCGGGCCGGGCGCGCCACATGCTCAGGAGTTCAGGGCGACTCGGGGTAAACACCCGGTTCAGCCGGACCTCCGCCGCCGCTCGTGCGGACCGATCCGGACCACCCCTCACACCGCCGCGTCCGGCAAGCTCATCCCCGGCTCGGATTTCGACTCGTCGCCGGCTCATGCCTGGCGTCGCGAACGGCGAATTTCCATCACCCGAAAACTGCCGTGATATTTTCCGCGAAACTCTGCCACAGCACGGTGGCGCCCCCCGAGCTGACCGTCGCCTTGGAGGCGAGGCTCGGCTTCCCCCACGAATCGACACCCAGACGCAGTTCGTTGTCGGTGATGTACAGCGCGAACTTTATGTACCTGTCCTCCCCTTCCGCATGCCCCGGAAGCGTTTTCACGGTGTAGTAATTCGTTCCGATCTCGGTGACCTTGATCGGATTACTGGTGACCCCCAAGGGGTCCTTCAGCGAGCAGGACAGCCCCACGCTCAGCTTGTCCGGGCAGCCGCTGAGCGGAAAGTACTTGTTGAAGTCGGTGATGATGTCGGTGAAGATGGCGTTCTTGATCACGCCGCCCTCGGTAGTGCTCGCGAGGGGATAGACCCAGAATTCACACTTGTACTCATAGTTGTCACTGGTGCTGGCGAAAGTGGAGCAGGTGTTGTTTGCCTCTTGTGCCACGGAAGGCGTTGCGGCCATCACGGAGGCACTTACAGCGAGCATCGTCGGGGCCAGCACCTTCAAGGCGAGACGCTTCACGCAATTCCCTTTCTCGTCACAAAGAGTTCCGGATGATCAAGTCGAGACGAGGGGATCTTAAATACATTCACAAAGCACCGGTAAGTCTTCTTCCAGCCAACTGGCGCGGTACGGGAAACGGCCATCTCGGCGACGCCCCCGGAGGGCGGCGCATCCGGGATGCGCCACATTTCAGCGAGCGTCGCCCCTCGTACGAGTCGGGAGGCCTCAACCGGTTCAAGCCGTTCGGGACCGGCCGAGGAGGGTAGCCCCAAGAGCTTGCCGGGAATCAACCGGGCAGGCGCCGGCCCCTCGGGGCGCGCGGCCCCAGAGTCCAAGCAGCCGGTCACAGCCCTCGACAGAACGGGGATCGACCGCCCCGCCGCCCGTTGCCGGTGCACCGGGGCAGCCTTGCCCGGTCCTCGTACCCCGCACGAGGATGCGACTGCCGGGAGGCAGTCGGCGCCCGCCCGCCCAGCAGCCCATGGCAACCACGACGACCTCTCCGACCGCACGGCGACGGGTCCTCGCCGTGCGGAACGCCCCGCCGGGCGGGGGCCGTTCAGCGCGCGCGGGGGCCGTTCAGCGCGGAGTCACCCAGCCGGGCGTCCAGGTCCCGGCGGCGTCGTGGCCGGCCGTCGTGGCGGCGAGGTGGGCGCGGAGGGTGGCCAGGGCCGGGTGGGGGTTGTCGCGGTGCCAGAGGAGCGAGTGCGGGTAGACGGGCGTCGGGTCGGTCACCGGGATGCGGCGCAGGTCGTGGCCGGTGGGCCAGATGAGGCGGGTGTGCTCGCCCATGAAGGTGGCCAGGGCCGGGGTGTCGGCGATGGTGTCGAGGAGTGCGTCGGAGCCGAAGTTGGGGCCGGTCGCCTCGATGGTGAGGCCGAACTCGGCGACGAGGTCGTCGTAGTAGGCGGCCCACTCGGTGCCGGGGACGATGCCGGGCATCCAGATCCGGTGCCCGGCGAGCTGGGCGACGGTCACCGACCGGGCGCCCGCCAGCGCGTGGGCGGGGCCGGTGAGGAGCTGGAGCGGCTCGTCGAGCACCCGGACCGACTCGATGTCCTCGGGGAGGGGCCGGCCGGGCGCGGCGACGGCGCGGAAGGACGCGTCGATCGCACCGGACCGGATGGCGGCGACGGCCGTCTCGATCTCGAACAGCATCACCACGTCGAGGGCGGTCTCGGGGTACGCGTGGTGGAAGCCGCGCATCAGCCCCGACTGCGCGCCGCGCGAGGAGAGCACGTCGACGCGGAGCGGACGGCTGCCGGGGCGCACCGACGCGACCGCACGCTCGGCGACACGCAGCAGCTCACGCGCGTGGGGCAGGAACGCCTGCCCGTCGATGGTGAGCTCGGCGCCTCGGGGGACGCGGGAGAACAACCGCACGCCGAGGCCGCGCTCCAGCGCGGCGACGCGCTTGGAGACGGCCTGCTGGGTGATCGACAGGTCGGCGGCGGCCTTCTGGAACTGGCCCGCTTCCGCGACGGCGGTGAAGGTACGCACTGCTTCGAGATCCACGCCGACCCACCTTAGTGAACAACCAATGGTTGTGAGCATCGAGCCGTGCGGTTGTTTGACCAGCGGTTGTGCCGCTCGCTTAGCTCTCACCGGTCAACGTCGGTTTGTTCGGATGGGAGCGCTGCGCATGGTGAGCAGGAGACCGCTGGGCCGTCCGTTCGGCTGGTTGTGGACGGCGTACGCGGTCAGCGCCTACGGCTCCGGGCTCGGGTTCGGCGCGCTGCCGCTGATCGCCGTGCTGGCGTTACACGCCAGTCCCGCCGAGGTGTCCGCGCTGTCCGCGGTGGGGCCCGCGGTGGGCGCGCTGATCGCGCTGCGCCTCGCGCCGTGGGTGGAGTTCCGGCGCAAGCGGCCCGTCATGATCATGATGGACCTGACCCGGTTCGCGGCCATGGCGACGATCCCGGTCGCCTACGCCTTCGGGCGGCTCGGTTTCGTCCAGCTGCTCGTGATCTCGGCCGTGGTCGCCGCGGCCAAGATCGCCTTCAACGCGGCGAGCGGCGCCTATCTCAAGGCCCTCGTCCGGCCGGACGGCCTGCTCGTGGCCAACGCGCGGTTCGAGTCCACGAACTGGAGCTCCATCGCGGTCGGGCCCCCGCTGGGCGGGGCGGCGATCGGCCTGTTCGGGCCGGTCGTCACCGTGGTCGCCGACGCGTTCAGCTACCTGCTCTCCGCGCTCTGCATCACCGCGATCCGCGACCGGGAAGAAGCACCGACGGCACCTGGCGGGAGCCCGTCCCGGGCGGGCGCACTGCTCGACGGCTGGCGCCACATCATGGGGCATTCCGGCTTGCGGGCGCTCTACCTCAACCAGGTCCTCGTCGGCGGACTGATCATGGCCACCGAGCCGCTGCTGGCCGTGCTCCTCCTCCGCCAACTCGGCTTCCCGCCCTGGCAGTACGCCCTCGCCTTCGCCGCCCCCTGCCTCGGCGGCCTCATCGGCTCGCGGCTGGCCCGCCGGGTCGTGGCGCGGTACGGCCGGCACAGGGTCTTCCGGACCGTCGGCACCCTGCGTGCCGTCTGGCTGATCGGCCTGGCCTTCGTGCGTCCCGGCGTCGTGGGCCTCGTCACCGTGATGGCCGTCGAGCTGGCGATCATCGTCAACATGAGCCTGTACACCCCGGTGCTCGCCACCTACCGGCTCGAACAGACCCCCCAGCACCTCGTCGCCCGCACCCTGTCGGCCTGGTCCATCGGCCAGCAGGCGTCCATCGCCGCCCTCACCGCACTCGCCGGACTGCTCGCCGACGTCACCAGCCCGCGCACCGCTCTCACGGCCGCGGGACTGCTCATCCTGACCACCCCGCTCCTGCTGCCCCGGCACGACCGCACGACGTCGCCGCACGAGCCGGAGCTGTCCCGCAGCCCCTCATGACACATGCGGCACTCGCAAAGTCCGCAAGACCGGATGCTCTACGAGGCCCAGCTCACCGCAGATCCGCTCCACCTGATCAGACTGTTCGGGATCAGCGAGGTCACGGCGGTCAGGTGCGTCCACGCCTCCCACCCCGAACGCACCGGAAACACCCTGCGCTGATTAGCGAGCTGGGAAGGAGTCCAGGGCAAGATCCCATCGGTCGGCCTCGCGAAGCAGTGCTGCAGTATCCAGCTGCAGCTCCACGAAGTACTGGTAGATGTCTGCCCCGTCATTTCCCCGCTGCCATGGGGGCGCCGCCTCAAGGGAGAGGTGAACACGAATCACTGCCCCGCTGTCGCTTCGATCAGCGAGGCTCACGGCAAGGACCGGTTCGACGAACCATGTGTCCGGAGACAGCCGGCCTTCGGCGTCGGGCCCCGTCAGCGCCACCGTCCCGGCGGCCACCGCCCGCAGCCACGCGGACACCTGCCGGGCTTCATGAGCCAGCAGACATGGATCAGCAAAGGACCAACTGCCCTGGGGAGTGGCCACCGACCCACCAATGACCAGCCAGTTGTCGTCGTAGGAGTCGCCCCGGACCGCGGCGAACTGATAGCGCAGCGGACAGAGCTCGACACTGCTCGCGTCATCACCCAGAAGCACTGCCACAGGATGCCACGGCCCGAATGCGTGACTCAGGAGCCTGCGGAGGACTGCCGGACATCGTGCTCGGCCTTGTCCAGCCAATCGGTGAACCAGCCGCTGAAGGTGACGGGCTTGCCCTCCGCGTCGACGAGGGGCTCAAGATCCGCGTCGTCTGCTCGGGGATCGGACCACATAGTGCCGCAGTGGGAGCCGCTGAGGACCAGCCAGTCGCGCTGAGCACAGCCGTGGTGGCAGATCACGATGGCGCCGGCGGTGCGCTCGGGGGCGAACATGACGGCTTCCCATCGTTCATCCCACGCCTCGATGGCGGTGTCGAAGTCCTCGATTTCCTCGAAGTCCTCCTCTTCGGGACGCTCGGCCAACAGCCGTTCGAGGACCTCTGGGTCCGGGCCCTTGTCAGGGAACGGTTCGGCGAGCTTGGACAGATCGGCCAGGTCGGCACCGTCGCCCTCCCAGCGCCAGCGGCCCTCAATGCGTCGCACGGGAAAGACGCCATAGGACGGCCCCGCGCCCCCGGCGGCGACCATCGCGAGGAAGCCCCGGTACTCCGAAGGCAGCCGCACGCCTATCTGGCCCTCCAACTCGACGATCTCGTCCTCGCGAAGCGGATCCTCGAGCGCCCACCGATGACCGAGTGTCCCGAACACCTTCTGGCTCGCCGGGAGCGCGCTCAGCTCCACGATCCGCTCCCTCACCCCGGCCCAATCCTGATCAACCATGCAGCGACCATATGCGCCGCCACTGACACACCCACCGGAGGGTCGTCGTGTCCTGAGGCGAGTCAACGCCCGCCGAGAGACTGCCGACTTGCACACCGAACCTACGCGCCGGAGGAACAGTTCGGCGCGACAGTGAGCGGGTTCCGGCGTCCGCACGCACAGGATTCCCGGAACTCGCGCGCTTTGCGTCTGACCGGCTGCCACGTGGCGGGCGCAGGGCCATGGACCCGAGCGCGGGTCCGATTCGCCTCCCGGTCCTGCCGGTCTCCGTTCCCGGCCCGCCCCCGAGTCCGCCCCCGCCGAATCGGTGAGCGGGCCTCGACGGCGGGCGTGGGGACGTCAGCGGCGGGCAGTCGGCGGAAGCGCGTCCAGCACCTGGTGCAGCATCGACGGTGACGCCCGCCGAACCGTGCACTCCGGGTCGCCCGGCGGGTGCGCGTACGCGTCAGGGCGCGCCCCGGAGGCGGAATGCCCTTCGGTGACGACGATCGCGTTGCCGGTGATCGTCCGGTCGCAGTCGACGCAGTAGCGGGGGAAGGTCACCGGCGGGCCTTCCGCCAGGCACGGCCGAGACGTACCGAGGTGGGGCAGGCCGCGCTGACCCGGCAGGTCGCACACGTCGCGGTGTGCGCCAGCCACACGCGGTACGCCTGCTCCCCGGCTTCGGGCTGCTCGGTGGATCTCGTCACCGGGACACCACCGTTTCGGCCTCGGGCAGGATTCGGTAGAGAGCCGGTACTCCGCGCTGATCGGCGCAGGCGGCGTGCGCGTACACCACCGTGTCCGGCCCGATGCCCGTGCCGTGTATGCGCACGCAGACGTCCGGTCCGCAATCCGGGCAGTACGTGCACTCTCGATGGTTCATCCGCTCACCTCGGTGTGATCATGCGGGCAGGTCACCCAAGGGTGGAGGCGGACACGAGGAACCGGGGGCGCGGAGTGCGCCCCTTCGATCAGGCCGCGAGGAGACCGAGTTGGACCGCGAGCGCGGAGGCTCGGCGGCGGCGGTCCGGCGACTTCGCCTGCGTTTCCTCCAGCACGATCCTCTTCGCGTACCCGTTGTAGCGGATCGTCTCCGGGGCCGCCTCGTGCGCCTGCGCCAAGGTGGCCAGCGCGACATCGGGCTGCCCGTCGAGCTGATAGCCGCGCGCCTGTTCGATGCGGTGGCGGGCCCTGCGCGGCCGTGACGGGATGGTGGTCGCGTCGGCCGCCGCTGCTTGGCGTACGGACTCGCCGCCGGCGTGCAACTCGACCGCCACGGTCACCGCGTGGGCGCCCATGATCGCCCGGCCGAAGCTGGTCACCGGGTGGAAGTACGCGTCCGGGAGCCGGTTGGCGACCTGTCGGGCCTCGTCCCAGTACCGCCAGGCCGTACCGGTCTCGCCCCGTCGCGCAGCCGTGTACCCGGCCTCGAACCGCAGCGCACCGGCGATCGCCCGGACCGGTTCGGTGCTGTCCGGGAGAAGGGGCTCCAGGTATCGGAGCGCCTCGCCCACCACGTGCTCGGCGGCGTCGTAGTGCGCGCGGTCCCGGTGCGCCTGCGCCGCCAGCCACGCCGCGACACCGATCGCGTGACCGTCCTCGGACTGCTGGGCCGCGATCATCCCTCGCTCGGACACCCGCCACACCAGGGCGGCATCCGGCTGGTACGACACGAAGAACTGGCAGAGGGCGTACACCTCCGCCAAAGCCGCCTGCGCCGCACGCCAGTTACTGGCCGTCCCGGCCTGCCGTACGGCGGCCTGCGCGTCCCGGATCAGGTCGGGCAGCAGGGCGCCGATCACGTCCCGGTGGTTCGGCGAGGTGTGCCGGGCGGCCCACGCCCGGGCGAGGCGGGCGGAGAGATGCGCGGCGGTCGGTGCGACCTCGGTCCTGCCGACCGGAAACGCGTCCACGGCGGCGCGCACGGCAGCCAGCCTGGCGTGACCAGGACCGGTGAAGAGGGTCACGGACGCGGCCTGGTCCCCGGTCAGGTCGGACAGATTCTGCACCCGGAGGACCTCGGCGAGACGGAGCATGGATTCCAGGCGGGGTACGCCTCTGCGCCCCGTCTCGATCCCCTTCACCCAGGACGCGGATCGCCCCATCAGGCCCCCGAGTTGTTCGCGGGTGACGCCCCGCCGCGTGCGGAGAATCTGAAGCCGCTGGCCGAAAGCGATCGGGTCCGCGTGCGGGTCCGGGCTGGTGTCGAACGGCATGGCCTCGCCCCTCTCTGAACAACTCGTCGCTGTCAGCGTAGGGGGCAAGGTCACTTCCATGTCGAGGACTTGCCGAGTCCACGGTGGCCCGCCCGCGTCATCGCCCCGGGATGCCCAAGACCCTCCGAGCGTCCGTGACCTACCCCGCCGACGCAGGGCCTTCGGACCGCTCGCCGATCTCTTGGAGCTGCGGGCGGATGCGCCGCCATGCCTCCATCAATGCCTGGAGCTCCTCGGGCGAGCTGCCCTCCTTGCCACGCGCGACTACGACGGCCTGCCCGCCGCCAGGCAACCGAATCACCATCGTGTCGAGCAAACGGCCGGCGGTCAGCTCTTCAGCGACATGGAGCGGCAGATCGTCAGGGACGAAAACGCCCGGTCCGCTGACGCTCGGCTCGGCGTCAACTGCGGGGGTCGGCTCGCCGCCGGCCAACACCTGTTCGACACTATCGCCGCTCCAGCCGACGAGCCGGGCGTAGGCCCGGTGCGTGGAGGTCAGCCGGGTGAAAGCCTTGCCCCTCTCCACGTTCTGCACCGTGGCCCGAGAGACATCGAGGGCGCGCATGACATCGCTCTGCGTCAACTTCAGCGCAGCGCGCGCGGCCTTGAATGCCTCACCCAGACGTACCCAGCGATCCATGGTTCCTCATGATGCCCCATCGGTATGCCTACACGTAGCTCACCTTTTGAGTCCTCGACCTGCGACTAGTAGGCACACGCGGGACACTTCAGCTCACTGCACGGCTCAATCGAGCAACACCCACCCCCCATTAAGCCTCGAAGCGGATCGAAAGAGGCCCATCAGGGCCTATTATTGAGCCATGAACGTGCAATCACTGCTGCGCGCAGCCATGCTCGCGCCCCAAGGCTTACAGAACGCCACCGGCCCGGACCGCCGCTCCTGGAAGACGCCGGAGACCAAGATCCGTCGCACGACCAGCACCGTGCGGAAGGGGACCCCGTGACTATCGACGCCATGCACTGGGTGTGGACCCACTCCAGGAGCACCGGCAATCCCCGCATAGTGCTGCTGGCGGTCGCCGACAAGGTGCAGGACGCCCGTTGCGTCACCGGCATCGGCACTACCGAGTTCCGGGCCCGTCTCGGCGGGGTCAGCAAGTCGGTGGTCGTCCGCGCGGTCGACAAGGCCCTCGCATCCGGAGAGCTGGTCATGATCGAAGAGGCGCGCGGAACCAGGGCGGCGGTCTACCAACTTCCCCATGCGGTGGCGTACATGCGGCCCACTCCAGGCTCTACCGGTCCTGATTCGCGACCGATGGACGCCCTGCAGGGGGATCGAATCGAGACCCCTGGCCGCATCGAGGGGTACCGGATCGAGACCGGTAGCGAGGATGCGAGGGGTCTCGATTCAGGACCGGGGAGGTACCGGATCGAGCCCCCTAGCGGTACCGATTCAGGCCCCCTCAACCAAACCACTCCCACCAGGAGTGAAAGCAAGCAAGCCGGAGCGCCTGCCCCCGTCGACCTCGGCCCCGGGATCCCCACCGCAGCACGCCCGTTGGTCGACGCGCTCACCACCGCCGGAGTGCTCGTACGCTGGAACCTCTCGGCCTCCGAGTGGTCCGTGGTCGAAGCCCTGATCGCGCGGACCGGTGTCCCGGCCCTCGCCGCCTTCGCTCAACGGCAAGCGAGCGCCCGCGAGATCAGCTTCGCGAAGTACTTCCTGCCCGGCTGGCGCGAGTTACCTCCGCTGCCCGCACCCAGCCCCGTACGGCCCGCAGCGCCCCCGATGCGCCCAGTGCCCGCACAGCAGCGAGTGCCCGTACCGCCCGCCCGCCACGCCGCGTCCGCCCCCGGCGGCTGGCAGCCGTACACCAACCCGGTCGACCCGTCCGTGTACGAGAACGGATTCTGACCATGGAGCCCACCACCATCGGCGTCCTCGGCCCGTCCGCCCTCGCGCACATCATGGGCGGCATCGCCGAGAAGCAGCGCCAGGGCGTCGGTCCTGGCCCCGTCGCGGACGGGCACGTGCCGGACGAGCCCGGTCACCCCGAGTACCACCACCGCCGCCGCGCCGCGTGGGCGCTCGGCCGCTGGCGGACCGCGACACCGCCCCGCTACCGGCGGGCCGACGCCACCCTCCCCGCCGTCCGGCAGTGGGCGGACGCCGTGGCCGCCGACCCGGAGTCCGCCGGGTCGCTGCTCCTCACCGGTACGACCGGCACCGGCAAGACGTACGAGGCGTACGGCGCGCTCCGCCGTATCGCCGAAGCAGGTCCGCGTACGTACGAGGTCATCTCCGTCACCGCCGCCGACCTGTACGGCCGCCTGCGCCCCAAGGGCTCGGAGCGGGGGACCGAGGAGGAGCTGCGCCGTCTCTGCCGGGTCCCGCTGCTGCTCCTCGACGACCTCGGGTCCGCGAAGGCCAGCGAGTGGACGGAGGAGGTGACGTACCGGCTGGTCAACGAGCGGTACAACGCCTGCCTCCCCAGCCTCTACACGAGCAACCTGCCCGCCCGCGCACCCCTGGACGAGCAGGGCCGCCCCACCGGCACCGACCTCACCACCCACCTCGGCGAGCGGATCGTGTCACGGCTCTCCGAGGACACCCGGATCGTCGCGATGACCGGCGCGGACCGCAGACGGGCCGCCGGGTGACCCGGACGGGAGTTGGCGTCCACCCGGGATCAGGCCTCTCTCCCTTCCCGCTGCACGGCCGCCGACCGGCTCAGGCTCCCTCCGCCCGAGCCGTCTCCCCACGCAAACTCGTCCCCTCCGCCAGCAACTCACCAATGACACGGCGGGCGTTGTCCGCCATCACCGGGTTCGTGGTGCGGTAGTGGGCGAGTTCGGGGAGGGCGACGGAGAGGGCCCAGCCGCGCGCCCGCCGCCAGGTCGCTCCGTCCGCGTCCAGTGCGGTACGGAACCGGGGGCGGGCGGTGGCGGGGAGCAGGTACCAGGCGGCCATCAGGTCGAGCGCCGGGTCGGCGAGACCCATGCAGCCGAAGTCGATGACGGCGCCCAACCGGCCCTCCTTGATGAGGATGTTGCCGGGCTGGAGGTCTCCGTGGGACCAGACCCCCGGCCCGTCCTGCGCGGGGGCCGCCAGCGCCGCACGCCACACGGCGAGAGCCCCCTCCGCGCCCTCCTCGCCCAGAACCTCGCGGAGGTCCTCGATCGTCCGGCGGGTGTCGGCGTCCCGGGCGGCGAGCGGTTCACTGCGGTACGCGGTCGGGGCGCCGGCCGTGTCGATCCGGCGCAGTGCGGTGATGAACTGGGCCAGATCCGACGACAGTTCGCCGCCGTCCGGAATCGAGTCACCATTTCCGGAGCCACGTTCACTCACCGACGAATCCAACCACCGTGTCAGCGGCTCCTCTTCGAGCCAGCGGCACACCGACCAGGCCCAGGGGTACCCCTCCCCCGGCCCGCCCTGGGCGAGTGGGGCGGGGATCGGGACCGGAAGGTGGGCGGCCAGGCGGGGCAGCCAGTGGTGCTCCTTCTCCACGTCCCGGGCGCCGCCCTCGCCGAGCGGGAGCCGTACCGCCATCGCTCCCCCGAGCCGGTAGATGGCGTTCACCGTGCCGTGGGAACCGGTGCGGGTGACGGGGAGCCCCGCCCACTGCGGGAACTGTGCGGCGACCAGGGCCCGTACAAGATCTTCGTCGGAGAGCATGAACCGATCGAATCGGCTGGGCGGGGCCGCCGCAACCGCTTTCCGCACCGGGTGCCCACGAGGTCCCGACGGCTGCCCGAACCCGCCACCACCTGCGGAAACCATGGACGGCGACAACGCCCGGGAGCTCCCCCGAAAACCGCTGGGCCGCGCCCGTCCCCGTACCACACCCTGGTCTCCATGACCGACGACCGACGAGACACCGTCCTCGTGCTGCCGCCCCGCCTCACCGCCTCCGCGCGGGCGATCGCCGGGGCTGCGGTGCGGCGCGGGCTGCGGACCGTGGAGCCGGGCGGGACGCGGATACCGGACGCGCTGCGGGAGTCGGCGTACGGCCGTGCGTACCTGCACGCCGGACCGGGCTTCGCCGACGCCGTCGCGCCGGCGCTCGGGATCGCCCCGCTGGAAGCCCCGGCCGACTGGCTCGCGAGGCTTCCCGTCGCGTTCACGCGGCGGGAGATCCGGGCGATGCCGATCCGGGAGGCGTACGGGCTGCGCAGGCCGGTGTTCGTGAAGTCGCCCAACGACAAGAGCATCCCGGCCCTCGTGTACACGGACGGTTCCCGGCTGCCCGGTCCCGACGCGGTCGAGCCGGAGACGCCGGTGCTGGTCAGCGAGGTGCTGTCGTACGTGTCCGAGTACCGGCTGTACGTCCTCGACGGGGCCGTGCACACCGCGAGCCGGTACGCCGGGCGCGGCCGCCTCCGGCTCGGTGAGCCGTCACCGGACGCCCTCGCCTTCGGCGCGGACCTGCTGGCCGCCGCCTCGGGCTCGCTGCCGTCCGCGATCGTCGTGGACGTAGGAAGGGACGCGGACGGCGGCTGGAGTGTGGTCGAGGCGAACGCCGCCTGGGCGAGCGGCTGCTACGCCGCCGACCCGGAACGCGCCCTGGACGTGGTGCTGCGGGCCGCCGGGCCGGTGGCGGCGCTGGACGCCGCCCGGGACGGCGCCTTCGTGAGGCCCGGGGCGGGGATCCCGCAGGGGCGGCGGGTCAGCGCAGTTCCTCCGGGCACGGGGTGCCGGGGCTGAAACGGTACGGCGCGGCCAGCCGGTAGACGCCCGCCTTGGGGGCGACGAGTTCGGTCCACTGGTCGCCGTGGGTCTCCTCGTCGACCTCCAGGAGGCACCCGTTGACGTTGTCGAAGGTCTTGGGAGCCTTGTCGTCGTCCTTGGTGCGCTCCTTGGACTCCGCCGTCTCCTGGGGGCGGTCCAGGCCCTTGCCCTCCTCGTCGACAAGCGAGAGCCAGCGCGTGTAGGGCACCCGGATGAGGACGCGGCCCGCCTCGGCGACCCGGAGGGTGATCTCGTCGGCCTCCGCGTTCAGGACGGTGGCGGGCGGGTCGGCGAGCGGCGTCGGGTCCTCGACCCGGTACAGCTTCCAGTTGGCGTCGGCCCAGATCTGCTTCAGGTAGGGCAGGCCGTCGCCGACCAGGGTCGCCTCCTGGGCGGCCCCGCTGTCCGGGTTGCCCTTGGGCAGGACCACGTAGTGGACGGCCCAGCGGTCGAGCCACTCGCGGTAGTTCGTACCGTCGAGGGTGTCGTCGTAGAAGAGCGGGTTGCGCTTCATGTCGGCCTGGCGGTTCCAGCCCCGGGCGAGGTTGACGTACGGCGCCAGAGCGGAGGCCTCGCGGTGGCTGCTCGCGGGGACCACTTCGATCCGGCCCCTCGTCGCGTCCACCACCTGGAGCTGGTTGACCAGCGGCGCCAGCTCGCGCGCCCAGGAGGCGGTCGGCGCGGTACGGACGATGTCGGCGACGCTCTTGAAGCCGATCCAGACGTTGAGCCCGACGATCGCGATCACCAGGGCGTACCAGCGGCGGGTGCGCGGCGCGGTGAACGGCAGCGCGGCCAGCAGCACGACACCGGCGAAGAGCATCGCCATGCGCGTGATGTTGGAACCGATCTGGGAGTCCACGAAGTAGGTGGCGAGCGTGCCCAGGCCGTAGACGGCGGACGCCGTGCGGACCGTCTTCCAGTCGCGCGGTACGAGCACGAAGACGAACACCGCGAAGACGAACGGCAGCGACAGCGTGCCCACCGACATCGGCTGGGTACCGGAGAACGGGAACAGCCACGAGGACAGCCCGACCACCACCACCGGGGGCAGCCCGATGGCGTACGCGCCGGGGCGCCGCTTGTGCAGGAAGAGCGCGGCGGCCACCACGCCCAGGAAGAGACCGGCGACCGGGCTGGAGGCGGTCGCGAGCCCGGCGAGCGGCGCGGCGACGCCCGCCTTCGCCCAGCGCCGGTACCGCCAGCGGTACGGCCAGCAGAAGACGGCGGCGACGGCCCCGACCGCGAACATCATGCCGAGCCCGAAGGTCACCCGGCCCGACAGCGCGTTGCACAGGTACGCGAAGACCCCGGCGAGCGAGCAGGCGAGCGGGTTCCGCACGGCCTTGACCCGTACCAGGATCATCGCGGTCAGCCCGGCGGAGACGGTGCCCGCGAGCATCATCGTCGACCGGACGCCGATCACGGACATCAGGTACGGCGAGACCACGCTGTACGAGACGGGGTGCATGCCCCCGTACCAGGCGAGGTTGTACGCGGTACCGGGGTGCTGGCCGACGAACTCGGCCCAGGCGTCCTGCGCCGCGATGTCGCCGCCGCTGTTGGCGAAGAAGAAGAACCAGAGGACGTGGGTGACGGCCGCGGCGGCCGTCGCGATCGTCACGGGGTGACGGGTCAGCCGGTGCAGCAGCGACTGCGTCGGCGGCTGCGGCTGGGCAGGTGCCTGGGTCGGCGTCGACGGCTCGGTCGGCGTCGTCAGCGGCTGCGGCTGTGTTTCGGACGGGGCGCCCGGGTGCTCGCGCGAGCCGTCGGAGGACGGGCCGGGGTGGCCGTGGTCGGCCTGCGGTTCCGGTTCCGGGGTGCGCTGGGTCGGCACGAGACCCACGAGGGCCGGGTCGCCGCCGTCCACGGGACCCGTCGGGCGGGCGGCGCCGTCGGGCTGCCCGGACGTCCGGTCTCTCTCGCTGTCCGCCTCGCGGCCGGGTCTCGGCTCCGCGGTGGTCACTACGGCTCTCCCCGTCGTCCGCCGGCCCGGTGCGTCCCCCCGGCGACCGCCGTTCGGCTTTCCGGCTGCTGTTCGTCTGCTCGTCTGTTCGGTCTGTTCCGGGACGCTAACACGTACCAAGCGGACAGAAGGGGGACGGGGGGCACCGGATCGGTACCCCCCGCCCTCCTTCCCCGAGGCTCTCCTCGGCGAACCTCCGGGCCGACCTCGGCCTCGCCCCGGCCTTCGCGCGTCCTGCTCCGGACCTTCGCCGCGGCCTTCCCGCAGGCCGGACCGGTCGTCGGCCGATCCGGCCCCCGGTGGTCAGCCGGTACGGCCCCCGGTCGTCAGCCGATCCGGGACAGCTTGGCGCCGAATCCGGGCTCGCTCAGGTCCTGGGCCAGGGCGACCGGAACCTTGACCTGACTGGTGCCCTCTCCGACCGTCAGCGTGCCGACCTCGGTACCGGCCGCCGCCTCGTGCGGGACGGTCTTTCCGTCGTCGGTGAGCTCCAGCTTCACCGTGAGCCCTCCCCAGCCGACCGCCTTGACGTCCTTGGTCGCGACGACCGGGGTGGTGGAGCCGAGTCCGTCGTCGACGACCCCGACGACCTGGCCCTTCTTCACGATCGTGGCGCCCTTGAGGGCGTCCTCGGTGGCCAGCATGACCGTCTTGCTGACCCGGTTGACCTCATCGATGATCGACTGGCTGTCGTACTGGCCGAGAATCGCGCCGACGATCAGCTGGTCGGTCCCGTCGATCATCTTGTGGGCCGCGAAGAGCAGGTTGCCGCCCGCCTTGGTGGTCGAGCCGGTCTTGATGCCGAGCGCCCCGTTGAACGGAACCAGGCGGTTGTAGTTGGGCCAGGGCTTGCCCGTGGGGTCGGTCCAGCTCGGCAGGATGGTGATCTCCATCAGCGCCGGGATCTCGACCAGCTTCTCCCCGAGCTTCACCAGGTCCTCGGCGGTGCTCACGGTGGTGGCGTCGAGGCCGGAGGGGTCGGTGTACGTGGTGTTCGTCATCCCGAGCTCCTTCGCGGTGGCGTTCATCTTCTCGACGAACGCCTTCTCGGAGCCCGCGTCCCACCGCGCCAGGAGCCGCGCGATGTTGTTGGCGGAGGGGATCATGATCGCGGAGAGGGCGTCGCGCTGGGTGAGCACGTCCCCTTCCTTGACGGTGTCGAGCGTGGACTCGCCCTCGGAGGAGAGCTTGCCGTCGGACTCGCCCTTGGCGTCGACCTTGATCGAGGCCCCGTCCTCACCCTTCTTCATCGGGTGGTCCTTGAGCACGATGTACGCGGTCATGGCCTTCGCCACACTCGCGATCGGGACCGGCTTCTGCTTCCCGAACGAGCCGACCTCGCCCAGGCCGGTCGCCGCCATGTAGCCCTGGCCCTGGGACGGCCACGACAGGTCGGGGGCGGCCCCGTCGAACGTGTAGGTGGGCTTGGCCGTCACCGAGAGCGTGGGGTCCGGCAGCGGCCTGACCATCTGTACGACTGCAAAGATGATCAATACGAGCAGGACGAGCGGCGTCCAGATCTTGACCCGCCGGACCGCCGTACGCACCGGGGTCTCCGCCGGCGGCGGGGTGTTCGTCAGCTCGGCGAGCAGGTCCAGCGGCGGCCTCGGAGGCAGCGGCAGGGAACGGGTCCGGTCGGGCTCACCCGTGGCGGACGTGTCCGACGACGTGTCCGACGTGGTGGACGTACCGAGGGCCGGCGTCACCGTGGGACCGACGACCGGCCCCTGCGGAGCCGGACGCCGCGGCGCGGGCGCGGACCGTACGTCGTCCGAGCGCAGCGGTACGAAGGTGCTGGTGCGCTCCGAGTCGCTCTCGGACTCCGGCTTCGCGGCCTTGGCGGCCTTCGGGTCGCTCGCGTCGCCCGGGGCAGGCTTCGTGTCCGGCTTGGCGTCCTGCTTGGCCAACGCCTCGCGCTTCGGGATCTTCAGCGCGGTCGTGGGCTGGTCGATCCGGGGACGGACCGACTTGAACACGGCGGTGGGCTGGTCGATACCGGTGTCGTCCGCGTCGTCGCCGTCTTCATCGGCGCCGGGCTTGCCGTCGGCGTCGGACTTGCCGTCGGGGTCGGACTTGCCCTTCGCGTCGTACTTGCCCTTCGCGTCGGACGCCGCCTCGGCGGGTTCGTCGGTCTTGCCGGAAGGTCCGGGCACCTTGGCTGCCGACGCCGGTTCGGTGGGCGCGGCCTCCTCACGGGTACGGGGCACCTGGGCGCCGGCCGTGTCCGCGTCGGGCTTGTCGCCCTTCGAGGGCGTGTCGTCCTTCGAGGGCGTGTCGTCCTTCGAGGGTTCTGCGGACTCCGTGGCCCCGGTCGGCTTCTCGGCTGCGGCAGGGCTGTCGCCCTCGGCGACCCAGGCGGCGACCGCACGGCGCAGCCGCTTGTCGCCGTCGCCCTCGGTCGTTTCGCTCTCAGCCGTTTCGCTCTGAGCCGTCTCGTCGTCGTCCGCGTCCGCGTCGGCGGCCGCGTCCGCGTCCGCGTCGGCGGCCGGGGCGCTCGTGGCGGGCTCCTGCGCGCCGGAGGCGCCCGAGGGCGCGGAATCGGCCCCCGAGGGCTCCGTGGGGCCTTCAGGGGTCTCTGCCGCCCCGTCCTCGGCCGCGTCGGTGTTCGTGACGCCCTCGGCCCGCTCAGAGGCGTCCGTGTCCGCCGCCGCGTCGGCCGTGTCCGCCGCCTCGTCGGCATCCTCCGTCGCGTCCGCCGCGTCCGCCGCCGGGGGAACCGGAACGCGGAAGCGGAACACCGCGGTGGCGGTGTCCTCCCGCGCGTCGGCGTCCGGCTCGGCGTCCGTACCCGGCTCGGCGTCCGCGTCCGCGCCCGAGTCCGTACCGGTGCCGGAAGCCGCGTCCGTACCCGGCTCCGCGTCCGTCCGGGAACCGGGAGCGTCGTCCGCCGCGTCACCGACGGTGTCGTCACCCGGTCCGGCGGTTTCACGGAACACGGAGAGCCTGGGGTCGCGTTCCTCCGGAGCCGTCCCCGAGGACTTCGACCGCTCCGATTTGCCGAGGGACTCGCCCGCCACCAATGCCTCCTCATCGCTGCGGGGACTGCCCCCGCTGTCCGAACCGTGTACCAGTGTCCTGTGTGAACCCTTGCTTCAGCTGCTAGACGAGAACGACATACGTACTGGTTCCCGTACAAAGCTGGCAGGCGCTCTCGACAGACAGTTGTGAGAGGGGTCACCCTGTCACTCATCCACGCGGGGAGGCATGGATGGGCAGGAGCCGCAGAACAATTCCGGAAGAGCTTTTGCTGCTCGCTCTGGACCCGACCACGGGTACCACGGCGCAGCCGCAGTCGCTCGACCTCGGCCTCGCCGGAGCACAGCTAGTGGAGCTGGCTCTGGCAGGACGGATAGCCCCTGACGGGGATCGTATCGCCGTGGTGATGCCACGGCCGACTGGAGATCCGACACTGGACTCCGCACTGGAACTGCTGCGCAGACGCGGCAGCCCGGTACGGGCGGTCCACTGGATCGGCGGACCCCGACTGGGGCTCCGTCAGGTCTATCTCGCTCATCTGGAGCGGTGCGGCATGGTGCATGCCGTGGCGGGCCAGATGTGCGGAGTGCTGCCGACGACTCGCTACCAGGCGACGGACACGGCAGTCAGCAGGGACATCAGGTCCCGGCTGGACAGTGCGATCCGCACCGGTGTACCGCCGGACCCGCGGACCGCGGCGCTTGCCGCGCTGGCCCACGCGGTCGGACTCGGCAAGCACCTGTACCCGGGGAACGAGGGGCGTTCATCACGCTCCCGCCTCCGGGACCTGATCAGGCACGACCCGATGGGCGGCCTCGTGGCGCATGCCGTGATGGACGTCCAGAGCGGCGCGGGCGCACAGCCCCGCCGCAACCAGCAGGCAGCGGGAGTGCCGTTGCAGCCGCAAGCACGTCGCGGCAGCATGGCGCAGACCGCGGCGAGCTGAACGCAGTGAGCTGAACCGCGGTGCGCCGCGCGGGACATCCGCGCTGCGCACCGTTTCAGAGCCGTGCGGGAGACCGCGCGGAACCCGTGCGGGAGACCGCGCGGAGAATCACATACCGCCGTACCGACGTCCACGAAGACCCGGTTCGGGAGCCGCACCACACGCGGGGCAGCCGGTCTTCCGGCTGCCCCGCGTGCTTGCGTTCTCCGTTTTCCAGCGAAGCGAGGGCCAAGGGTGGCAATCTGCTGAGAAGTAGATACGCACAGCTACATAGCCGGAGGTGCCGTTTCCGTGCCGTCCACCGTCAATCCCACCGTCAGGCGACGTCGGTTGGGCCAGGAATTGCGCCGCCTGCGCGAGCTCAAGGGCATGACCGCCGAAGAGGTCGCCGACCGCCTGCTGGTCTCCCAGTCGAAGATCAGCCGGCTGGAGAACGGCCGCCGTTCCATCAGCCAGCGTGACGTCCGCGACCTCTGCGGGGTCTACGAGGTCGAGGACCACCGCATCGTCGACTCCCTCATGCAGATGGCGAAGGACTCGCGCCAGCAGGGCTGGTGGCACGCGTTCGGCGACATCCCGTACAGCGTCTACATCGGTCTGGAGACCGACGCGGAGTCGCTGCGCGGATACGAGCCCCAGGTCATCCCGGGACTGCTCCAGACGCGGGCGTACTCCGAGGCGCTGATCACGGGTGCTCTCCCGGAGGCGCCGCCGGCCGACATCGAGAAGCGGGTGAACGTCCGGGCCCGCCGCCAGGACCGGATCAACGATCCCGAACGCCCGTTGCGCCTGTGGGTCGTCATAGACGAATCCGCGCTGCACCGGACGGTCGGCGGCAAGCAGGTGATGATCGAGCAGCTGGAGCACCTGGTGGCCTGCTCGAAGCTGCCGCACGTGACCGTGCAGGTCCTGCCGTTCGACATGGGTGCGCACCCGGGCATCAACGGGCAGTACGCCATCCTGGAGTTCCCGGACACGGCCGACTCCAGCGTGGTCTACATCGAGGGCGTCACCAGCGACCTCTACCTGGAGAAGGCGAACGACGTGCAGCGGTACAGCGTCATGTACGAGCACCTGCGGGCCCAGGCACTCAACGTGGAGCAGAGCCGTCATTTCATCGGCGGGATCGCGAAGAAGTACACCGACTGACCGGGGTCGAAACCGCGCCAACAACCGTGGCCCCAGGGCCTCCAGGACGCCACCGGACCGAACGGCCCGCCATAGCGGGTCATGTGCGACATGAAACGATGTGAGATGAGGGGCGACGGCACGATACACCGTCGCCACCTCATCGGGTAAGAGTTCATTGGCATTTGCCATCCGGTCGAGTGAACGGCAATTTCAGCCGAGGGAGTTGGCGAGTAGCGTCGATCACGCCAGCTGAAAGCAGTCTGGTGCGAGGCTCACGATCAACTCATCGAAACCGGAGTGAACATGGCTATCATCCAGGGTGCTACGGACATGTGGACCAAGTCCTCCTACTCCGGCGGCAACGGCGCCTGTGTCGAGGTCAAGTCCCCCGTCGCGCTCTCCATCGCGGTCCGCGACTCGAAGGTGACCGAGGGCCCCTCGATCACCTTCGTGCCCGGCGCGTGGAACGCGTTCGTCCGGGACGTCGCGGAGCGCACGCTCGACATCTGAGCCCGGTGAACTCCGCCGGCCCGCTCCCGTGCCGCTCACCCGGCCCTCTCGACCGGCCCGCCGTCCTGGCCGAGAGGGCTCGGCTCCACCCGCTCCGTACGGGGTGACCGAGCGGTACGCGCGCATCACCGGTACGCCGCGATGCGGTCCGGGGCGGTCATCCGCCCCGGACACCACACAGGCGGCGTACCGACCCAGCCGTACGGCACGAACCGTCGGCACACCCGGGTGGGAACCGGCGACCGCACCGGCTCTGCTCCGGCATCGCCGCATGTCGACCGACCAAGTTCCCCCCTCCTCGACCGCACGGGACCCGCATCCCGTGCGGTCTTGCCGTTCGCGCGCGGCACGCGGAGCGGGAGGCCCTTTCCGGGGCCCGCGCACCGCGACCGGAACCGCGAGGACGTGACGGCGGCGGCATCTCCCGACGGTGCGATCGCGAACCCGATTGCCATGGGCGCCTGTTGACGCCCGATGGCCACCCGTTCCCGTCTCCGCGCGGGCCGTTCACCGCGTCGCGCGCATCGCGTGCGTCGCGCGCATCAGATGTTTCGGACAGCCTGACGAAGTGCCCGCCCATCGTGTGGCCGCCGCCACGTCCGCACAACGCCCCGCTTGGTCAAGAACAGGCAAAATCGTTCGGGTTGCTGATTGGTGTTCACATTCATGGACACCGATGCCTTGACCGCGTACACGCGGAAGCGGTTCAATCCCCCAAGTCCCCGTTACCCGCGCGGGGTACCGCTGAACGGCCGTACTGACGAAGAGCGTTCCCGTTCACAAGGCGGACCCCTGGAGGGGTACATGAACAGTCTCGACTGGACCGTACTCATCGGATACTTCGGTGTGATGGTCGCGAT
This sequence comes from Streptomyces sp. NPDC001493, assembly GCF_053597235.1. Lineage (NCBI taxonomy): Bacteria > Bacillati > Actinomycetota > Actinomycetes > Kitasatosporales > Streptomycetaceae > Streptomyces > Streptomyces sp. NPDC001493. The sequence goes on from NZ_JBSFHV010000006.1 coordinate 168,580, forward strand.
CGGACTCTGGTCGCACAAGCGCGTGGACACCGTCGGCGACTTCTTCACGGCCGGCGGGAAGATGCCGTGGTGGCTGTCCGGCATCTCGCACCACATGTCGGGGTACAGCGCGGTGATGTTCACCGGCTACGCCGGCATCGCCTACACGTACGGGGTCACTTCCTTCGTCACGTGGTCGCTCCCGATCGCCATCGGCATCTTCATCGGTGCGAAGCTCTTCGCGCCCCGGCTCAACCGGCTGCGCTCGCGGCTGCGGGTCGCGTCGCCGCTGGAGTACCTGAAGAACCGCTACAACGTCGAGACCCAGCAGGCACTCGCCTGGTCCGGTCTGCTGCTGAAGGTGGTGGACGTCGGCGCCAAGTGGGCTGCCATCGCCACCCTGTTGTCGGTGTTCACCGGGCTGACCATCACCCAGGGCATCCTCATCACCGGCGTCATCACCGCCATCTACTGCACGGTCGGCGGGCTGTGGGCCGACGCGCTCACGGAGCTGGGGCAGTTCATCATCCAGCTCTTCGCCGGGCTCGCGATGCTGATCGCGGTGATGGGCAAGCTGGACGGGTTCTCCACCCTGTGGACGGTCTGGGACAAGCTCCCCGACGGCCACGCCGACCCGACCGCCGGGCCGTACACGGTGACCTTCCTGCTCGCGTTCCTCTTCATCAAGACCTTCGAGTACAACGGCGGCATGTGGAACCAGGCCCAGCGGTACATGGCCACCGACTCGGCGCGCTCCGCGACCCGTTCGGCCCGCCTCTCGGCCATCCTCTGGTTCGTCTGGCCGCTGGTGCTGTTCTTCCCGATGTGGTGTGCGCCGCTGCTCGTCCACGCGCAGAAGCCGGACGCCTCGGACAGCTACGCCCTGATGACCGAACAGCTGCTGCCGCACGGCCTGTTGGGCCTGGTCATCGTCGGCTTCTTCTCGCACACGATGGCCATGTGCTCCTCGGACGCCAACGCCATCGCCGCCGTCTTCACCCGCGACATCGTGCCGACCTTCGCCAAGTCCGCGCGCGGCTGGAACGAGCGGGTCGGTCTGATCGCGGCCCGCTGGACCACGATCGCCTTCCTCGCGCTGTCGATGGCGGTCGCCACGCAGGTCAACTCCCCCACGTTCAAGGACATCATCACCGTCGTGATCAAGTGGGTGGCCGGCCTGATGGGTCCGATCGCCATTCCGTTCATGCTGGGCCTGCTGCGTACGTTCCGGAAGTCCGGGCCGACCTCGGCACTGGTCAGCTGGGCGCTGGGCCTGGTGGCGTTCTGGCTGGTCAACTACCCGATCAACTGGGCGGTGGACGGCGGAGTCCCGCTCCAGTACCAGGTCTCGGTGCCGCTCGCGGTCTCCCTGGTCCTGTACATCGTGATCGGGTTCGTGAAGCCGGAGGACACCCCGGAGCGCGACGCGGTGCTCGCCCGCATCAACGAGGACGGCGACGACGGTTCGGCCGCCGCCTCCCTCCCCGCCCAGGGCGGCCCGGCAGCGGACACCGCCCCGGTCCGGGACTGAGCCCCGGCGGTCGCCCGGGCACCCGCACGGGCCGGTACCGCCCGGTTCAACACCGGGCCGGTACCGGCCCGTTGGCGTTCCGGGAGCTACGCCTCGCCGGTGAACATGCGGAGCAGGCCGTGGGGCGCGTTCTCGCCGTACATCGCCTCGTGGAGGTCGGTGGCGTCGACGGCCTCCGCCGCACTGCGGGGGAACAGCTCCCGCTCGTAGGCGGCGAGCGCGGCCTCGACGTCGCCGGGGTGTGCGGCGAGGGCCCTGCCGAGCTCGGCACCGTCCAGCATGGCAAGGTTGGCGCCCTCGCCGGACGGGATCATGAGGTGCGCCGCGTCGCCCAGCAGGGTCACTCCCGGCACACGGTCCCACCGGTGCTCGTCGGGCAGGGTGAAGAGGGGGCGCAGCACCGGAGCGGTCTCCCCGTCGGTGATCAGCGCGGTGAGCTCCGGCGCCCAGCCGTCGAACTCCGCGGCGATCCGTGCGGTGGCCGTGGCCGGGTCGGCGAAGCCGACGGCCGCGAACCACTCCTGCGGCCTGCTGAGCGCCACGTAGGTGTGCAGGGTCCCGCTGGTCTCCCGGTGGGCCTGGATGCCCTTGCCGGGCACGAGCGCGCACATCGCCCCGGCGCCGACCGCCTTCGCGGCGGCGGGGTGGCGGACGTCGGCGTCGTGGAGGTAGGTCTCGACGTACGACATGCCGGAGTACGCGGGCACGGCGCCGGAGAGCAGCGGGCGGACCCGCGACCAGGCGCCGTCCGCGCCGACCAGCAGGCCGGTGGTGACGGTGGTGCCGTCGGCGAAGGCGACCTCGTGGGTGCCGTCGGCGAGGGTGCGTACGCCGCTGACCCGGTGGCCCCACCGGACGGTCCCGGCGGGCAGCGAGTCGAGCAGCATCCGGCGCAGCTCGCCGCGGAGCGCCTCGGGGCGGCCGCCCGTACCGTCGTCGGGCTCGTCCAGGAGTACGGCTCCGTCCGTACCGAGGACGCGGGTCGCCTGGTGGCCCTCCAGGACGATGGCGCGGAACTCCTCCTCCAGACCCGCCTCGCGGAGCGCCGGGAGGCCGTTGTGGTCGTGGATGTCGAGCAGCCCGCCCTGGGTGCGGGCGGTCGCGGACGCCTCGGCCTCGTAGACCGTGGACGGGATGCCGTAGACGTGCAGGACGCGGGCGAGCGTGAGGCCGCCGAGTCCGGCGCCCACGATCGTGACGTGGGTGCTGGGGGTGCTGCTCATGGTGACTCCTCCTTCGGGGCGCGGCGCCGGGGGTGCGGTCCGGTACCTCGGGTCCGTACCGCCCCCTCCCGGGCATGCGGCCGCGGCCGATGCTTTGGAACGCCGTTCCACACCCATGTTGGAACAGCGTTCCAGTCATGTCAAAATGGCTCCATGACCACCACAGGGCCGCGCCGGTCACCGCGGCGCGCGGAGGCGCTCTCCCGGGAGCGCATCGTCCGGGCGTCCATCGAGCTGCTCGACACGGCCGGGGAGGGCGGGCTGACCTTCCGGGCCCTGTCCGAGCGCCTGGCGACCGGCCCCGGGGCGATCTACCACCACGTGGCGAACAAGGACGAGCTGCTCGGAGCCTCCGTCGAGGCGGTCGTCGTCGAGGCCGTGGAGGCGCCCGGAGCGCAGAGCACACCCGAGGACGCGATCCGTGCCGTCGCGATCGGCCTGTTCGACGCCGCCGACGCGCACCCCTGGCTCGCACCCCAGCTCGCGGGGCGGATCGCCCGCAGCCAGTGGGGGACGGTGGTACCTCGGCTCTTCGAGAGCCTCGGCCGGCAGATCCACGCGCTGGGGGCGCCCGAGGGCGCCTGGTTCACGGCGACTTCGGCGCTGCTGCACTACATCCTGGGTGCCGCCGGACAGAACGCCACGAACACCGAGAGCGCCCGCGCGTTCGGACCGGACACGAACCGCGCCGATTTCCTCGACGCCGCGTCCACGGCCTGGGAGCGCCTCGACCCCGACGACTACCCGTTCACCCGGGCCGTCGCGGACCAGATGCGGGGCCACGACGACCGCGAGCAGTTCCTCGCCGGGGTCGACCTCATGCTCGCGGGCATCGCGTCGCTGCCGCCGTCGGGCGGCACGGCCGCCTGAGCCCCTACGCGGGCCGGTGCCGCCCCGACCGGCCGGTGCCGGTCGAGGCCGGTACCGTCGCGATCGGGGCGGTCGTTCAGCACGGCCTCAGCACGGTCTCAGCACGGCCTCGGCCCTGCCTTCAGCGCAGGTGCCGGGCGAAGAACCTCTCCGCCTCCTCGCCCGCGAACTGCGGGACGCCCCGGTGCCCGCCCAGGTTGGCGTGGAGCGTCTTCTCCTCGGAGCCGTAGGCGTCGAACAGGTCCAGGGACGCCTGCCGGTCGTTGCCTTCGTCGTCCCACTGCAGCAGGACGTGCAGCGGAATGGTGACCTTGCGGGCCTCGTCGTACATGACGCGGGGGACATAACTCCCGGCGAACAGTACGGCGGCCGAGATGCGCGGTTCGACCACGGCCAGCCTTGTGCCGATGGAGATCACTCCCCCCGAGTACCCGACCGGGCCGCCGATCCCGGGCAGTTCCAGCAGGGCGTCCAGGACGGCCCGCCACTCCGGGACCGCCCTCTCGACCAGGGGGAGGACGAGGGCGTCGATGATCTCGTCGGTGACCGGCTCGCCGGCCGCCAGGGCCCGCCGCAGGTCGGCGGCGGCCTGCTCGGCACCGGGCAGGCGGGGCCGGTCGCCGTATCCGGGGAGTTCGATGGTGGCCGTGGCGAAGCCCTGTGCGGCAGCGCTCCTGGCGCGGCCCACCAGCCGGGGGTACGCCCTGCCGAGCCCGATGGGAGGGGGGCTGAGCAGGATCGGCGGCACCGGTGCGGACGCGGACGCGGATGCGGGCGTCCACAGAATGCCGGGGATCTCGCCGAGGGTGAACTCGCGCTCGACGACACCGTCGTCGAGGAGCTGTTCGGAAGTGAAGTGCATGGTCGTGCCTTTCGGGAGAGCACAGAACGGTGCTCCCGGACGACGACCTATCGCCCGACCGTGACTCCTGAGGAGAGCACCCACGTCGATACGTTCACGGGTACCACCTCCTCGGTCTCTCGCACGGCCTCCGAGAGGATAACAAGCCGACGGGCCCGGGGGGAGGGGGAATCCCCGCCTCGGCACCGGGCCCGTGGCGGCCGTCCCCGTCAACCCCCGTCAGCCGCCGTCGCGCGTGCGGAGCGCGTCCATGACGAGGTCGAGGACCCGGCCGGTCCGGTCGGGGGTGCCGTCGTCGGCCACGGGGTGGAAGACGCCGAAGACCATGGTGGTGACGTCACCGGGCTCGACGTCGGCGCGGAGGGTGCCCGCGCGCACTCCGGCCGCGAGGAGGTCCGCGATCGCGGCGGTCAGGCGTTCTCGGGTGGCCGGGGTGGCGATGCTGCCGGAGGCCCAGCCCGCGCGGAGGGTGCCGAGCATCCCCTGCTTGGCCGCGACGAACGCGGCGTAGCGGTCCATCCAGGCGCGCAGTGCGACCTCGGGCGGGAACGCGTCGAGCAGTTCGGGGGCGCTGTCGGCGACGGCGTCGAGTTCGGCCGCGAAGACGGCCTCCACCAGCGCCTCGCGGGTGGGGAAGTGCCGGTAGAGGGTGCCGATGCCGACACCGGCCGCGCGGGCGACGCCCTCCAGCGGGAAGGTGTCGTCGGCCGCCGCGAACGCCGAGCGGGCGGCGTCGACCAGCTTCTCGCGGTTGCGCCGCGCGTCGGCACGGGCGGGGCGGGCGCCCCCGGAAGCGGGGGGCCGTGCGTCCGGTGCTTCATGCGTCATCAAAGCGGAGGACCCTCCGGTAGTGCTACGGTCGAGATAACGGAGGTTCCTCCGTTTACCCATCCTCTCACGAGAATCGGGATACCTCATGCTGCCCTCGGACACCACCACCACGGCCACCGGCGCCCTCCGAGCGGGAGGAGCGGGCCGGATCGGCGCCCGTACCGTCTCCCGCGTCGGCTTCGGCGCCATGCAGCTCCCCCGCCTCCGGGACGACCGCGCCGCCGCCCTCGCCCTCGTGCGCCGGGCGGTCGAGCTCGGCGTCGACCACATCGACACCGCCCAGTTCTACGGGGACGGCTTCGCCAACGACGTGATCCGCGAGGCCCTCCGGCCCGAGGACGGGGTCCTCGTCGTCAGCAAGGTCGGCGCCACGCCCCACTCCGGCGGCCCGCACCCGCTGCGCCTCGCGCAGCGGCCCGAGGAGCTACGGGCCTCGGTCGAGGACAACCTGAAGAGCCTCGGCCTCGACCGGATTCCGCTGGTCAATCTGCGCCGGGCGGAACGCGGCCCCGGGCTGATCGCCGAGGGCGAGCAGATCGTCGACATCGACGACCAGCTCGCCACCATGACCGCGCTGCGCGACGAGGGCAAGATCGAAGCGATCGGCATCAGCCACGTCGGAATGGCCGAGCTGCGCCGCGCGCTCCCGGTGGGCCTGGCCTGCGTGCAGAACGCGTACAGCCTGGTCGCCCGCGACGACGAGGAGATGCTCCGGCTCTGCGAGGCCGAGGACATCGCGTGGGTGCCGTACTTCCCGCTCGGCAGCGCGTTCCCCGGCATGCCGAAGGTGACCGACGAGCCCGCCGTCCTGGCGGCGGCCGAGTCGCTGGACCGCACCCCGGCCCAGGTCGGCCTGGCCTGGCTGCTGCACCACGCCCCGAACGTGCTGCTCATCCCCGGCACGGCCGACGCCGGGCACCTGGCGGCGAACGTGGCCGCCGGGGCGATCACGCTCGACGCTCCGACCCTCGCCGCGCTGGACGCGGTCCCGACGCGTTCGGGGGACATCGTCCGGTAACGGACCACCCCCCTCGCGCCCGCCTGAGGAAAGAGATCGAACCATGTCTCTCGACGAAACCGAACGCCGCCGTACGAGCGAGGAGTTGAGGGCCAACCTGGCCCTGTCCGGCCTCACCGCCGAAGAGGTCGCCGCAGATCTGGGCGTCACGCCGGACCAGGTGCGGCGGATGCTCGACGTCGCCGGAGGGGCCGGCCCGGCGGAGGTCTGGCAACTGCGCGACTACCTGGACCAGGCCGTACGGGACACCGGCGGGCGCCCCGTCCCCTTCACCGTACTGACGGACCGCGCCCGTCTCCTGGCCCGCGCCTGGTTCACGCTGCCGCAGGCACCGCGCCACGATTTCACCTCCCGGTGACGGGCCGCCGGGCCGCCGGGCCGCCGGGCTCCGGGCCGAGCGCGGCACCACCCCGCTCGGGTGATGCGACATCCATCCGGGTGAAGGGCGAACGGTTCAACCGCGAGCGGTGGCGGGGTGGGCCGGTAGGAAGATCCCGACCTGTTCGCGATCTCCGAGAGGCCCCTCCCGTGCACCCTGCCCGTACCGCCGCCGTGACCGCCGCCGTGACCGCTGCCGCGCTGCTCGTCCCCGCGGCGGCGAACACCTCCGCGACGGCCACGGCCGCCCCTCGCCCCCGGGCCGCCCGCGCCGACCAGCCGGTCGCGTTCCGGGTCCAGCGGGGCGACGTCTCCGCGGTCCTGAGCTTCACCGGCCGGCTGTCCTGGAGCGGCGCCGGAAACCGCACCTACACACTCAAGGGCCGGCTCCAGGCCCACTGTCACACCACCACCCGGTTCACGACCCGGCTCCAGTACGGCGGGACCGGTGAGGGATGGAAGAACTCCCCGGAGACCGAATGCTCCAACGGCCGCTCGCGGTACCACGACATCGCGCTCTCCGGCACGCTCGCACCGCGCAGCGGTCTGCGTCTCCGACTGGGGACGTGGAAGTCCGCCTCATGGGTGTACTCCGGCCCGAAGAACTACGCCCACCCCGCCTGAACCGACCACGACCCCGACCACGACCACGACCATGACCCCGACCACAACCACGACCCCGACCATGCGTCCGACCCTGGCCCCGACCGCGACCCATTCTTATACCGGTACAGTTAGACCGGTATAGTTATTGGACGCATGTGAGAGGTCCCCCATGATCGAAATCCTGAACTCCGCGCGGATCGAGCGGGCGAGGGAATCCGGCGCCCTGGTCGGAAACATCCTGCACGCGCTGAAGCAGCGCAGCACGGTCGGTACGAACCTGCTGGACATCGACCAGTGGACCAAGGAAATGATCACCGAGGCGGGGGCGCAGTCCTGCTACGTCGACTACGCGCCCTCCTTCGGACGCGGCCCGTTCGGGCACTACATCTGCACGGCCGTCAACGACGCGGTGCTCCACGGGCGGCCCCGCAACTACACGCTGGCGGACGGGGATCTGCTCACCCTCGACCTCGCCGTGAGCAAGGGCGGGGTCGCCGCGGACGCCGCGATCAGCTTCCTGGTGGGCAGGGCCAGGCCGGCGGAGAGCGTCGCGATGATCGCGACGACCGAACGCGCACTCGCCGCCGGGATCGCCGCCGCCAGGCCCGGGGCGCGCGTCGGCGACCTCTCCCACGCCATCGGCACCGTCCTCAGCGAGGCCGGCTACCCGGTCAACACCGAGTTCGGAGGCCACGGCATCGGCTCGACCATGCACCAGGACCCCCACGTCGCGAACACCGGACGGCCCGGCCGCGGATACAAGCTGCGCCCCGGACTGCTGCTCGCCCTGGAGCCCTGGATCATGGCCGACACCGCCACCCTCGTCACCGACGCCGACGGCTGGACGCTGCGCAGCGCGACAGGCTGCCGGACCGCGCACACCGAGCACACCATCGCCATCACCGACGACGGTGCCGAAATCCTCACCCTGCCCACGCAGGCGCGACCGTAGGAGGGCGCGGACCCGGCGGCCCGGCCCCGGCGGCGAGGCCGGCCGAGCGGCACGTGCGGCACGTGCGGCACGTCACGCGTTCCCTGCGCGCCCCACCCCTTGCCCGGCGAACCGCTCCGCCCTACCTTACTTTTCAGTAAGTTTACTGCGGAGTAAGGGGTTTGGCGTGGGCACCTACCGCACGGTCATGGTCGGTACGGACGGTTCGGAGTCGTCGTTCGCGGCGGTCGAGAGGGCGGCCCGGCTGGCCGCCGACAGCGAGGCCGAACTCGTCGTGGCCTGCGCGTACGCCCCGATGCGTGGGCACGAACTCGTCTCTGCGCAAGACCAGTTGGGTGCGGAGGCGTACCAGGTGGTGGGCTCCGCGCCCGCCGAGTCCACCCTGCGGATCGCGAGGGACCGGGCTCGGGCGCAGGGTGCGGAGAAGGTGCGGACGGTCGCGGTGGAGGACGAGCCGGTCGCCGCGCTCACCCGGCTGGCACGGGAGACCTCGGCCGATCTCCTCGTCGTCGGCAACCGGGGGCTGCGCTCGCTCGCCGGACGCATCCTCGGCTCCGTACCGGCCGACATCGCCCGCAAGGCGCCACTGGACGTCCTGATCGTGCACACCACATGAACGCGGCCGAGAGGACCGGGAGCGCCGAAGCACCCGAAGCGCCCGATCCGCCAAGCACCGACAGCCCGGCGGGCGGGGCGCCCGGGCTCTTCGGAGTCGCCGAACTCGCCCCCGCCATCGAGGAGGTGCTGCTCGGCGGCGGCCGCGTCTGGACGCGGCAGGAGATGGCCGAGCGGTCCGGGGTGGGAGCCGGGCGGACCGCGCAGATCTGGCGCGCGCTCGGCTTCCCGATGGTCGAGGAGGACGCGAGGGTCTTCACCGACGCCGACGTCGAGGCGCTCCGCGCGGGGGAACGGCTCATCGCGGCCGGGCTCATCACCGAGGAGAGCGAGATCATGATGGCCCGCGCCCTGGGCCACCACCTGTCCCGGCTGGCCGAGTGGGAGGTGCACACCCTCTGGTCCTGGATCAACCGCGAGTCGGAATTCACGCTCGACGGCGCGAAGTTGATGGCGCACGCCGCCGCACTGCTGCCGGAGATGGAGCAGTTGCAGCAGCACGTGTGGCGCCGGCACCTCGCGGCGTACGCGGAACGCGTCCTCGCCGAGGCGCAGGAGGCGCAGGAGGCGACGCGGGCCGCGCCCGCAGGACCGGGGCAGGACGAACCGCTACCGGACCACGAGGGCGCCGACGTCCGCGACCGGGCGGTGGGCTTCACCGACATGGTCGGCTACACCCGGATGACCCGGGGCCTCGGCAACGCCGAACTCGTCCGCGTACTCGACCTGTTCGAGGGCCTCACCGGCGACGTGGTCGCCGAGGGCCGGGGACGGGTCGTGAAGACCATCGGCGACGAGGTGCTCTTCGTCTGCGAGTCGGCGTCCGAGGCCGCCGACATCGCCCTGGAGCTCACCGCCCGCGCCGGGGCGGAGGCCCGGCTCCCGCAGGTGCGGACCGGGCTCGCCCACGGAGCCGTACTCAGCCGCTTCGGCGACGTCTACGGGGCGGCCGTGAACATCGCCGCCCGCCTCACCGCGGTCGCCCGGCCCGACACCGTACTCGTCAACACCGAGCTGGCCGGTGAGCTTTCGGGGATGCCCGCGTACGAACTCCGCTCGCTGCGGCCCGTATCGGTACGCGGCTACAGCAGGCTGCGGCCGGTGCTGCTGCGGCCGGGGCGGGCCCACGGGCGGCCCCGGGGCGACTGACCGGACCCGACCGGCCGGGCGCGCGGAAGGCCCGGCCCCCGGAGTCAGAGGCCCTCGACGATCAGCCTTCTGCTGTCCGTGTTCCGGATGCGGAGCGGTGCGATCGCCCGGTACTCCGCCGAGTCGTTCCAGGCTCGCGCGGAGGCCAGGTCCGGGAACTCCACGAGAACGATCTGCCCGGGGGTCCAGTCGCCCTCGACGACATCCATCTCACCGCCCCGGGCCAGATAGCGGCCACCGTGGGGCGCAAGGGTCGCGACCACCTGCGAACGGTAATCGGCCAGCTCGTCGGGGTCACCGGTCAACTGCACGTCTGCGATCACGTAAGCGGTCATGCGGCCGACCCTACGCAGTCGCCGACTCCGAGATCCACTCCAATAGGGCTTCCGAACAGCCCTGTTGGCCTGAACGTGCGCTCACCGAGCGCGAAGCGGCGCGGGGCGGCGGTCCGGTCCGCCGCCCACGGCGCCCCCGTCCACAGCGCGTAAACGCCCACGGCGTCCGCCGCGGGACGGACCGGTTCACGTCACTCCCTCGGGTAGCGGGCGATCCAACCCGGGGCGGCAGCAGTCGCGTTGTGCAGGGCCGGGCCCTGCGTCATCTCCATCGCGAAGTCGTCGGCGAGTTCGAGGAGGGTGGCCCGGCCCTCGATCTCGGCGAGCCAGGACGGCGGCAGGGCCGTCTCCCCGTGCAGCGCGCCCAGCAGCGCCCCGCAGACCGCCGCCGTGGGCGAGGACGGCCCGCCGTGGTTCACGGCCAGCCGGAGCCCGTGGCGTACGTCCTCGCCGACGAGCGCGCAGTACAGCCCCGCCGCGAGCACCTCCTCCGCCGAGTCCTCCGAGCCCAGCGACTCGATCAGCGCGGGCCCGGGAATTCCCTGCCGTACGGCTCCGAGGGACCTGCGCAACGCCTCGGTGACGGGCTCGTGGCCCGGGCGTTCCGCGAGCAGCGCCAGCGCCCGCTGCACCGAACCGTCCAGGGTGTCCCGCCGGGCCAGCCCGTGCACCACCACCGCGAAGGCACCGGCGGCCAGTTGGGCGGTCGAGTGCCCGTGGCTCTGCGCCGCGCACTCCACGGCGAGCTGGCACACCAGCTGCGGCTCCCACCCCGCGAGCAACCCGAACGGCGCGGACCGGGTCAGCGCGGCGGAATCCCGCGCCTTCGGGTTCTTCGGCCGTTCCAGGGTGCCCATCGTGGTGTCGCCGAAGCCGTGCAGGCAGGCCCGTGCGGGAGCGCGGCGGGCGTACAGCCACTCCTCGCGCGCGAGCCAGCCGTCCCCCTCGCGCCGCTCGTCCGGCCCCCAGTCGCGCTGCGTCGCCGCCCACCGCAGATGCGCCCGGTACACATCCGTCGGCGGATGCCAGGCGCCCGTATCGCGCCGCACCTGCGCCCGGATCAGCCCGTCCACGGTGAACAGGGTCAGCTGCGTGACCGACGTGACCCCGCCCCGCCGCCCGTCCACCGGCACGAAGTCGGCGACCCCGCCCACCCCGTGCGCCTCCCGGATCTCCTCCAGAGTCAGCGGAGTGACCCCCGCCCCGAGGGCGTCCCCGAGCGCCGCACCCAGCAGTGCCCCCCGTACCCGGCTGCGGAAGTCCTGCTGCTCCACACGGCCCCAGACAGCTGTGGTCCCGATGGTCATCCGGCCAGTCCCCCTACCGTCGGTACGGCTCCGCCAGCACTGTAATAGAACGGGAACGACTGATTCAGGGCCGGAACGGTATGTACGGAGTAGCTCTGGAGATCACTTTTGAACGGCATTCATCAGGGTTTTCCCGGACGGACGGGTCAGCCGGCGGGGTGCTCGCCAGGCTCTTCCGCCCCACCCTCCCCGGGACCCTCCGCAGGCCCCTCCGCCTCCGGCCGCCGGGATGCGTCCCACCGGGATCCGTCCCGCCGGGGCCCCGGACTCACCCCGCCGACGATCCAGGCGAACGGCGGCCGCCCCTCCCGGCACTCCGCCACCCGCAGCACGTCCCGCAACGAATCGGCGGTCGCCTTGAGCGCGAACCGCACCGCCGCCTCCCCGGCCACCGGATCGGCCAGCACCTCCCGCGCCCCGTCGAGCACGTCCTCCCCGCACGCGACGAGATCGGCCTCCACCTCGTCGGCCAGCCGCGACAGCCGGCTCTCGGGGTCGTCGGTGCTGAGGTAACAGCGCCTGCCCTCGGGCGAGTTCCAGGGCAGCAGACGGAACTGGGAATCGGTCATGACATGTGCCTCACAGACGCGGTGACTTCGGGTGACTTCGCAGTGACTTCCATCGGGTGATGCTCACTGTTCGTGACTCGATGATCACCGCCGAGACCTACGCTCGGAAGCCGCACACGATTGCCCGCACACAGGACAACGGGAGGCCCACCATGACCGAACCGGCCGACGTGGACGAAGAATCTGGACGTGCCGCGCTCGGACGGACGCTGCGCTTCCTGCGCGAGAACGCCGGCAAGTCGCTGGCCCAGCTCGCCTCGGAGACCCGCTACGACAAGAGCTACCTGTACCGGCTGGAGGTCGGCCAACGGCTCTCGAAACTTGAGGTGATGGAGGACCTCGACCGGTACTACGGAAGCGGGGAGCTACTCAAAGGGTTGTGGGTGGTGGCGCGGCGGGAAGTCTTCAAGGACAAGTACAAGGAGTTCATGCGGCTGGAGAGCCGGGCTCGCATCATGTGGAAGTTTCAACTTGCGATCCCTGGGCTCTTCCAGACAGAGGACTACGCCCGGGAGGTGTTGTCTGCGTCCCAGACGTCGAACGGCAACATCGAGCTGGTCGAAGAGCAGGTGGCAGCCCGCATGAGCCGTCAGGAGATCCTTCGCCGCGACCCGGCCCCCCACGTGCGGCTGATCCTGGACGAGGTGGCGCTACGCCGACCAACGGTGAACGCGAAGTCCTGGGAGTCCCAATTGCAGCATCTCATCGCGGCCTGCAGTCTCCCAGACGTTGTTCTCCAGGTGTTGCCGTTCTCAGCGGGTGTGCACGGGCTCATGGCCAGCCACCTCTCCATTCTCTGGGACCCGGATGGCAGCTCCGTTGCCTATGTGGAGGGCAACGGCATCGGCGAGTTGATCGACGAGCCGGACAAGGTGACCAGCTACCGACTGTCCTACGATCGTGTCCGCGATCTGGCCCTGTCACCAGCGGAGTCGCTGGTATTCATCCGGGGCGTTTTGGAGGAGCATCAATCATGAACCGCACGCTTGACCTCTCCATCGCCGCGTGGCGCAAGTCAACCTTCAGCGACGGCGGCGACACCAACTGCTTGGAAGTCGCCGACGACTTCCCCGGCTTCGTCCCCGTCCGCGACAGCAAGAACCCGACCGGACCGGCCCTTCTCATCAGCGCACCCGCGTGGAGTGCCTTCATCCAGGACGTGCGGAGGACGAAGCGATGAACGCACCCGACCTGGGCCACGCCACCTGGCGCAAGTCGAGTTACAGCGATGGCGGTGACAACAACTGCCTCGAAGTCGCCCGCGACTTCCCCGGCCTCGTCCCCGTCCGCGACAGCAAGAACCCCACCGGACCCGCCCTCCTCGTCACCGCCACCGCCTGGGCCGAGTTCGTCGCTTTCGCCGCCCAGCGCTGAGCCACCGGGCGCAGGCGCGGGACATGGCGATGGCCCGGCGCCCGCCGCTCCGCCTGCTGCCCCGGGCCACGGACTGGCTCGGGGCCGAGGCTTCCCCCGGGGGCTTGGGGGGCTCCACGGACCGGGGCCGACCGCTCGGGCCATCGCCGGGCGCGCACCCCGCGAGCCGTAAATCCGATTGCGCTTCCCAGCCGCCCCGGTAGCGTGCGCCGCTATGACACCGGAACTGAAGCGACCCCCACTCCAGGCGGACGAACGAACCGCACTGATCGGCTGGTTGGACCTCCAGCGGCAGATCCTGCGCTGGAAGTGCGAGGGGATCTGCGAGGAGGACGCGCACCGTTCCGTCGTCCCGACTTCACCGCTCATGACGATGGCCGGTCTCCTCTCCCACATGCGCTGGACCGAGCACACCTGGCTGGAGGTTCTGTTCCTGGGCGGGGACGAGAAGCAGAACCCGTCGTTCGACGAGTCGGCCGAAGACGCCAACTGGCTGACCGACGGCCGCACCCTGGCGGAGCTCCTCGCGGAGTACGAGGCCCAGTGCGCGCGCAGCAACGAGATCGTCGCCGCGGCCTCCCTGGACGACATCGGCCGGCACTCCGGCTTCTACTCCGCCGGCGCCAACCTTCGCTGGATGCTGATCCACCTGGTCGAGGAGACCGGGCGCCACGCGGGGCACGCGGACATCGTCCGGGAGCTGCTGGACGGCACCAAGGGCTACTACTGAGCCGTCTCCGTCGCTTCCCGTGCCGCAGCGACGGCACGCTGCCTCACTCCGCCGAACAACTGGATCATGGTGGCGGCCAGGACGTCGTCCCTCCCGATGGTCCGGCCGTCTCCCGTGCGGGTGGAAAGGGCCAGAGAAGCGGGGTCGGGCTCGGGCGCCGGGAGCGGGTCGGACAGTTCGCCCGGCATCAACAGAGTGACCGTGCCGAACCGTTTGATCCCGCCCTCCCGGACGACCATGGCCGCGTCCCGGGCGAGGTCCGTCAGGAACACGCTTGCGACCCCGTCCAGTTCGCGGACCATCGCGGGGACGGCCCTCGCACCCCGCTCGCGCAGCAGCTTTCTGATCCCGGCCTCGAACCTGTGGGCGCCCGCCACAGAACTCGGCTTGGGTGAGCTGCCGCGCCCGGGCGCCTCCACGACGGCGCCCTCGGCGTCGTACACGACCCCGGTCAGCCCCTTGAACGCAGGACTGTGGCGGTACCAGTCGGTTCCCACCTCCAGCTCGACGTCCCGGTCGACGGCGGTCACGAGATCCTGGGGAAGCAGCTTCTTCCGGGACTCCTCCGCCGCCGCTCGCAGCGCCCCGTCGATGAGCCCCGTCAGCACGGTCCGCACCACCGACGCGGCGGCCCGAGCCGCCGACCGGGAGACGTTCAGCGGGGTGACGCCCCTGAACACCGCCTTGACAAGAGGGAGTTCGAACGCCGGTACGTCCACATCCACAGCTATGTCCACGTCCTGCACCGTTCCTCGCTCAGAAAGTCGGCGGGCACCGCCCGCTGCTCGGTCGTCGGAGTACCTCGCGCGACATAGTGCCAGGCTGTCCCAGGTCACAGCGCGGAGGGCACGGAGTCGAGGTAGGTGCGGACCGCTCCCGACGTCTCGTCGTGCCGGCCGAGTACCAGCAGGTCCGGCCCCGGTGGCGCTCCCCGCAGGGGGCGGTAGGTGAGACCCGGCAGGGTGATGCGCTCCGTGGCCGTGGGGACGAGGGCCACGCCCTCACCCGCTGCCGCGAGGGCGAGGACGCCGAGGGTGCTGGCGACCAGGCGTACTCCGGAGCGGTCCTCCACGGGGCCGGGCCAGAGCCGGGAGAGGACGGTCTCGTCCTCCTCCCGGCTTGCGAAGACGATGAGGTCGTGGGACCTCACGTCGACGGTGGTCACCGAGGCGAGGGACGCCAGTTCGTGGTCGGAGCGCACGGCGACCGACATCGGGGTGAGGGCTCGCCGGACGACGCGCAGGCCGTCGGTGTCGGCGAGACCGAGGTCGGGGCAGTAGCCGATGTCGAGCGCGCCGTCGCGTACCGCCTGGACCTGGGCGGCGGGCGGAAGCTCGGTCAGGGTGAGGCCGACGCGGGGGCGCGCCCGGCGGAAGCCGCGCACGTCCTCGGAGAGGACGC
Organism: Streptomyces sp. NPDC001493; assembly: GCF_053597235.1. Taxonomy (NCBI): domain Bacteria; kingdom Bacillati; phylum Actinomycetota; class Actinomycetes; order Kitasatosporales; family Streptomycetaceae; genus Streptomyces; species Streptomyces sp. NPDC001493. Next base: position 184,310 of record NZ_JBSFHV010000006.1, read on the forward strand.
CCTGCAGGGCCGCGACGCCGGAGAAGCCGATCCGTACCGCCCCCGTCTCGCCGCGCACCGACCACCGGGCGGCCTGGAGGGCCCGGTCCGCCTGCGCGAGGGCGCGGCGGGCCTCGGGCAGCAGCTGCTCACCGGCCTCGGTCAGCTCGACCCGGCGGCTCGTCCGGCTGAACAGGCGTCCGCCCACCTCGCGTTCCAGGGCCTGCACCTGGGCGCTGAGGGTGGACTGGGTGATGTGCAGCAGGTCGGCGGCCCGGCCGAAGTGGCGCTCGTCGGCAACGGCGACGAAGTAGCGCAGGTGCCGCAGCTCCACCGCCGGCCTCCCGTCCCGTCCATCGTTCTCACCACTCGATCGATCGTATCTTTCGGTTGGACCTATCGCCCGTCGCGGCGAAAACTGGACGCATGAACGTGACATCTCAGGACCGACAGGACATCGCCGACCTCATGACCGGGTGGATCCACCGCGACCTGGGCGAGTGGGACCTCCTCAAGGGGCTCTTCCACCCCGACGGACGGATCGAGATCACCTGGTTCGAGGGGCCGGCGTACGAGTTCGTGGACGCCTCCGCCCGCATGGGTGCCTCCGCCTTCCGCACCAAGCACCTGATCACCGCGCCCTCGGTGACCTTCTCCGCCGAGGGCGACCGCGCCGTCAGCGAGACCAACGCCGTCATCATCGGCGAGAACGTCGACCTCCGGCTCGGCTGCAACGGTCACAACCGGTTCATCGACCGCCTGGAGAAGCGGGACGGGATCTGGCGCATCAGCGACCGCAAGAGCGTCTACGACTTCGGGAACTTCACCTTCCCCGCCGGGATCGTCGACATCGACGCTCAGGCGGTCGCCCGGTACCCGAGGGAGTACGCGGCCCTCGCCTACCTGCTGGAAGCCAGCGGATTTCCGGTGAGCCGGATCTTCGCGACCAAGGGCAGCGACCTGGAGCGCGACATCAAGGAATCCGCCTTCGCCTGGCTGGGCGGCGGTGCTCCGCAGCGGGGGTGACGACGCGGCCCACGAGGCCCGTGGGCACACTGCCACCTCTGCCTCCGGACGGAGGGCGGAGGCAGAGGGCGGAGGGCGGAGGGCGGAGAGCAGCAGGCGGAGGCCGGAGGCCGGGACCATCACCCCGCGTCCGGCTCACTCGACGCCCGGCTGCTCCGCCAGCGCCGGGTAGTCCGTGTAACCCGTCGCCCCGCCGACGTACATCATGTACGCGTCCCGCACCTGGTTCACCGGCGCTCCCGTACGCAGACGGTGGACCAGGTCCGGGTTGGCGAGGAACGGGCGGCCGAGGGCGATGAGGTCCGCGCCTGCGGCGAGGAGGCGCTCGCTCGCGGCGAGGCCGCCGTCCTCGGGGAGACGGTCCTGCGGGAGCACCGGGTTGGCGATCAGGGTGCCGGGCCAGTCCTCGCGGATGCGCTGGAAGACGGGCTGGTCCGGGTCCGCGTACCCGATGTGCAGGTAGGCGATGCGGCTGCCCGCCAGGGCGGCGACGAGGGCGGGGTAGATCTCCTCGGTGTCGCCCTCCTCGATGCTGTTGACCGTGTTGCCGGGCGAGACCCGCAGCCCGACCCGGTCGGGGCCGATCTCCTCGGCGACGGCCCGGACCACCTCGGCGACGAACCGGACGCGGTTGCCGACCGGGCCTCCGTAGGCGTCGGTGCGGCGGTTGGTGTTCCGCGACAGGAACTGGTGCAGCAAATGCCCGTTGGCGCTGTGCACTTCGACCCCCTCGAAGCCCGCCTCGATCGCGCGACGGGCGGCGGAGGCGAAGTCGGCGACGTGGTCCTCGATGTCCTGGAGGCTCATCTCGCGTGGAACGGGGGCCTGTTGCTTCCCCGTGGGCGTGTGCAGCGTCTCGGGGAGCGCCACCGGCGAGGGGGCGAGCGGGGTCAGGCCGCTGGTGTCGGGGTGGCCGACGCGTCCGCCGTGCTGGAGCTGGAGGAACATCTGCCCGCCCGCCGCGCGTACCGCGTCGGTGACCAGGCGCCATCCGGCGACGTGATCGGGGCGGTGGATGGCGGTGATGTTCGGGTACGTCTGGCCGACCGCGTTCGGGGTGGACGCCTCGGCGATGATCAGGCCGGCCGTGGCGCGCTGGGCGTAGTAGGTGGCCATGAGCGGGGTGGGGACGCCGTCGGCGGTGGCGCGGTTACGGGTCAGCGGGGCCATCACGAGACGGTTCGGGAGGCTCAGCGGGCCGAGGTCGGCGGGGTCGAAGACCGACACCTTCGAAGAGGTGGACACGGGTGCGTTCGTCATGCCGGGAGGGTAAGAATTGACACCGGTGTCAGGTTCAAGTCGCGAAGGAGCTGGAGCGTCATGCGGATCGGTGAACTGGCCCGCCGTACGGGCGTGAGCGAGCGTTCCCTGCGCTACTACGAGCAGCAGGGCCTGCTGGCCTCGGACCGTACACCCGGCGGGCACCGCGAGTACCCGGAAGGCGCGGTCGACCGGGTCATCCGCATCCAGGAGTTCTACGCGGCGGGCCTCTGCAGCTCGAAGATCTACGAACTCCTGCCCTGCGTACGGGACTCGGACGGCGGGCCGTCCGCCGTCGCCACGCCCCGGCTGGTCGGCGACCTCGGCGCGGAACGCGACCGGATCGACCGGAAGATCGCCGAACTGCTGCGCTCCCGCGAGGTGTTGGACGAGGTGATCGCCACGGCGAAGGAGCAGTCGCCGCCGGGTGCCTCACCTACCGCCGGGGACGCCGTCGCGTAGGGGGCACCGTCGCGTAGGGCCTTCCGTCAGGGAGGGGTGAGTACCAGGTGGACCGCGAGTCCGGTGATCACAGCGCTGGAGAGCAGCGCCGTCGCCAGCCTCCCGCGCGGGCCCGTCAGTACGCGCCCCAGCAGCGCCCCGCCGCCGACCAGCAGCAACTGCCAGGACGCGGAGGCCACGAAGGCCGCCAGGACGAACACGGCCCGCTCCCCCGGACCCGGCGCGGCGGCCCCCTGCCCCGCGAGCACCAGGGCGGCGAAGTACAGGACGGTGACCGGGTTCATCAGCGTGAGCCCCAGGAGCCCGAGGTACGCCCGCAGCGGGCCCACCGGCCTCCGGCCGGACCCGCCGCCCGGGGTCTCCCGCGCGCGGTGCCGGCGTAGGGCCGTCACCGCGCCCCGGCCGGCCATCACCACGAGGACCACGGCCGACGCCCACCGCAGGGGCGGCGCGACGGGTTCGACGAGCGGGGCGAGGGCGGAGCCCCCGGCCATGGCGACCAGCGCGTACAGGCCGTCGGCGGTCGCGACGCCGAGCGCGGCACCGGCTCCCACCCGTAGCGAGGTCCGCGCGGTGAGCGCCACCAGGTAGGTCGCGACCGCCCCGACCGGTACGGCGATGCCGTAACCGGCCAGCAGCCCCGCGACCAGCGCCGCGCTCACGCGCGGTGCGGAGTCGGCCTTCCCGGACCGCCGGTCCGCTGCTGGAGACCCCGGCTCGCGAAGGTGGGGGAGGACAGCGACAGCGGCAGCGCGGAGGGGGTCATGGTCATGGTCATGGGCGGATTCTCGGAGGGCGCCCGCCACCCGGGCAACCCGTTTTCGAAAGCGGCCCGACGTCCGCGGAGTGCGGCAGCCCGCGCTCAGGCCCCGGTGGCCGAACCCTCGGAGGCGCCGTCACCGAGGGAGGTCCACGCCGGTGCGGCGCCGACCAGCGAGTCGAGGCGTTCCAGGCGCTGGGCGGTGGCGGCGTCGTCGGGGGTCATGACGATGATCCGCTCGCCCCGCGCCCGGTCCAGCCACAGGCTCTGGAACTGGACGTCGAGGGCGCCGACGCGCGGAGAGCGGTAGTGGCGCAACTGGGTCCGTTCGGCGCCGACTTCGTACGACTCCCAGTGCCGCACGAAGTCCGGGGACTCCTGGCGCAGCCGGGTGATCAGCGCGTTCCATCGGGGGTCGTCGCGGTGTTCCGGCTGGCGGGCGCGGAGCCTCGCGGTCATGTCGCGGAGGACGGTGTCCTCGTCGACCAGGCTGTTGCGCCAGCTCGGCTCGGTGAACATCAGCCACGCGCAGTTGCGTTCCTCGACCGGGTACGCGTCGAGGTCGGCGAAGAGGTAGCGGTAGGTGCGGTTGGCCGCGACCAGGTCGTAGCAGTCGGTCTGCACGGCGGCCGGGTACGGCAGCAACTTGGCGATGACCGCGGTGTGTTCGGGGCGCAGGTCCATCGGCGGCCCCGGCTCGGTGGCCGCACCCCGGCCCGCGAGCACCATCAGATGCTGGTGCTCGGCGGCGTCCAGGCGCAGGACGCGCGCCACCGCGTCCAGTACCTGGTCGGAGGCGTTCCTGGCCCTCCCCTGTTCGAGCCACGTGTACCAGGTGACCCCGACCCCGGCGAGCTGCGCGACCTCCTCGCGCCGCAGACCGGGCGTGCGGCGCCGGCCGCCCGCGGGCAGGCCCACGTCACCGGGGGTGACACGGGCGCGGCGGGCGCGCAGGAAGGCGCCGAGGGCGTTGCGGTCGGGCGTCGAAGAGGTCACCACCCCAGTGTCGGGCCTCGGGGCCGGTGGATCCAGGTAGTAGTGGTACCCCTATAAACAGGCTCCTGGTACCAGGATGGCGCGAGGCGCACAGTCTGGTCATGACCCTCACGACCGCACCGTCCGTCGCCGCCCCGCACACTCCACCGGCCGTCCCCGCCCCTGCCCCGCACGCCGTAACGCCCACCCCCACGCGTGCCCTCACCGGCGCCGGGCTCGCCGCCCTGCTCGTCGCCTTCCTGCCCGTGAACATGACGTTCGGCTCGGTCAACCTGCTGGAACCCGCGATCACCGGAGACCTCGGTGTGACCGCGTCGGGCGGACAGCTCGTACTGTCCGCGTACACCACGGCGTTCGCCGCGACCCTCGTCGTCGCGGGGCGCTTGGGCGACCGGTGCGGACGGCGCCGGCTGCTCGCGGCCGGGGTCGGCGCCTTCGGCGTGGCCTCCGTGCTCGCCGCCCTCGCGCCGAACCTGGTCACCCTCGTCGTGCTGCGCGCCGTGCTGGGCGTGGCCGCCGGGCTGTTCACCCCGCAGGTCCTCTCCACCATCCAGTCCACCGCCCCCGCGAAGCTGCGGGCGCTGGGCGTCACGCTCTTCGCCGCCGTCGGCGGCATCGCGACCATGGCCGGGCAGCTCCTCGCGGGAGCCGTGTCCCAGGCCGCCGGCGACCACTGGGGCTGGCGGCTCGTGCAGATACTCACCGGAGCGATCGGCGCGGCCGCCCTGCTCGCCCTGCGCACCGTGCCCGAGTCGCGCTCGACGGCACCGCTCACCCTCGACCTGCGCGGAGCCGCGCTCCTCGGCACCGGCCTGCTCCTCGTCGTGGTGCCCCTGACCCTCGGCACCTCCGCGGGCGGTCCGGCGCCGGTGCTCGCGATGCTGGCCGCGGGCGGTGCGGTGCTCACCGCCTTCGCCCGCTCGCAGCGCGCCGCCGAACGCCGCGGTGAACTGCCCGTCGTACCGCCGAGCGTGCTGCGCACCCCGGCCGTACGACAGGGCCTGATCATGTCGCTGCTGTTCTTCACCGGCTACGGCGCTTTCCTGTACGAGTTCTCGGCGCTCGCCCAGGGCGCGTTCGGCGTGGACGCCTGGGGCACCGTCGTCCTGCTCCTCGGGTTCGGCGCGGGGTTCATCGTCACCGCCCTCGCCCTGCCGGCCGTGGAACGCCGTACCGGACGCTGGACGATGACCGGCGCGGCCATCGGGCAGGCGGCGGTACTCGTGGCCCTCGCCGTCACCGTGAGCGGCACCCACGGCGGGGCCCCGTGGGCCCTGCAGCCGCTGCTGATCGCGCTCGGTGTCACCCAGGCCCTGATGTACGGGCCGGTCCTGCGCACGGTCCTCTCCCGCACCCCGACCTGGGCGGCGGGTGTCGCCGGCGGGCTCTTCACCACCCTGCAGCAGCTCGGCCTCGGCCTGGGCGTGGCGCTCCTGGGCGGCCTCTTCCACGCCGTGGCCGACGCGACGGCGGACGGTTCAGCCGCCGCCGGGCTGCCCCGCGGTTTCGCCGCCGCCGTGACCGTACAGGCCGCTCTGGCGCTGGCCTTCGCCTACTTCGCCACCCGTATCGCCCGGGCCGGGACGCCCGGGACGACGGTTACGACGGTCTGAGCGGGAGTGCTACGGCCGCCCACCGCCCAGCGCGTACTGCGCCCGCTCCGCCGCCACGACCCGGTGCAGGTCGCCCAGCATCCCCTCCGCCTCGCGGGCGGCGGTCAGGGCGGCCGGGTCGAGGTCGGCGGTGACCACCTCGCGCCGGTCCGGTCCGGCCTCGGTCAGCAGCCGCCCGTCCGGGCCCCACACCCCACTGCCGCCGCAGGTGTTCCAGCCGCCGGTGGTACCGATGTGGTTGGCCAGGACCGTGTAGACGGTGTTGTCGAGAGCGCGGGCGGGGAACCACGTACGGGACTCGTGGTGGCCGTTGCCGACACTGAACAGGGCGCCGACGAGGTACGCGTGGCAGCCGTCCAGGGCGGCCGCGCGGGCGTGCTCGGGGAACCCGGAGTCGTAGCAGATGCCGAGACCGAGCCGCCAGCCGTCGACGTCGAGGGTGCACCCGGCGGCGCCCGGCCGGTAGACCTCGCGCTCGGTCTTGAAGAGGTACTGCTTGTCGTAACGGGTGACCAGCGCGCCGTCCGCCCCGATGACCAGCGCGGAGACGTACAGCTCCCCCGCCTCGTGGAACGCGGCGCCCACCACGGCGACCGTGCCGGTCTCCCGGCAGGCGTCGGCGAGCGGCGCGAGACGCGGGTCGCCGGGCTGCACGGCGCAGCGCAGCGGTTCGGCGCGGACGAGGTCGGGCTCGTACCCGCTGAGGAACTTCTCCGGGAGTACGACCACCCGCGCCCCGGCCCCGGCGGCCTCCCGGACCAGGGCGGCGGCGGTGGCCGTGTTGGCCTCCACGTCCCCGGCCACGGCCTGCGCCTGCGCGGCGGCCACCCGGAGCGGGCTCGACGGGATCGGGTACGTAACGGGCGGGGCGGTGGGTGCGGTGCGTGCGGTCACGGGAGCCCAGGATACCGGCGGGGTTCTGGAGGTGGGTGGGTCACTGGAGGCGGGTGGGGCGTGTGACGGGCGGAGGGCCGCGCGACCGAACCGACGTGGACCACCGGGCGCCCGGCCGCACCGGCGGCACCGGCCGGGCCCGGGGGCGCGACGCCACCGCAGGAGGACCCGCAGGTCCTCGCCCCGTCCGACACAGCCGACTCCACCCGTCCCACTGCTCGGGAACCGCTGCACAAAGCCTTTCAGGGACACCGCAGTTGTTCGTAGGCTGCCCCCATGACGACCCGAGCCGCCACCCCCGCCCTCGCCGCCCGCGCCGCCTCGGTCGATGCCTCGCCCGTACGCGAGATCCTGGCGCTGACCGCGCGGCCGGAGGTGATCTCGTTCGCGGGCGGGCTTCCGGCGCCCGAGCTCTTCGACGCCGGGGAGATCCGGGCCGCCTACGACCATGTGCTGGCCGAGGACGCGGGGCGGGTCCTCCAGTACTCGATGACCGAGGGCGATCCGGGGCTGCGGGCGGCCGTCGCCGCCCGGTACTCCGCGCGGGGGCTGCCGACCGGGGCGGAGGACCTGCTGGTGACCACCGGTTCGCAGCAGGCGCTGACCCTGCTCACCACGGCACTGTTGGAGCCCGGCGACACCGTCCTCGTCGAAGACCCCACGTATCTCGCGGCGTTGCAGTGCTTCGGCTTCGCGGGGGCGCGGGTCCTGCCGGTGCCGTGCGACGACGAGGGCATCGACCCGGTGGCGCTCGCCGAACTCGTCGAGCGGGAACGGCCCAAGCTGCTCTACACCATCCCCACCTTCCAGAACCCGACCGGACGCACCCTCCCGCTCGCCCGCCGTCAGGCCGTCGCCGAGGTCGCGCAGCGGCTCGGCCTGTGGATCGTCGAGGACGACCCGTACGGTGAACTGCGCTACGAGGGCGAGCGCGTGCCGTGGATCGCCTCGCTGGACGCCGCCGCCGACCGCACGGTCCTGCTCGGCACCTTCTCCAAGGTGATGTCCCCCGGCATGCGCATCGGTCATCTCCGAGCGCCCGCCGCGCTACGCCGGGCCTGCGTGATCGTCAAGCAGGCCGCCGACCTGCACTGTTCCGCCGTGGACCAGGCGGCCGCCGCCCGCTACCTGGAGGTCTCCGACCTCGACGCCCACGTGGGCCGGGTCCGCGCCGCGTACGGCGAGCGCCGGAACGCCCTGCTCGACGGCCTGCCCGCCGCCCTCCCGCCGGGCAGCACCTGGAACCGGCCGGACGGCGGGATGTTCGTCTGGGTCCGGCTGCCCGACGGCCACGACGCGACCGCCCTGCTGCCGAAGGCGATCGCCCACGAGGTGGCGTACGTGCCCGGCGCCCCCTTCTACGCCGGGGCCCCCGACCCGGCCGCCCTGCGGATGTCCTTCACCACCCACACCCCCGAGGAGATCACCGAGGGGCTGCTGCGGCTGGGCAAGGCGCTGGGCGCGGCGGGGGCACCAGCACCGGGATCACAGCCTGTCGCGCACGCCTGAACGGTGTGAGGCGGGCGGCAGCTCGCCTCAGACGGCGCCCGGCTGCGGCGCGGCAGACAGGTTCTGCTTGACCTGCCGGGTCACCGCGTCGGCGATGATCTCGGGCAGGCCCGTCTCGATGCCGTGCAGGGCCTGGGCCGCGACATCGGCGGCGGCGGTCTTCCGGTCGGCGGGGACGGCCACGGCCATGTCGGTGTCCATGTAGCCGACGTGCAGTGCCGAAACGGCGATGCCGCGCGGCGCCAGCTCGTCGCGGGTCGCGCCGGTCAGCGCCCAGGCGGCGGCCTTGGAAGCGGCGTAGGAGCCGACGCCGCCCGGGTGCAGCCAGGACAGGACGGACAGGACGTTCAGCACGGCGCCGCCGCCGTTCCCCTCGATGACCGGGGCGAAGGCACGGGTCGTGGCGAGCGGGCCGAAGAAGTTGGTCTCCATCTCCCGGCGCACCTCGTCCAGGTCGCCGCCGACCAGCGCCGCGCCGGTGAGGACGCCCGCGTTGTTGATCAGCAGCGTCGCGTCGGACGCGATGCGGGCGGCCTCCTCGACCGACGCGTGGTCGGTGACGTCGAGCCGCAGAGGGGTGACTCCGGGCAGGTCGATCAGCTCGGGGCGCCGGGCCGCCGCGTACACCTTCGCGCCGCGCTCGACGAGCTGGGCGGCCAGGTGCCGTCCGAGACCCCGGTTGGCGCCGGTGACGACCGCGACCGCGTTCTTGAGTTCCATGTGTCTGCTCCCGGCCCTCGCGGGCGCCGTCGGGCCGCCCGCTCCATTAGATTATGACCATAATCTAAACATCGTCCTACGATAGATGCCAGTCGACATCCAAAGAAGACGTCCAAAAAGGGAGGCAGCCATGGGCCGCGTGTCGCAGGCACAGGCGGAGGAGAACCGCAGCCGGGTGGTGGACACCGCCTCCCGGCTCTTCCGGGAGCAGGGCACCCACGTCAGCGTCGCCGACCTGATGAAGGCGGCCGGCCTGACCCACGGCGCGTTCTACAAGCAGTTCGCCTCCAAGGAGGCACTCGTCGACGAGGCCACCGCCCACGCCTTCAACCACCTCGCCGGGCACCACGCCGCCGGGCTCAGGCAGCACGAGGGGCAGCGCGACGCCACCCAGCGGGCGTTGATCGACACCTATCTCTCCGTCGAACACCGCGACGACCCGGCGGGCGGCTGCCCCGTCGCCGGGCTCGCCACCGACGTCGCGCGGGACGGCGGCGGGCCCGAGGCCCGGCGCGTCTACACCGAGGGGGTGGCCGGATTCGCCGAGTTCCTCGCCACCGACGACCAGGACGGCATCGCCCGCCTCTGCACCCTGTTCGGCGCACTGGTCCTGTCACGGGCCACCAAGGGATCCCCGCTCTCCGAGGAGATCCTCGCCGCCGCGCACGCGGCCCTGACGGAGAGCGGCTGAGAGAACGGCTGAGAGAGCGGCTGACCGGAGGCGCGACCCTTCGCGCACTCCCGAGCGCGCCGACGCCCCCGCACCCCCCGCCACATGGGCAAAGGGGGTACGGGGAACGGCGGCGCCGCGCCGGATCAGCCCGGCAGAACCGGCAGCAGCTCCGGCAGATGGCCGTCCGAGACGGTCGCCGCGGCGACGCGTTCCGCGGGGACCTCGCCGTACAGGGTGGTACGCGGCTTCGCCGGGCGGCCCGCGAGTTCGGCGATGGCGACCAGGTCCTGAATGGAGCGGTACGAGCCGTAACTCGACCCGGCCATACGGGAGATGGTCTCCTCCATCAGCGTGCCGCCGAGGTCGTTGGCGCCCGAGCGGAGCATCTCGGCGGCGCCCTCGGTGCCGAGCTTCACCCAGCTGGTCTGGATGTTGGTGATGTGCGGGTGGAGCAGCAGCCGGGCCATCGCGGTGACGGCCCGGTTGTCGCGGTCGGTGGGGCCGGGGCGGGCGATGCCGGCCAGGTAGACCGGGGCGTTGGTGTGGATGAAGGGAAGGGTCACGAACTCGGTGAACCCGCCCGTCTCCTGCTGGAGCCGGGCGAGCGTGCGGAGGTGGCCCAGCCAGTGGCGGGGCTGGTCGACGTGCCCGTACATCATGGTGGACGAGGAGCGCAGGCCGACCTCGTGGGCGGTCTTCACGACCTCCAGCCAGGTGGCGGTGGGGAGTTTGCCCTTGGTGAGGACCCAGCGGACCTCGTCGTCCAGGATCTCCGCCGCCGTGCCGGGGATGGAGTCGAGTCCGGCCTCCTTCGCGGCGGTCAGCCAGTCGCGGATCGAAAGCCCGGTGCGGGTCGCCCCGTTGACGACCTCCATCGGCGAGAAGGCGTGCACGTGCATGCCGGGGACGCGTTCCTTCACGGCCCGCGCGATGTCGAAGTAGGCGGTGCCGGGCAGGTCCGGGTGGATGCCGCCCTGCATGCAGACCTCCACCGCGCCGACGTCCCACGCCTGGGCCGCCCGGTCGGCGACCTGGTCGAGGGAGAGGGTGTACGCGTCGGCGTCGGTACGGCGCTGCGCGAAGGCGCAGAAACGGCAGCCGGTGTAGCAGACGTTGGTGAAGTTGATGTTCCGGGTGACGATGTAGGTGACCTCGTCGCCGACCACGTCGCGGCGGAGCGTGTCCGCGATCCGGCAGAGCTCGTCGAGCGCCGGGCCCTCCGCGTGGAGCAGGGCGAGGGCCTGGGCGTCGGTGAGCTTCGTCGGGTCGTCGGCGGCCTGGCCCAGCGCCTCGCGCACGTCGGTGTCGATGCGGGACGGGACCATGCCGGGGGCGGCGGCCTCGCGGAGCGCCTCCCAGTCCCCGTACACCTCGTCGAAGTCCTCGCGGCGGTCGCCGGTGCGGCCCTCGGTGTCGATGGTGCGGTGCAGGTCGGTGCGGCCGCTCGCGCCGAACTCCTCGTCCGGCTCCTGCCAGGGCAGGCCGACGGGGATCGCGCCCTCCTTCGCCATGCCGGTCTCCGGGTCGGCGAGCGCGCGCACGTGCGGAAGCAGCCGGGGGTCGAGCCACGGTTCGCCGCGCTGGATGAACTCCGGGTAGATGGTGAGGCGTTCGCGCAGATCGAAGCCCGACTCGGCGGTGCGGGCGGCGAGTTCGTCGATGTGCGGCCAGGGGCGTTCGGGGTTGACGTGGTCGGGGGTGAGCGGCGAGACCCCGCCCCAGTCGTCGATGCCCGCGCCGACGATCAGCGCGTACTCGGAGTCGACGAGGTTCGGCGGGGCCTGGATGCGGGCGGACGGGCCGAGGATGTGCCGGGCGACCGCGATCGTCGCGGCCAGCTCCTCCAGCTCCGCGTCGGGCATCGCGCGCATCGCCGTGTCGGGCTTGGCGCGGAAGTTCTGGATGATGACTTCCTGGATGCCGTGGTAGGCGCGGGCGGTGCGGCGGATCTCGAAGAGGGAGTCGGCGCGCTCCTCGTAGTTCTCGCCGATGCCGATCAGGATGCCGGTGGTGAAGGGGACGTTGGAGCGGCCGGCGTCCTCCAGGACGCGCAGCCGGACGGCCGGTTCCTTGTCCGGCGAGCCGTGGTGCGGGCCGCCCTTCTCGGACCAGAGGCGGGTCGCGGTGGTCTCCAGCATCATCCCCATCGACGGGGCGACCGGCTTGAGGCGCTGGAGGTCGGTCCAGCCGAGCACCCCCGGGTTGAGGTGCGGGAGCAGGCCCGTCTCCTCCAAAACCCGGATCGCCATGGCGCGTACGTACGCCAGCGTGTCGTCGTACCCCTCGGCCTCCAGCCACTCCCGCGCCTCGGGCCAGCGGTCCTCCGGGCGGTCGCCGAGCGTGAAGAGCGCTTCCTTGCAGCCGAGCGCCGCGCCCTTGCGGGCGATGTCGAGGACCTCGTCGGGGGAGAGGAACATCCCGTGGCCCTCGCGGCGGAGCTTGCCGGGGACGGTGACGAAGGTGCAGTAGTGACAGATGTCGCGGCAGAGGCGGGTGAGCGGGATGAACACCTTGCGGGAGTACGTGATGACGCCCGGCCGGCCCGCCGCCTCCAGGCCCGCGTCGCGCACCCGGGCGGCGGACGCGGCGAGATCCGTCAGATCGTCACCGCGCGCCTGGAGGAGTACGGCGGCCTCGGTCGCGTCGAGGGCCACACCGTCACGTGCCCGTTTGAGTGCGCGCCGCATGGCGTTGGTCGTGGGGCGTCCGCTCTGAGGATCGGTCATGGCATCGAGCATACGAGCGGGGCGGGGGCCCGGGTCGGCCGGTCGCTCACACGTTCGCGCACACCTCGTCGCACGTTCGCGCACACCTCACCGCACCTCACCGCACCTGGTGGAACCCGCGCCGCGCGTCCGGGCGCGGATGTCGGCGGTGCGGCGGGGTCCGCCCCGTAGGGTCGGCACGGTGATGGAAACGATCGTGTTCGACATCGGTGAGACCCTCGTACGCGACGACCGCCACTGGGCGTCCTGGGCCGACTGGCTGGGTGTGCCCGCGCACACGGTGAGCGCTCTGGTCGGCGCCGCCGTCGTCGGGGGCGGATGCGCCACGGACGCGCTGGCGCTGCTCCGCCCCGGCATGGACGTGGCGGAGGCGGAACTGGCCCGCGAGGCGGCGGGGCGCGGCGAGCACCTCGGCGAACGGGACCTCTACCCGGACGTACGCCCGGCGCTCGCCGGACTCCGCTCGCTCGGGTTCCGGGTGGTGGTGGCGGGGCACCGGTCGGCGCGCGCCACCGAGCAGTTGCGGGCCCTGGACCTCCCGGCGGACCTCGTCGTCACCTCGGCGGAGTGGGGCGTGGCCAAGCCGGACCCGGAGTTCTTCGCGCGGGTCCTCAAGGCGTCGGACGCCGACCCGCGCACCACGGTGTACGTCGGCGACCACCCCGCCGAGGACCTCTTCCCGGCGAAGGCCGCCGGTCTACGCACCGCCCACCTGCGGCGGGGCCCGTTCGGGCACTGGTGGGCGGATCACCCGGACGTGGTGGAGTCGGCCGACTGGCGGGTGGACGCGCTCACCGAGGTGGCCGCGCTGCCGGGACTCGTACGGGAGCGCGGGGACGGCAGCGGCGGGGCGGGGCCCGTACGGGAGGACCCGGAGCGGCGGGCGGAGCGGGGCGGGACGCCCACACTCCGCGCGCTGCGCTCGGTGCGGTGACCGGACGGCGGACGCACCGGCCCCCGCCGCCCGGTGGCGCTCCCCCGGCGGGCCGTCGGGGGAACACCACCGGGAGCGGCCGGGATCAGCCGTCGATCTCGTACTGCCCGACCGTCCGGAAGTACCGGTAGTCCTCCGCGGTGCCGTTGCTGAGGAGATCCTGGATCGCGTCGTTCATGGCGTCGCTGAGGTTCGGGTCGTTGAGCATGCGGACGACGTACAGCGCGTCGTCCTGGAACTGGGCCTCCTTGTACCCGGTCCACCGGAAGTAGCTGACGGCCTCGGGGGTGTTGGTGTCGAAGGCGGCACTCGCCGCCAGCTGGACGTACTTGTCACCGTTCTGCTGGGCCGCGGCGCTGATGCGGGCGACGGCGAGGTAGTCGTCCTTGAGCTGGGCCTCGGGGTATCCCGTCTCCAGGAAGGCGCGCGCGGCTCCGGGGTCGGTCTCGGAGGCGGTCATGGCGTCACTGCCCGCCTTCGCCACCCTCTTGTCACCGTTCTCCTGGGCCACCGCGATGACGCGGGCGACCGAGAAGAGGTCGTCGCCGTACTGAGCCTGGGTGCAGCCCGTCTCCAGGAAGGCACGCAGGTCGTCCACCGTGCCGGCCAGGGCCGCGTTCGCCCCGTTCAGGACGGACCGGCCGGCGTTCGGGTCCGCGACTATGCCCTGGACCTCGGCCCGGAGCTCGTCCTCCGTCAGCTCGTCGACCGGAGTGTCCGTGCCGGACGGGGCGGCCGGGCAGGCCACCGACGGGGACGTGAAGGGCGTGTAGGGGGCGGCGGGTGCGGACGACGCGGACGCGCCGGCCGCGAAGGCCGGAGCGGTGAGCAGGAGCGCGGGCGCCAGAGCGGTCGCGGCGACCAGCAGCGCGGCGCGGGTCAGTCTCATGATGTACCTCCGGGCTCGATGGATCCGTCGGTACGAAGCATCCAGGTGCCTGGTACACGCATCAACGCGCCGCGCCGCACCACGGGATGAACATCTCCACCGGCGGGGGCGCCTTCCGGTGAAACACCGGATGCGGCCGCGACACCCGCCGCCGACTCCCCCTCTCTCAGGCCGCCGTGAAGGCGAGCGAGACGTTGTGCCCGCCGAATCCGAAGGAGTTGGCCAGGGCTGAGCCCCAACTTCCCTTCCGGGGCTCCCCGGTCACCAGATCCAGGTCGACACCCGGGTCGCGGACGTCGAGGTTCCTGATCGCCGGGGTGATCCCGTCGCGCAGCGACAGCACCGCGACGGCCGCGCCCAACGCGCCCGACGCACCCAGGAGATGGCCCGTCATCGACTTGGTGGCGGTGACCGCCGGCCGGCCGCCCAGCGCCTCGCCGACCGCCAACGCCTCGGCGAGATCGCCCTGCGGGGTGGAGGTGGCATGCGCGTGGACGAGGCCGACGTCCGCGCGGGTGAGCCCCGCCTCCTGGTACGCCCTGCGCATGGAGCGCACCTGGCCCTCCGGGTCGGAGGCGGTGATGTGCCCGGCGCTGGAGGTGACCGAGGCCCCGGCGAGCACCGCGTGGGGGCGGACGCCCCGAGCGCGGGCGTGATCGGCGCGTTCCAGGACGAGGACGGCGGCACCCTCCCCCAGCACGAAGCCGTTGCGGGCCGCGTCGAAGGGGCGGGAGGCCCGCTCCGGGTCGTCGTTGGCCGTCGAGAGCGCCATCATCCGGGCGAACCCGGCCAGCGGCAACGCGTGCAGACACGCCTCCGCGCCACCCGCCACGACCACGTCGGCCCTGCCGAGCCGGATCAGGTCGATACCGTACGCGACGGCCTCGGCGCCGGACGCGCAGGCGCTCACCGGGGCGTGGGCGCCACCCCGCGCACCGAGGTCGATGCTCACCCAGGCGGCGGGCCCGTTGGGCATCAGCATCGGGACGGTGTGCGGGGAGACCTTCCGGGGCCCCGCGCTCTCCAGTACGTCGTCCTGGCCGAGCAGCGAGAGCACCCCGCCCACGCCCGTACCGACGACCACGGCCACCCGCTCCGGATCAACCTCCGGCCGCCCCGCGTCGGCCCACGCCTCCCGGGCGCTCACCAGGGCCGCCTGCTCGCACCGGTCCAGCCGGCGGGCCAGGGTGCGTTCCAGGACGCCCGCCGGATCCACCCGCATCCTGGCGGCCAGCCGGGCGGGCAGCGGCTCGGCCCAGGGCTCGTCCAGGACCCCGACGCCGTTCTCCCCGGCCAGCAGCGCCGACCAGGTCTCCGGGAGGCTGCCTCCGAGCGGGGTGGTGGCCCCGAGCCCGGTCACCAGCACCTCGGGAAGGGGCCGTTCGGCGGCCCGGCGGGTCCCGGAGGAGGAAACTGCGTCGGTCTCGGCGGATGTCGCGCCCATGAGTGGTTCGCCTTTCCCAGCGGTCTGCGGGAATGCCCGGAACCGTACCCAACCAACTGGATGGTTGGCCATGTAGGGTTGTGCCATGTCCTCACCCGATCAGCTTGTGGGAACCCGCGCCCGGCTCCTGGCGGCAGCCCGTACCGAATTCGCCGCACACGGCATGGGCGGCGCCCGGGTCGACCGCATCGCCCAGGCGGCGGGCGCCAACAAGGAGCGGATCTACGGGTACTTCGGCAGCAAGGAGAAGCTCTTCGCCGCGGTCGTCGCCGAGGCGGTCGAGGAGCACGCGGCGCTGCTCGGCCCGCCGGTCGGCGACCTCGGCGCCTACGCCGGACGCGTGCACGACCTGCACCGCGCCAACCCGGAGCTGCTGCGCCTGATGATGTGGGAGGCGCTGCACCACGACACGGGGGCGCTGCCCGCCGACGGGGAGCGCCGCGCCCGGTACGCCGGCATGGTGGGATCGCTCGCCCGCACCCTCGGTACGGCCCCGGACACCCGGGCCGCCGCCACCTTCCTCGCGGTGCTGGGCATCGCGGTGCTGCCCTCGGCGTTCCCGCAGCTCGCCCGCCTGATCATGGGGAGCGGCGACGGCGGGGAGGGGGCCGGGGACGCGGAGATGCGGGCGTACATCGTGGAGCTGGCCCGTCGGCTGGTACCCCCCGAGGCGGACTGACCCTTCGCGGGGGCGCCCCTCACCCTTCCCGGCGCCGGGACAGCGCGCTCATCGCGACCGCCGCGAGGGCCGCCGCCGCGCCGACCAGCCACACCGCCGTGTAGCCACCCTCGCCCGGCTCGCCGGTGAGGTCCGAGCGGAACGCGCCGAGCAGCGAGGCGAACACCCCGCCCGCCACGGCCCCGCCGAGCGTCTTCACGTTGTTGTAGAGGGCGGCGGCGATCCCCGTACGGGCGGGCTCGGCCGCCTCCACGATGACGGTGGGCATGGCGCCCAGCGCCAGTCCGATACCGAGGCCGAGGAAGGCCGATCCGGCCGCCATCTGCCACATCTCCGCGTGGAAGAAGGCGAATTGGGTAAAGGTGAGCGCGACCAGGCCGAAGGCGGCCATCAGCGTCGGCCGGTAGCCGATCCGCTTCGCCAGCGCGGCCGTGGCGAGGGAGCCGACGACACTGCCGACCGCACCGGGTAGTGACACCAGCGAGATGGCGAGGGCGCCGAGCCCGAAGCCGTACCCGTCGGTCGCCGGATCGGCCGCGTAGAACGTGGAGTTGGGGGTCTGGCTGCCGAAGTAGAAGACCCCGAACAGGAAGGCCGCGCAGTAGAAGGGGGCGGTGGTCCGCGCCGCCAACGCCCGTACGTCCACAAGCGGTTCACTGCTGCGCAGCTCGACCCGCACCCAGAGGGCGAGCAGCGCGAGCCCCAGGAGCACCGGGCCGAGTACGCGTACCGAGCCCCAGGAGCCGTCCTCCGCGCCGGACACCCCGGCGAGCAGGGCGATCATCGCGGCGCCGAGGAGCACCACCCCGGCCCGGTCGACGCGCCCGACGGCCCTGGTGCGCGACTCCGGTACGGCGACGAAGGAGACCGGTACGCAGGCCGCGGCGAGGACGGCCGGGACCAGCAGGGTCAGCCGCAGCGAGCCGAACGCGGAGTCCACCAGCCCCATCACCACCCCGCCCGCCATCGCGCCGAGCGTCAGCGCCCCGACGAGCCGGGCGATGGCCCGGCGCGCCTCGGCGACCGGCAGCCGGTCCCGTACGAGGGCGATCTCCAGCGGCAGCAGCGCCGCGATCGGCCCCTGGAGCACCCGGCCGGCCAGCAGCACCGGGTAGTCCGGCGCGAGGGCGACGGTCAGCGTTCCGGCGGCGATCAGGGCGAGCGCGATCCGGAGCATCCGGCGGTGGCCGTGCAGATCGCCGAGCCTGCCGAACAGCGGGACGCAGACCGCCGCCGCCAACAGCTGGACGGAGACGACCCAGTTGAGGGAGGCCGAACCGATCGAGAGGTGGTCGGCGAGGTCGGGCAGCAGCGGGGCCAGCCCGACCTGGAGGAAGCCGCTGGTCGCCTCGAAGAACACGAGGAGTCCCACGACCGCCGTCACGGACGCGGTGGCGGGCGGCGGTGCGGGCGTGGCAGTGACGGCCATGGGCGGGCTCCTCCTACGGGTACGGGCGGCGGTGGCACCGGAAGCGGCGGGCGGACCGCTACACGTCGCGGCCGAGCCGGCGCAGCGCCAGCCCGGCGAGCAGCGCGGCAGCGTGCGGCAGCGCGCCGTCGTTGTACACCGCCTGGGCGGAGTGGTTCATCGGGGCGGTGGCGGGGTCCGTTCCGGGCGGGCAGGCGCCGAGTCCGACGAACGCGCCGGGCACCTCGCGCAGCACGAACGAGAAGTCCTCCGCCCCGGCCATCGGCTCGGGCGCCTCGAAGGCGTGGTCCCGGCCGAGGATCCGCCGCGCGGTCTCCAGCGCGAACGCCGCCTCCTCGGCGTGGTTGACGGTCGGCGGGTACTGGTCGACGTAGTCGACGGTCGCGGTGACCCCGTGGGCGGCGGCCACCCCGTGCACGGTCCGCTCGAAGCCCGCGCGGACGGTGGCGCGGGCGGCGTCGGAGAAGGTCCGTACGGTGGCGGAGAAGCGCGCGTCCTCCGGGATGACGTTGGGCGCCGTACCGGCCTCGATCCGGCCCACGGTGACGACCGCAGGGTCGAAGATGTCGGTCTCGCGGGTGACCAGGGTCTGGAGCGCGGTGACCATCGCGCACATCGCGGGCACCGGGTCGGCCGCGAGGTGCGGGGACGAACCGTGCCCGCCCCGGCCGTGCACGGTGACGTGGACGGCGTCCGACGCGGCGAGCATCGGGCCGGGCCGGGTGGCGGCGAAGCCGGTCGGCGCGCCGGTGGAGACCACGTGCAGGGCGTACGCGGCGACGACCCGCTCCCCCGCAGCGTCGAGCACCCCCTCCTCGATCATGATCTTCGCGCCGCCCTGGCCCTCCTCGCCGGGCTGGAACATGAACACCACGTCGCCCGCCAGCTCCGCGCGCCGGTCCGCGAGCAGCCGGGCCGCGCCGACCAGCCCGGTGACGTGCAGGTCGTGGCCGCAGGCGTGCATCCGGCCGTCGAGCACGGAGGCGTACGGGAGGCCGGTGTCCTCCTGGACGGGCAGCCCGTCCATGTCGCCGCGGAGCAGCACCGCCGGACCGGGCAGCCCGCCGCGCAGCACGGCGGTGACCGAGCTGAGCCCCTTCCCCAGGGTGATCTCCAGCCCGAGGCCCGCCAGGGCGTCCACGATCCTGCGCTGGGTGAGCGGGAGATCGAGGCCGAGCTCGGGTTCCCGGTGCAGGGCGTGGCGGAGTTCGGTCAGCGCGGGGGCGAGGGCGTGGGCATCCTGGAGCAGAGACATGGGCGTATGGTGCGGACCCGAGCACTCCAGTGATGATCATCCGCAGGAAAGCGGCACCGATGAGGTCCTCCACGCAGAAAACCGCCACCGTCGCGGCCCCCCGTCCGCCCGCGGACGCCGTCCGGGACGCCCCGCTGGACGAGCTGGACTATCTCCTGATCACCGCGTTGCAGACCTCGCCCCGGGCGGAGTGGGCGCAGATCGGCAAGGCGCTCGGGGTGGACGGCTCGACGGCCGCGCGCCGCTGGAACCGCCTCACCGAGGCCGGGCACGCGTGGCTGAGCTGCTACACGGTGGCGGCCGGAGTGACGCTGCCGATCATCGCCTTCATCGAGGTGGACTGCGTGGCGGGCGCGCTGCACGAGGTGGCGGCAGAGATCGCGGACGACCCGCACCTGATCACCATCGAGCACGTCACCGGCTCCCGGGACCTCGTCCTCACCGCCGCCTTCCCCGACCAGGCGATGCTGGCCCGGTACGTCGGCTTCCGGCTCGGCGCGCTGCCCGGTGTCGCGGCCACCCGCTCGCAGATCGCCACCGCCGTCCACACCGAGGGCAGCCGCTGGCGGCTCGACCGGCTCGACCCGGACAGCCAGTCCACCCTGACCAGGGACCGGGGTCCCTCCCACCCGCGCCGGGGCCTGACCACCCCGGACGACCTCGACACCCGGCTCTACCTGCTGCTCAGCGAGGACTTCCGCCAGCCCGCCGCCCGGCTCGCGGAGCGCCTGGGCGTGAGCCCCAGCACCGTACGCCGCCGGCTCGACCGGATGCACCGCGAGGACGCCCTCATCTACCGCTGCGAGGTGGCGCGTTACCTCTCCGGCTGGCCGATCTCGGTGACCCTGTGGGGCATCGCCCCGGCCGCCGACACCGCCCGGATCGCCTCCCAGCTCATCGGGATGCGCGAAACCCGCCTCTGCGCCTCGCTGTCGGGGCCGCACAACCTGATGCTCGCGGTGTGGCTGCGCTCGGCCGAGGAAATCGGCGCCTTCGAGGCCCGGTTGGCCACCCGGTTCTCCGAACTCGTCGTCGCCGACCGGGCGGTGACCCTCTGGCCGCTCAAGCTGGCCGGCCACCTCCTGGACCCGCACGGCCGCCACCTCCGGGGCGTCCCCGTCACCTTCTGGGAGGACCCGGGCGCCCACCGGGCCGAGAACGCGCTGCTGGAACGGCTGCGGGGCGACGGCCGGGAGGCATGAGCGAGCCGCGTGAGCGAGCCGGTGGGTAGCGGGGCCGTCCACCGGGAAGAGTGCGGGCGGGGGTGCGCCGGGCGGGTACTCCTGGATGCGCCCGCCGCCGACGGGCGATCCCGCCCCGCGTCAGTCGAGCAGCGGGCCGAGGGCCACGGCGCCCGCGACGGCGTACAGCGCGGCAGCCCATCCCGTCCGCCCGCGCAGGCGCTGCCGGGTCACGTAGGCGACGGCCGACGCGGCGAAGGAGGGCAGCCACAGGCTCTCCCAGACGTCTCCCCAGCTGAAGTGGCGCGCGATCGCGGCCCCGGCGGCGTAGCCGACGACCGCCCCCACCAGAGCCCAGGTCCATTCCGGCCCGAAGGGGTCCCACCGCGCGGGCTTGCCGGCCCCCTCCGCGGACCGGCGGCCGATCCTGGAGGACCGGACGACCGCGGTGACCACCGCCGCGGCGGACATCACCCCCCAGAGGAGTTGGGGCACGACGGAGAGAACGCTGTGGCCGCTGGAGTCGCTCATGGAAATTCCTTCGTTCGTTCCCTCGCATTGTTCTGGACGGGCCCCCGGCCGAGGCCGGCGGCCCCGGAAGTGGTCCCCCCCCGGCGCGTCCGGGGTGGCCTCTCCAGGGGTAGCGGAAGCGCCCGCCGGGAAGAGTGCCGATGGGCAGTACGTGACCCGGGGGGGTACGCATGGCATTCCTGCTGTTCGTCGTGGCGGCGGTCCTGAGCGTGATCGGGATGGCGACCGACAACGACACGCTCTTCGACGTCAGTTGGGCGGCCTGGCTGCTGGGCCTCCTCCTCGCGCTCCGCGCCTGGCACCTGCACCGGAAGTACGGCACCCCGGAGAAGCTGGCAGCCGCCGCCGAGGGCGGCGATCTGGGGGCCCTGCGGTCGATCGCGCTGCTCGCGAAGATCCGGGGAGACCTGGACGAGGCGGAGCGCGTGTTCCGGCTGGGCGTGGAGCGCAACGACCCCGAGTCGATGTGGGAGATGGGCCGCCTGGTCGAGGAGCGCGACGGGCTGGCGGCGTCGGAGCCCTGGTTCCGGATGGCCGCCGAGCACGGCCACTTCGCCGCGAAGCGCTTCTTCCGCCCCGGCCACGCCCTCAACATGAAGGGCGACAACCCGCTGTAAGGCCCTGACCTGCCCGGGGAGTAGGTTCGGCGCCGTGAGAGCCGGTGAAGGTACGGAGACGTGGCGGACGGCGGTCCTGTGGGGGCTGTTGACGGCGCTCTGCGCGGGAGCGACGGCCCTCGCCGTGCTGATCGGCCTGGCGTACGTGGCGCCGCGCGGCCCGGTCGTGCGGGTGGCCGTCACCGCCTGCACGACCCGGGACACCGGCAAGAACAGCTACGTCCGCTGCCGGGGCACCCTGCCCGACGGAACCCCGGTCGTGGTGCCGGGCAGCCACCGCCCCGGCCGGACCGCCGAGACGGTACGCGCCCCCTGGGGTGACTACATCACCCCGCGCACGGGCCCCTCGGCCCGGGCCGTCGCGCTCGCGACTGCGCTGATCCCGCTCCTCGCGACCATGGCCTGCGGGTTCGCCACGCTTCTGCGCGTCCGCCGGGCCCGCCGCCGGTCGACGGCCGGGTTCCTGGCGCCGGTGCGGCTCCGCTGACCGGGACGGGCCCCCGCCCGGCTTCCCCGGCCAGCCCCGGAACCGTCCCCCGAACCGCCCGCGGCCCGCGCCTCACTTCCGGTACAGCTCCTCGATCTCCGTCGCGAAGTCCCGTGCCACCACGTCCCGTTTGAGCTTCAGCGAGGGTGTGAGGTGGCCGCTCGCCTCGGTGAAGTCGACGGGCAGCACGGTGAATTTACGGATCGACTCGGCGCGCGAGACGGAGCCGTTGGCCTCGTTCACCGCGTGCTGGATCGTCTCCCGGAGCTCGGGGTCGTCGACGAGTTCGCGGAGCGGGACGCCCTGCTTCTTCTTCATCTGCCGCCAGTGCGCGAGCCCGTCCTCCTCCAGGGTGATCAGCGCGGTGATGAAGGAGCGGTTGTCACCGACGACCATGCACTGGCCGACCAGCGGGTGGGCGCGCAGCCAGTCCTCCAGCGGGGCCGGGATGACGTTCTTCCCGCCCGAGGTGATGATGATGTCCTTCTTGCGGCCGGTGATGGTGAGGTAGCCGTCGTCGTCGAGGGCGCCCAGGTCGCCGGTGGCGAACCAGCCGTCGCGCAGCACCGGTACGGACGTGCCGGTCTCCGCGTCCCAGTAGCCGTGGAAGACCTGGCCGCCCCGGAGCAGCACCTCGCCGTCGTCCGCGATCCGTACCGAGGTCCCGGGCAGCGGCCAGCCCACCGTGCCCAGGCGGGGTTTGAGGGGCGGGGTCACCGTGTGGGCGGCGGTGGTCTCGGTGAGGCCGTACCCCTCGAAGATCTCGATCCCGGCGCCCGCGTAGAACGAGGCGAGCCGGCCGCCCAGCGGGGAGCCGCCGCAGATGACGTACCGGACGTGTCCGCCGAGGGCCGCGCGGATGCGGCGGTAGACCAGCGGGTCGTAGAGCTTGCGGGCCATCTTCAGGGCGGTACCGGGGCCGGGGCCCGTGCCGTGTTCGGCGGCCTCGACGGCCTGCCCGTATCGCTGGGCGATGCGGGCCGCCCGGTCGAAGGAGGAGGCGCGGCCCATCTTCTCGGCGGTGGCGCGCCCGGTGTTGAAGACCTTCTCCAGGACGTACGGGATCGCCAGCAGGAACGACGGCTGGAACCCGGCCAGGTCCTCCAGCAGGTCCTCGGTGCGGATGGAGGGGGCGTGCCCGAGGCGGACCCGGGCGCGCAGGCAGCCGATCGCGACCATCCGGCCGAAGACATGGCTGAGCGGCAGGAACAGCAGGGTGGACGCGGGGTACTTGGAGACGGACTTGAAGACCGGGTGCAGCAGTTCGATGGCGTTGTCGACCTCGGCGAAGAAGTTGCCGTGGGTGAGGACGCACCCCTTGGGGCGGCCGGTGGTGCCGGAGGTGTAGATGAGGGTGGCGGCGGAGTCCGGGCTCAGCAGGGCGCGGCGTTCGTCCACCGCCGCGTCGGGCACGTGCCGGCCGGCCGTCATGAGCCGGCCGAGCGCCCCGGTGTCGAACTGCCACAGGTGGGCCAGGCCGTCGAGTTCGCGGCGCTCCTGGCTGACGATCCGCGCCTGCTCCTTCGTCTCGACCGCGCAGGCCCGCGCGCCGGAGTCCTGGAGGATCCACCGCACCTGGTACGCCGAGGACGTCGGGTAGATCGGAACGGTGACGAGCCCGGCGGCCCAGGCCGCGAAGTCGAGCAGCGTCCACTCGTACGTCGTACGGGCCATGATCGCGATCCGGGCGCCGGGCTGGAACCCCTCCGCGATCAGGCCCTTGGCGACGGCGCGTACCTCCTCGGCGAACGCGAGGGCGGTCACGTCCCGCCAGCTGCCGCCCTCGTCCTTGCGGCTGAGGACGGCGTCCGAGGGCGCCTCGCGTGCGTTGTCGAAGGGGATCTCGGCGAGCGAGCCGTGCCGTACCGGCGGCGCGAACGCGGGTACGGAGGCCTCCCGCACGCGGCCGTCCGCGCCGCGCAGGAGCAGCGGGGGGACCAGGACGGGCGGCGTGGCGGCGGACGCGGTGCCGTCGGCCGGGGATGCGGGCGGGGCGGGGGGCGTGGACACGTGCGGCTCCTCGGAGGGGGCGGTGGCGGTACGGGACAGCCTGTGGACGCTTCAGGGCCGTTCGAGGATCGCGGTCACCCCCAGACCACCGGCCGCGCAGATGGAGATCAGCCCGCGCCCCGGCCCCTCGCGCTCCGCGAGGAGCTTGGCGAGGGTGGCGACGATCCGGGCTCCCGTCGCGGCGAACGGGTGGCCGGTGGCGAGCGAGGAACCGGCCACGTTGAGCTTCTCCCGGTCGACGGCGCCGAGGCCCCGCTTCCGCCAGGCGGCGAGCGTGGCGAGCACCTGCGAGGCGAACGCCTCGTGCACCTCGAACAGGTCGAAGTCCTCGAAGGTCAGCCCCGCCCGTTCGAGCAGCCGGGGCACCGCGTACGCCGGGGCCATCAGCAGGCCGTCCTCGCCGTTCACGTAGTCCACGGCGGCGGTCTCGTACAGCGTGAGGTACGCCAGCGGCGTGAGGTCGCGCTCCCGCGCCCACTCCTCGCTCGCCAGCAGCACGGTGGCGGCTCCGTCGGTGAGCGGGGTGGAGTTCCCGGCGGTCATCGTCGCATCGGGGTGTGCGGCACCGAACACCGGCTTGAGAGTGGCGAGTTTCTCGACCGTGGAGCCCGGCCGCAGGTTCTGGTCCCGCTCCAGGCCGAGGTACGGGACGACGAGGTCGTCCAGGAACCCGCGGTCGTAGGCGGCGGCCAGCCGCTGGTGGCTGGTCGCGGCCAGCAGGTCCTGGTCCTCGCGCGGGACGCCCCAGCGGCGGGCGGTGATCGCGGCGTGCTCGCCCATCGAAAGCCCGGTGCGCGGCTCGGCGTTGCGCGGGATGTCGGGGACGAGGTGGCGGGGGCGGACGGCCGCGAGCGCCTTGAGCCGGGCGGCGTTGCCCTTGGCGCGGCGGGCGTTCAGCAGGATGCGGCGGAGTTCGTCGTTGACGCCGAGCGGCGCGTCGCTCGTGGTGTCGGCGCCGCCCGCGATGCCCGAGTCGATCGCCCCGAGGGTGATCTTGTTCGCGACGCCGATGACGGCCTGGAGGCCGGTCCCGCACGCCTGTTGGACGTCGTACGCGGGGGTGCGGGGGTCGAGGCGGGAGCCGAGCACCGTCTCGCGGGCCAGGTTGAAGTCGCGGCTGTGCTTGAGCACGGCACCGGCGGCGAACTCCCCCACCTGCTGCCCGGCCAGGCCGAACCGCTCGACGAGCCCGTCGAGCGCGGCGGTCAGCATCTGCTGGTTGGACGCCTCGGCGTAGGGACCGTCGGAGCGGGCGAAGGGGATGCGGCTGCCGCCGAGGACGGCGACCCTGCGCGGCTGCGGGAGCGGGATCATCGCGGCCCACCCGTCCCGGCCGCCGCGATCGTCCCGGCCGCCATGGCCGCCGTGACCCCCGCGATCGTCCCGGCCGCCGTGGCCCCCGCGATCGCTCCGAGCGGTGCTGTCGCCCCGGGCCGTGTCCGCGTGCGGTTCATCTCGACCAGCTCCTGACTCTTGAGTAACCTTACTCCGGAGTAAATCTACGACCGAGCAGGGAGTCTGGACAATGGCCGACCGCTATCTGCACCTGACCGGCACAGCCCCCGGCCGCTTCCTCACCCGCCGCCTGGGCCTCCCCCAGCCCACGCCGCTGCGCCGCTGGTCCCTGGAGACGCCCACGCTCGACGGGCCGTTGCTGCACCTCACGGCGGGCGAGGCGGCCGTACCGGGTGAGGTCGGCGAGGTCCTCGCCCGCCTCGGGCTGCCGGTGGTGGAGCAGGCGGACCGGCCCGCCGGAATCGTCGTGGACGCGACGGGCATCACCTCGGCGGCGGGGCTCGCCGCCCTCCACGCGGCCCTGCACCCCGTCGTCCGCTCGGTCGCCCGCAGCGGCCGGATCGTCGTCCTCGGTACGGCCCCGTCCCCCGAGGACCACCACCAGGCCGCCGCCCAGCAGGCGTTGGAGGGGTTCGTCCGCTCACTGGGCAAGGAGATCGGCCGGGGCGCCACCGCCCAGCTGGTACGGGTCGTGCCGGGCGCCGCCGCGTCCGCCGAGTCCACCCTGCGCTTCCTCCTCTCCCCCCGGTCCGCGTACGTCAGCGGCCAGGTCGTCGAGGTCTCCGGCGCGACGCCCGGCCCGGTCGCCGACTGGTTCGCCCCGCTGACCGGCCGCACCGCGCTGGTCACCGGCTCCGCCCGGGGCATCGGCGAGGCCGTCGCCTCCGTGCTGGCCCGCGACGGCGCCCGGGTGATCTGCCTCGACGTGCCCCAGGCCGAGGAGGAGCTCATCCGCACGGCGGACCGGCTCGGCGCCACCGCGCTGCCCCTGGACATCACCGCGCCGGACGCCGCCGAGCGGATCGCGGCGGCGGTCCCGGACGGGCTCGACATCCTCGTGCACAACGCGGGCATCACCCGCGACCGCCGGCTCGCCAACATGGCGGCCGACCGCTGGGCCTCCGTGATCGACGTCAACCTTGACTCGGTACTGCGGACCACGGACGCGCTCCTCAAGGCGGGCACCCTCAACCGGGGCGGCCGGATCGTCGCCACCGCCTCCATCGCGGGCATCGCCGGGAACAACGGGCAGACCAACTACGCGGCGAGCAAGGCCGGAATCATCGGCCTGGTCCGCTCGCTCGCCCCGCGCGCCGCCGCCGACCACGGGGTCACGGTCAACGCGGTCGCCCCCGGCTTCATCGAGACGAAGATGACCGCCGCCGTGCCGCTCTTCATCCGGGAGGCGGGCCGCCGCATGAACTCCCTTTCCCAGGGCGGACTTCCGGTGGACGTGGCCGAGACCACCGCATGGTTCGCGCAGCCCGCCTCCACGGCCGTCAACGGCCAGGTGGTACGCGTCTGCGGCCAGAGCCTGTTGGGGGCGTGAGCCGGTGCCCGGCCTCGGACTCTCCCTCCTGTACGGCGCGTTGACCTCGCCACTGAAACGCCCCGGTCGCCCCGGAGCCGTACTCCCGGCCACCCGCGTCACCGGCCCCGCGGCCCCCGCACCGGCCGAACTCCTCGCCCGCTACCGCCGGATCTGCCACTTCCCCGCCACCGGCCCGCTCCCCCCGACCTACCCGCACGTCCTGGCGTTCCCGCTCGCCATGCGGCTGATGACGGCACGGGCGTTCCCGCTGCCCGTGCTCGGGCTCGTCCACACCTGGATCGAGATCACCTCCCACCGCCCCGTACAGCCCGCGGAGCCCCTCCGACTGACTGTTTACGCGGCAGCGTTGACCCCGCACCGCCGGGGCACCGAGGCGACCGTGGTGACGGAGGCCCGGGTGGGCGACGAGCTGGTGTGGGAGTCCCGCAGCGGGTACCTCGCCCGCCACTCCGCACGGACCGCCCCCGCCGCGCCCGCAGCGCCCGCCCTCCCCGGCCTGCCCCCCGTCCCCGACCTGCCCGCCGTCGCCGAGTGGCGGCTCACCGGCGACCTGGGACGGCGGTACGGTGCCGCCTCGGGCGACCGCAACCCGATCCACCTCCACCCGCTCACCGCCCGCCTGTTCGGCTTCCCCCGGGCCATCGCCCACGGCATGTGGACCGTCGCCCGCTGCCTCGCCGAGGTGGAGGGCGCCGACCACATCCGTACCGTACGGGCGGAGTTCCGGGCCCCGGTGCTCCTGCCGGGCACGGTGACGTACGCGGCGGACGGCTCCGGTACGAGGTTCCAGCTGCGCGGCGGCCCGGACGGCGCGCGGCTCCACCTCACCGGCACGGTGACCCGGGACCTGTGAGCCCGTACGGTACGACCGGTACGACCCCTGGACCGACATCGGGAGGAACCATGGAATCCGCCGAACGCTTCCGCGCCGCCGTGGAGAAGGGTGAACTCACCGGAATCGATTCCCTGTTCACCGACGACGTCCGCCTCTACAGCCCGGTGAAGTTCACCCCCTTCGACGGGAAGCCCCAGGTGCTGGGGCTCCTCGGGGTACTGCTCCAGGTCTTCGAGGACTTCCACTACGTCGGCCAGTACGAGGGCACCGCCGAGACCAGCGCCGACGGCCAGGAGGCCCCCTCGGAGATCCTGGTCTTCCGCGCCACGGTGAACGGCGCCCAGATCCACGGCATCGACCTGCTGCACTTCGACGAGGCCGGGCTGATCAAGGAGTTCACCGTGATGGTGCGCCCCCAGTCCGCCGTGGTGGCGTTGGGCAAGGCGGTCTACGCGGCCCTGGTCGCCGCCGGGCTGGCGCCCGAGAACCCCTGAGGGGCCGCCGCGCATCGGCCCCGCACCGGCCGGGGCCACCGGATCAGACGGGCGGCTGCCAGGGCCGCCCGTTCATGAGGTTCTCCAGGCCCGCCCAGGAGAAGTTCATCAGCGTCGCCGCCGCCTCCCGGGCCGAGACGCCCGGGGTCTCGTTGGCCCACCCCGCCAGCGCCTCGGCGGCGCCCACCAGGGCCTGCGCGAGCCCGACCACGTCCCGGTCGGGCAGCGCGGGGTCGTGGTGGGCCTCCCGGGCGGCGGCGCCGATGAGACCGGTCACGAACGCGACGATCTCGTCCCGCATGGTGGTGATCTCCGAGGCGAACGGCTCCCCGTGCGTCCGCGCCTGGCGGTGCAGCACCGCCCAGCCGTCCGGGTTCTCAGCGGTGTGCAGGAAGAACGCGCGCAGCCCTTCCCAGAGCTGCCGGTCGGCGGGCAGCCCCGGCTCGACCCCCGCCCGGACCGCGTCCACCAGCGCCTTCGCCTCGCGGCGGATGCACGCGGTGAAGAGCTCCTCCTTGGAGTTCAGGTACAGGTAGACCAGCGGCTTCGACACGCCCGCGAGCTCCGCGATCTCGTCCATCGAGGCCGCCCGGTAGCCGCGCTGCCCGAAGATCTGCACCGCCGCGTCCATCATCTGCTGCTCACGCACGGCGCGTGGCATCCGCTTGCTCTTCACCGCATCCATGTCGGACTTCCTTCCGCCCCCGCTGCCTTACTCCCGAGTAAGGGTACGGGGAGCGGGGACGGCACCGTCGGCGCGACAACGCCCCGGGGGCGCCCAGGTCCCGAAGGACCCGGGCGCCCCCGGGGCGCGTGGTGCGTGGTGCGAGGTGCGATCAGGCGGCGACGGGGACCCGTACGGGCTCCTCGTCGGCGACCTCGATCTCGTCCACCGGCGAGGCCGAGGCGGAGTTGTACTTGCCGAGGTCGAGGATCTTCTCGCGGGCCGAGACGATCACCGGGACCAGCGCCTGGCCGGCCACGTTGGTGGCGGTGCGCATCATGTCCAGGATCGGGTCGATCGCCATGAGCAGGCCGACGCCCTCCAGCGGGAGGCCCAGCGTCGAGAGGGTCAGCGTCAGCATGACCGTCGCGCCGGTGAGACCGGCGGTCGCGGCGGAGCCGATGACCGAGACGAACGCGATCAGGATGTAGTCACCGACGCCGAGCTGCACGTCGAAGATCTGCGCGATGAAGATCGCGGCCAGCGACGGGTAGATCGCGGCGCAGCCGTCCATCTTGGTCGTGGCGCCGAACGGGACGGCGAAGGAGGCGTACTCCTTCGGGACGCCGAGGCGCTCGGTGACCTTCTGGGTGACGGGCATGGTGCCCACCGAGGAGCGGGAGACGAACGCCAGCTGGATCGCGGGCCAGGCGCCCTTGAAGAACTGGATCGGGCTGACCTTCGCGACGGTGGCGAGGAGCAGCGGGTAGACGCCGAAGAGCACCAGGGCGCAGCCGACGTAGACGTCGGCGGTGAAGGTGGCGTACTTGCCGATGAGGTCCCAGCCGTAGTCGGCGATGGCGTAGCCGATGAGGCCGACGGTGCCGAGCGGGGCGAGGCGGATGACCCACCACAGGGCCTTCTGGAGCAGCTCCAGGATCGACTCGCTGAGGGTCAGGATCGGCTGGGCCTTCTCGCCGAGCTTCAGGGCGGCGATGCCGGCGACGGCGGCCATGAAGACGATCTGGAGGACGTTCAGCTCGGTGAACGGCGTGATCACGTCGGTCGGGACGATGCCGGTGAGGAAGTCCAGCCAGGAGCCGGCGTGCTCGGGCTTGAGGCCGTCCTTCGGCGTGAGGCCGGTGCCGGAGCCCGGGTTGGTGATCAGGCCGATGGCGAGGCCGATGGCCACCGCGATCAGCGAGGTGATCATGAACCAGAGCAGGGTGCGGGTGGCGAGCCGGGCCGCGTTGTTGACCTTGCGGAGGTTGGTGATCGACACCAGGATCGCGAAGAAGACGAGCGGCGCGACGGCCAGCTTCAGCAGCTGGACGAAGATATGGCCGACCTTGTCGAGCGTGGTGTAGAGCCACGCGACGTCGTACGAGCGGGTGATCCAGCCGAGGACGACACCGAGGACCAGACCGGCGACGATCTGGGCCCAGAACGGCACCTTCGGTATACGGAAACCGGAGCTCTTGGGCTCGGCGGTCTCCGCGGTGGACGCGGGGTTCGCGGACACGGACACACTCCAGACAGGACGCGGCGTACGCGTGGGAAGGCACGCGTACGCGAGAAGGGGAAGGGGACGGGGGCGGCGTCCTCGCCGGGAGGCGGCGCCGCTGCATGCTGCCGGGTCAGAGGCGACAACAGGCCGCGGTCGTGCAGCGGCAGAGATCGACGTGCAGGCGCGCCACGAGCGGGACGCCCGGGGCGTAGCGGATTCGCACTGCTGTCTTCATGTCGTTCACGTTAACACCGCGACTTTGAGGGCCTCAAAGTCTTTCTATGGGCATGCGTCCGGCCGGGCGCGCCGGATAAGCGGCGGATAAAAACGTCAAAGACCCCGGTTCCGGAGCGACTTGCTCCGGGCCGGGGTCCGAGGTGCGGTGCGCCCCCAGGGGCGCGGATGTGACGAAGGTTACGTGCCGGGTTCCTCGGCGACGAGAACCGGGTCCTACTGGACGGCGTCCTCGCGCGCGCGGTTCGCCTCCAGGCGGGCCTTGGCGCGGTCCACCTTCTGGACGACCTGGACGGACATCTCGTCACGCTGCTTGCGCAGCAGGACGTAGCTCAGCGGGGCGGACAGCACCAGCCCGAGCAGGACGACCCAGACGACGTTGGAGCCGCCGACGCCGGAGGGGATCACACCGAAGTGGACGGCCACTCCGGAGACGAAGAAACAGGCGACGAAAATCAGCAGGCGCAGCGCGGAGTACCGGATCATTGCGCTCGGCTTGGCAGCGGACACGGCTGACCTCTCTCTACGTACGACGGTGATGCGAACCTGCCCGACCAGTGAAGCATGCCCCGAAATCGTTCGGTTCACGGGGTTGCCACGGCCCCCCGCACGCCCCGTACGCCCCCGCCTGAACTGCGGGAACGCGCCGGGCCCGCACCCCGGACGGCCCCGGGCCGCCCCGCGGCGGGAATCAGCCGAGCGGGAGCAGCATGGTGATGTCGTCCCGGTCGTCGCCCTCGGCGACCCGGATCGCCCCCGGCACCCGGCCCACTTCCTTGTAGCCGCAGCTTTCGTAGAAGCGGTCCACGCCGGTGCCGCCCCGGCAGGTGAGCCGGATGTACTCCATACCGTCGATGGTGCGCGCCGCGTCGGCCGCCGCCGCCATGAGGTCGCGCCCGTATCCCTTGCCCTGGTGGGAGGGGTGGACCATCACCGTGTAGAGCCAGAGCCAGTGCCGCATCAGCCGGTGGGTGTTGAGGGTGAGGAAGACGGTCGCCGCGACCGTGCCGTCCTCGTCCCGTCCGACGAGCAGCCTGGTGCGTCCCTCGGCGATCGCGGTGAGGTGCTTGAGCAGCTCGGGGCGGACGTCCTCGGTGGTGACCGGCGGGACGAAGCCGACCGCGCCGCCCGCGTTGGAGACATCGGTCCAGAGCGCGAGGACGCCGTCGCGCAGCTCGGGACCGAAGTCGGGGTCCAGGGTGAAGGTAAGAGGCATGGGCCAAGGTTAGCCATTACGACCCGACGGCCTCAACCAGCTTTCCGGCATGCGGGACGGGTCGGCGGGAGGGGGCCGGGACGGGTCGGGGAGAGGGCCGGTGCGGGCCGGAAACGCCGAGGGGCCCCGGGCGCAAGTGGCGTACCTGCGACCGGGGCCCCTCGTCGAACACGTGGTGTCAGACCCGCATCGCCTGCGGCGTCTCGCGCCGGTCGGCGTCCGGGCCCGGGTACTCGCGGATGATCTCGTACCGGGTGTTGCGCTCGACGGGCTGGAAGCCCGCGTCCCGGATGAGCTCCAGCAGATCGTCACGGCCGAGCTTGTTCGGCGTGCCGTAGTTGTCGGCGTCGTGCGTGATCTTGTACTCGACGACCGAGCCGTCCATGTCGTCCGCGCCGTGCTGGAGCGCCAGCTGGGCGGTCTGCACGCCGTGCATCACCCAGAACACCTTGACGTGCGGCACGTTGTCGAACAGCAGCCGGGAGACGGCGAAGGTCTTCAGCGCCTCGGCGCCGGTGGCCATCGTGGTCCGCGCCTGGAGCTTGTTGCGGATCTTGCCGTCCTTCATGTCCACGAAGTCGTGCTGGTAGCGCAGCGGGATGAAGACCTGGAAGCCGCCGGTCTCGTCCTGCATCTCGCGCAGCCGCAGCACGTGGTCGACGCGGTGACGGGGCTCCTCGATGTGCCCGTACAGCATCGTCGCCGGGGTCTTGAGACCCTTCTCGTGCGCGAGGCGGTGGATGCGCGACCAGTCTTCCCAGTGGGTGTTGTGGTCGACGATGTGCTGGCGGACCTCCCAGTCGAAGATCTCCGCGCCGCCGCCGGTCAGCGACTCCAGACCGGCTTCGATCAGCTCGTCGAGGATCTCGGAGGCGCTGAGGCCGGAGATCGTCTCGAAGTGGTGGATCTCCGTCGCCGTGAACGCCTTCAGCGCCACGTTCGGCAGCGCCTCCTTGAGGGCGCTGAGCGAGCGCGGGTAGTACCGCCACGGCAGGGTGGGGTGGAGCCCGTTGACGATGTGCAGCTCGGTGAGGTTGTCGTTCTCCATCGCCTTGGCGAGGCGGACGGCCTCCTCGATGCGCATCGTGTACGCGTCCTTCTCGCCCGGCTTGCGCTGGAACGAGCAGTACGCGCACGAGGCGGTGCACACGTTCGTCATGTTGAGGTGCCGGTTGACGTTGAAGTGCACGACGTCACCGTTCTTACGGGTGCGCACCTCGTGGGCCAGACCGCCGAGCCAGGCCAGGTCGTCGGACTCGTAGAGCGCGATCCCGTCCTCGCGGCTCAGCCGCTCGCCGGCCCGGACCTTCTCCTCCAGCTCGCGCTTGAGTCCCGCGTCCACCAGACGCCTCCCATTTCTCTGCGTAACGACCTCGAACCGACCCCACGGTACGCCTAGCGCTCTTCGGGGAGCTCTCCGACCCGGTTCTCCCACTTCGTGGAGAGCACGATCGTCGTCCGGGTGCGGGAGACGCCCTTCGTTCCGCTCAGCCGGCGGATCGTCTTCTCCAGGCCGTCCACGTCACCGACGCGCACCTTGAGCATGTAGGAGTCGTCGCCCGCGATGAACCAGGCGTCCTCGATCTCCTCCAGGTCGCGCAGCCGGCGCGCCACGTCCTCGTGGTCGGCCGCGTCGGAGAGCGAGATGCCGATCAGTGCGGTGACGCCGAGGCCGAGGGCCGCCGCGTTGACGGTGGCGCGGTAGCCGGTGATGACTCCGGCCGACTCCAGCCGGTTGATCCGGTCGGTGACGCTGGGGCCGGAGAGGCCGACGAGCCGGCCCAGTTCCGCGTACGACGCCCTGCCGTTCTCCCGGAGGGCCTGGATGAGCTGCCTGTCCACCGCGTCCATATGACAGAACCTTCCATTATTCAGCAGTATCGCAAGTCTGGGTATAGAATTTAAGGCCAACAGGGCTTCCACCCTGCAAATCTTCCAGAAGATTCAAGAAACGCTGTCGAACCCTGCTTCGAAGCGACCCTTTCGAACCCTCAGGAGTGAACACCGTGCTTTCGTTCGAGGTGGCCTCGATCGAGATGGCCTACGCCCGCATGCGCGAGCTGCAGGACCTGGCCAACCGCTCGCGCGCCGACCAGCCGGCGCCCGCACGGCGTGTCGCGAAGAGCCGCGCCCCGCGCCACAAGAAGCGCTGACCGGACCGGCCCGCCCTCAGGCGGTACGTGAGCCGCCACCGAGCTCCCCCTCCCACCGGCGGTACAGACCGTGCGGCACCCCCGCCGCGTCCAGCACCCGCCCCGCGACGAAGTCCACCAGATCCTGGATGTGCGTGGCGCCCGCGTAGAACGCCGGGGAGGCGGGCAGCACCACGGCCCCCGCCTCGTCCAGGGCCACCATCTGCTTCAGCGTCGCGCCGCTCAGGGGTGTTTCCCGTACGGCGACGACGAGGGTGCGCCGCTCCTTGAGCGTGACGCTCGCGGCCCGCTGGAGCAGGTCCTTCGACAGCCCGAGCGCGACCCCGGCCACGCAGGCCGTCGAAGCCGGGACGATCAGCATCCCCTTCGCCGGGTACGACCCCGAGGACGGCCCCGCCGCGAGATCACCGGCGGGCCAGTGGCGCACCCCGGAGAGGTCCGGGGCGAAGGTGTCCGGCTTGCCGTCCGCCCCCCGCGCCAGCCAGCTCGCGAGGTCGTCCCGCCAGTGCGCGTCGCGGAAGGCGATCCCCGTCTCGTCCAGCAGCGTGAGCCGCGAGGCGCGGCTCACCACCAGGTCCACGTCCTCACCGGCAGCGAGCAGCCCACGCACCACCGAAGCGGCGAACGGGGTCCCCGAGGCGCCCGACACCCCGACAATCCAAGGCCGACGCGGCTGCTGACTCACTGAAGTCGTGGATTCCACACGCCGAGGGTAGCTGCCCCCCGCGCACCGGCCGAACCCGGAACCGGCTGGAGGCGCGGGGGCGTTGCCCGCGTCCGGGGTTCGCGGCCCCACCGCCCCGTACGGCGCCACGGCCGGCACGACGCTAGGGCCGTCACGACGCTACGGCCGTCACGGCGTGAGGCCGCGCACCACCAGGTCGAGCAGGGTGCAGGCGAAGAGCGCCATGCCGATGAACCCGTTGACCGAGAAGAAGGCCCGGTTGAGGCGGGACAGGTCGTGCGGGCGGACCACCCGGTGCTCGTACACGAAGGCCACGGCGACGATCACCATGCCGATCCAGTAGAAGAGCTCCGCGTCGGTGGCGAGGCCGAACCAGACGAGCAGCCCGGTCGTGATCGCGTGGCAGACCCGGGCGCCCCAGAGCGCGGCCGGGATGCCGAAGCGGGCGGGCACCGAGAGCACACCGTGCGCGCGGTCGGCGCGGACGTCCTGGCAGGCGAAGATCAGGTCGAAGCCGCCGATCCAGATGCCGACGGCGAGCCCGAGGATGACCGCGTCCCACGACCAGCTGCCGGTCACCGCGAGCCAGGCGCCGATCGGGCCCATGGCCTGCGCGATGCCGAGGATGGCGTGCGGGAAGTTCGTGAACCGCTTGCCGTACGGGTAGACCACCATCGGCACGACCGCGATCGGCGCGAGCGCGAGGCAGAGCGGGTTCAGGAGCGCCGCGGCGCCGAGGAAGAAGACCAGCGCGACCACGGCGCCCGTCCACGCCGAGCGCACGGAGACGGCACCGGTGACGATCTCGCGGGTCGCGGTGCGCGGATTGCGCGCGTCGATCTCCCGGTCGATGATCCGGTTCGCGGCCATCGCGAAGGTCCGCAGGCCGACCATCGCCACCGTGACGAGCAGCAGCTCGACCCAGTGGATCGACTCGCTGACCTGGAACATCGCGATCAGCGCGGCGATGTACGCGAAGGGCAGCGCGAACACCGAGTGCTCGATCATCACCAGCCGCAGGAACGCCTTCACCTTGCTACTGGGCTGCGCCGGGCCGTGGCCCAGCGCTGCTTCTGCGGCAGTCACAGTCCGTATTCCTTCCAGCGGCGGTCGACCTTCGCCGCCGTCTCCGGGTCGGACTCGACCATCTCCGGCCAGCCTCCGTCCCGCGTGTACCCCTCCTCGGGCCACTTCCTCGTCGCGTCGATGCCCGCCTTGCCACCCCAGAACTGCTGGTAGGAGGCGTGGTCGAGGTGATCGACCGGCCCCTCGGTGACGGTCAGGTCCCGGGCGTAGTCGGTGTTGCCGAGCGCCCGCCAGGCCACCTCGTGCAGATCGTGGACGTCACAGTCGGAGTCCACGACGACGATCAGCTTGGTCAGCGCCATCATGTGGGCGCCCCAGATGGCACTCATCACCTTCTGGGCGTGCTTGGGGTACTTCTTGTCGATCGAAACGATCGCACAGTTGTGGAAGCCGCCGGCCTCGGGGAGGTGGTAGTCCACGATGTCCGGGACGATGATCTTCAGCAGCGGCAGGAAGAACCGTTCGGTGGCGCGGCCCAGCGGCCCGTCCTCGGTGGGCGGCCTGCCGACCACGATCGACTGGAGCAGCGGACGCTTGCGCATGGTCACGCAGTCGATGGTCAGCGCGGGGAACGGTTCCTGCGGGGTGTAGAACCCGGTGTGGTCGCCGAAGGGCCCCTCGGGGAGCATCTTGCCCGGCTCCAGCCAGCCCTCGATGACGACCTCGGCGTTGGCCGGGACCTGGAGCGGCACGGTCTTGCAGTCGACCATCTCGATCCGCTTGCCCTGGACGAACCCGGCGAAGAGGTACTCGTCGATGTCCCCGGGCAGCGGTGCGGTGGACGCGTACGTCACGGCGGGCGGCGCCCCGAAGGCGATGGCCACCGGCAGCCGCTCGCCGCGCTTGGCGGCGACCTGGTAGTGGTTGCGGCTGTCCTTGTGGATCTGCCAGTGCATGCCGATGGTGCGGCGGTCGTGGCGCTGGAGCCGGTAGAGCCCGAGGTTGCGGACGCCGGTCTCGGGGTGCTTGGTGTGGGTCAGCCCCAGGTTGAAGAAGGAGCCGCCGTCCTCGGGCCAGGTGAAGAGCGCGGGCAGCTGGTCCAGGTCCACGTCGTCGCCGGTGAGGACGACCTCCTGGACGGGGGCGCTCTCCCCCTTCACCTTCTTCGGCGGTACGTGGATCATCGAGCCGAGCTTCCCGAACGCCTCGCGCACACCGATGAACCCGTGCGGCAGCTCCGGCTTCAGCAGCCCGCCGATCTTGTCGCTGATGTCCGAGTACGCCTTCAGCCCGAGCGCCTTCAGCAGCCGCCGGTCGGTGCCGTACACGTTCATGGCCAGGGGCATCGAGGACCCCTTGACGTTCTCGAAGAGCAGCGCGGGCCCGCCGGCCTTGTTCACGCGGTCGACGATCTCGCCGACTTCGAGGTACGGATCGACCTCGGCCTTGATGCGCTTGAGATCGCCCTCACGTTCCAAGGCCCGGAGCAGGGAGCGAAGATCGTCGTAAGCCATGCCCACCAGTTTGTCATCCTCCCCGCACTCCCCCTCGGGCGCTCCCCCGCCGCCGCGCCGGGCGCGGAGCGGGGTGAGCAAGTGGCGCGGACGTCACTCAGGCATCCGCTCCCGTTCCAGTCGGCCGCCCCGGCTTTCCGCGATGCGCAGTGCGTCGGTCAGGCACTCGGAGAGCCGGGTGGCGACAAAGCGAAGCTCCAGAACCGTCACGTCGGGGTCCTCCGTCATGGCGTGCGCGTATTCCTGGACCTCGACGGCCATACGCATCTGCGTCCGCTCCATCTCATCGGCCATGCGCGAGACAGGGCCCTGCCCGTTCGTCACGAGGTAGCAGGGGGCGCCGTCCTCGCGTGTCCACGGAAGTAAACGAGCAGTCGATGAGTCGAGGTGATCTGGTGTCATAGATCGAAGACTGGACCGGTTGACCGGTCCAGTCAAGAGATGCCGGTCGTCTTCAGCCCATCGGGTATCGATCTCAGCTCATCGGGTAGGCGTCCGTGCGCTCCCATACCCGCGCCGGTGTCACGCCCTCCTCGCAGACAAGCGGCCTGCCCTCGGAGTCCGACGCCGTATGAAGGACGACGGCAACCGCTTCAGGAAGCGCGAGCCCCAGAAGCTCTGCCTCATGCTCGGAGGCCAACCGGACCGTCGACACGTCGACGCCTTCAGCGGGGCGCCTGCCAGTGGTGCGGGCGACGTAGTGGGTGGTGCCCTCCATCAGCGGTCCGGCTTGCGCGAGCCTCGGGCAGGCATCGGCGATGTCCGGCGGGAACCACGCAACGACCAGCGACTGCGGCGCTCCGTCGTCCAGCAGCATGAGCCGGTCACGGCGGAGTGCGGCAACCTCCGGATCCAGACACAGCGCCTCCGCCACCTTCTCCGGAGGCACTTCCCGGACCGGCGTCCCGAGGCGACGGAAGGCCGAGCCGCCCGAAAGGCGCGCGGAACCGGCGATCCGCCGCCCCGCCGGGCGCGCCAACGGCGTCTCCACCACGGTGAATCCCGAACCCTGCCGCGCGACGACCAGCCCGTCCGCGCGGAGTACGTCCATCGCCTTGATGACGGTCGCCCGCGAGACGGACCACTGTTCGCACAGGTCCCGGCCGGACGGGAGAAGGTCGCCCGGGCCGAAGTCGCCGTCGGTGATGCGAGCACGCAATGATTCCGCGATCTGCTCGTACTTGAGAAGCGGCATCGCAGCCTCCTGGTCGCTGGACTGGTCAACCGGTTAGGTTAGTCCAGGAGTTCGCTCCCACTCATGGCCACCCCAGGAGGCACGCATGGCGCCCCATCAGGTACCGCCCGGGATCATCGACTTCTACACCTCCGGCTACGACGAGTCCGCCCGGCTCAGCAAGAACGCCGACGGGGTGCTGGAGCTGGTGCGGACCCAGGAGCTGCTGCGCAGGCACCTGCCACCGGCCCCGGCGAAGGTGCTCGACGTGGGCGGCGGCCCGGGTGCGCACGCGCGGTGGCTGGTGGAGGCGGGGTACGA
This sequence comes from Streptomyces sp. NPDC001493, assembly GCF_053597235.1. Taxonomy (NCBI): domain Bacteria; kingdom Bacillati; phylum Actinomycetota; class Actinomycetes; order Kitasatosporales; family Streptomycetaceae; genus Streptomyces; species Streptomyces sp. NPDC001493. The sequence continues at coordinate 223,055 of NZ_JBSFHV010000006.1, forward strand.
GGTCCACCTCGTCGATCCGGTCGAGCGGCACGTCCAGGAGGCGCTGGAGACCGGGGCCACCGCCGAGCGGGCCGACGCGCGGGAGCTGCCGGCCGGGGACGCCACCTACGACGCGGTGCTGCTCCTCGGCCCTCTCTACCACCTGACCGACCCCGCCGACCGGAAAGCCGCCCTGGCGGAGGCCCGGCGGGTGGTCCGGCCGGGCGGGCCGGTCGCGGCGGCGGGCATCAACCGGTACGCGCCGCTCTTCGAGCACACCGCCTACGCCCACCTGCACCACCCCGCCATCGGGGAGAGCATCGTGGAAAGCCTGGCGACGGGGGTGTACGACGGCCGGCGCGGGTTCACCGAGGCGTACTTCCACACCCCGGAGGAACTGGCGGCCGAACTGCGCGACTCCGGGTGCGAGGACCCGGTGGTGTACGGGATCGAGGGACCGGCCTGGTCGCTGCTGAAGGCGACGGAACAGCACACCGGGGAGTCACTCGTGGGCTCGCCGCTGTTCGAGTCCGCGCTCGCCGCGGCCCGTCTGGCGGAGGCTCATCCGGAGCTTCTCGCCGCCAGTTCACATCTGCTCGCCGTGGGGTGTCATCCGTAGCCGGTACCCTGACGCCTCACCGGGGGCCTTCACGCCCCACCGCCGTTCCCGGGGGGAATCCTCAACCATGTTCAGGGCTTTGATCTATCTCCTGCCGCTGGCGCTGACGATCTACGCCTTCATCGACTGCCTCAACACCCCGGAGGACGAGGCCAAGCACCTGCCCAAGGTCGCCTGGGTCTTCATCATCCTGCTGTTCTGGATCGTCGGCCCGATCGTCTGGCTGGCGGCGGGCAAGCTCCGCCACGCACCCGCCGGCGGCCGTACGCCCTCCGAGTGGCACCGCAACCACCGCACCCAGTGGGTGGCACCGGACGACAACCCGGAGTTCCTCCAGAGCCTGCGCGCGGAGAACAAGCGGGACGAGTCGCTCCTGAAGGACTGGGAGGCCGACCTGCGCCGCCGCGAGGACGAGCTCAAGCGCCGCGAACGCGGTACCGGCCCCGACGAAGCACCGGGGACGCCGCCTCCGGCGACCGCCTGACCTGCGGCTCGCCCCGTACGACAGAGCCCGCACGGGCCGGGAGACCGGACCGGGCGGGCTCTTCGGCGTTCAAGAACGGCCGCTCACGAGCTCAGCAGCCCGCCCAGACGCTCCAGCAGCGGCAGCAGCGCGGTGCGTTCCTCCGGGGTGAGCGCCTCCAGCGCGCCGTGCACCACGCGCATCTCGGCGCGTATCCGGTGCGCCAGTTCGGTGCCCTCGGGGGTGCGGGATGCGACCTTGGAGCGGCGGTCGCCGGGGGCGGGGGTGCGGACAAGCAGGCCCCGGGTCTCCATACGGCCGACGAGTCCGGTGGCGTTGGAGGCGTCGCAGACCAGGTGGCGGGCGAGGGCGCTCATCGGCATCGGCGCGTCGAGCGCGATGAGGGCGCGGGCCTGCGCGCTGCTCAGGCCGTGGCGGGCGGCGACGGCGGTGAGGTCGTCGGAGTGCCCTCGTACGACGACGGCCAGGGGCTCCAGCAGGTCGTCCGGGGTGGGGACGGCGCGGTCGGCGCGGGGTGCCGGTTCCGGGGGCATGGGGTGGTCATCCTTGGGCAGAGGCGCGGCGGACAGTCCGGCGCGGATCACGGGTGTGGGTCCTCCACGGTACGTCGCACGCGCGCCGCGCTCAGATTATTTGACTTACTCAACTTATGGTCGTTACATGAAATGCGTTGCTTGACGATGTCAACTTCCTGTCCATCGAGACGCCCGCAGTAGGGAGCCCCCATGCCCTCCGAGTCCCCGGCCGACGTCGTCGCCCGCCTCCGCACCACCTTCCGCACCGGCCGTACGAAGGACCTGGCCTGGCGCACCCACCAGCTGGAACGGCTGCGCGCCCTGCTCACCGAGCACGGCGACGAGCTGGCCGACGCGCTCCGCGCCGACCTCGGCAAGAGCCGCGCCGAGTCGTACCGGACAGAGATCGACTTCACCGTCCGCGAGATCGACCACACCCTGGAGCACCTCGAAGACTGGCTGCGCCCCGAGCCCGCCCCCGTACACGCCGGGCTCGCCGCCCTCGGGGCGACCGCGCTCACGGTGCGCGACCCGCTCGGTGTCGTCCTGGTCATCGCGCCCTGGAACTACCCGGCGCAGCTGCTGCTCGCCCCGCTCGCGGGCGCGCTGGCGGGCGGCAACTGCGTGGTGGCCAAGCCGAGCGAGCTGGCCCCGGCGACCTCCGCCGCCGTCGCCCGGCTGCTCCCCCGCTTCCTGGACACCGACGCGGTGGCCGTCGTCGAGGGCGGCGTGGAGGAGACGACCGCGCTGCTGGAGGAGCGGTTCGACCACATCTTCTACACCGGCAACGGCACGGTCGGCCGGATCGTGATGGCCGCCGCGGCGAAGCACCTCACCCCGGTGACGCTGGAGCTGGGCGGCAAGTCCCCGGTCTTCGTGGACCGGGACACCGACCTGAAGGCGGTCGCGGCGCGGCTCGCCTCGGGGAAGTTCCTCAACGCGGGCCAGACCTGCGTCGCCCCCGACTACGTCCTCACCGACCCGGAGACCGGAGCCGCCCTCGCGGACGCCCTCGCCGCCGCCGTCGAGGCCCAGTTCGGCAGCGACCCCTCCGTCTCCCCCGACTACGGCCGCATCATCAACGAGCGCCACTTCGACCGCCTGGTGCGCCTGCTGGACTCCGGCCGTACGGTCACCGGCGGCGCCCACGACCGGGCGACGAAGTACATCGCGCCGACCGTGCTCGCCGACGTCGCCCCGGACGCGCCGGTGATGGGCGAGGAGATCTTCGGCCCGGTGCTGCCGATCCTCACCGTGGCCGGCCTGGACGAGGCGATCGGCTTCATCAACGACCGGGACAAGCCGCTGGCGCTCTACGCGTTCACCGAGTCGGCCGAGGTCCGCGAGCGGCTGCTGGCCGAGACCTCCTCGGGCGGCGTCGGCATCGGCCTGCCGCTCGCCCACTTGACCGTCTCGGACCTGCCCTTCGGCGGGGTCGGCGAGAGCGGCATGGGCAGCTACCACGGCCCCTACTCGATCGACACCTTCACCCACCGCAAGGCCGTCCTGGACACCCCTCTCGGCTGAGCCCCCGGCCCGGACACGAAGAACGGCTGCCCGCTCCCCCCGGAACGTACGGGAGGTGCGGGCAGCCGTTTCGCGTACAGGCCCTGCGGGGCGTCAGACCCCGGCGTAGGAGTGCTTGCCGGTGATGAAGATGTTGACGCCGTAGTAGTTGAACAGCCAGCAGCCGAAGGCGATGAGCGCCAGGTAGGCGGCCTTGCGGCCCTTCCATCCGGCGGTCGCGCGGGCGTGCAGGTAACAGGCGTAGGCGACCCAGGTGATGAACGACCAGGTCTCCTTGGCGTCCCAGCCCCAGTAGCGGCCCCAGGCCTCGCCGGCCCAGATCGCGCCCGCGATGATCGTGAACGTCCAGAGCGGGAAGACGGCCGCGTTGGCGCGGTACGAGAACTTGTCGAGCGTCGCCGCCGAGGGCAGCCGGTCCAGCACGGACTGGGCGAACCGGCCCGGCGTCTCGCCGTTCTCGACCTTCCGCTCGTAGCTGTCGCGGAAGAGGTAGAGGAGCGTGGCGACGGCGCCGAGGAAGAAGACCGCGCCGCAGATGATGGCGGTGGAGACGTGGATCCACAGCCAGTACGAGTGGAGCGCCGGCACCAGCTGGTCGCTGTCCGTGTAGAGCACGGTGGTGGCGATGCCGAGGTCCAGCAGGACCACGGTGACCAGCAGCAGACCCATCCAGCGGACGTTCTTCCGCAGCAGGAGCAGGATCAGGTAGGCGGCGACGGCGACCGTGGAGAAGGTGATCGAGAACTCGTACATGTTGCCCCAGGGGGCGCGCTCCACGGAGAGCGCGCGGGCGACCACGCCGCCCGCCTGTACGAGGAAGGCGAGCACGGTCATCGAGACCGCGATCCGGCCCCACAGGTCGCCCTGGAAGGTGCCGCCGGAGGCGCCGGGGCCGTCCGGGACGTCCCGGGTCCCGGCGGCGGACCGGGTGACCACCTTCGGGCGTTCCAGCACGGCGGTCGCTCCGCCGGCCTTGTTGACCTGGACCTTCACCGAGGACTGGGCGGCGGCCCCGGCGTCGAGCGCGGCGGCCGTGCGGCCGACCTTGCTGCGGCTGCCGAACACCCATTCCGCGATGTGCGCGAGGAAGGCCAGGGTGTAGACGGCCATCGACGAATAGATCAGCACATTGCTGGTGTGCGCCAGATTCTCGTTGGCGGCGGCGGCGAGATTCACTTCTCAGCCCCTTCGGCAGATTCTGCGGCAGGTACGTCGGGACCGGGGCCGGGTTCGGCCACGGAGTCGGTCTCCGGCCCCGGGGCGGGGTCGGGCTGCGGATCGGGTGCGGTCGGCGCCACGTCGTTCAGCGCCAGCGCCAGGCCGAGCAGTTCCTCGGGCAGCTTCGCGGACTCGCTGCGGCCGAGCCCGGCCATCTCGACGACGGTCACTCCGTCGGCCCCGCGCACGGCCCGCACCCAGACGCGGCGGCGCTGGATGAAGAGCGAACCGGCGAGTCCGGCGATGGCGGCGATGGCCCCGCCGAGCGCCCAGCCGGCGGCGGGCCGCTCGGAGATCTGGAAGCTGGCCCACTCCTCGACACCGTCGAAGGTGATGGAGCCGGCGCCGTCCGGGAGCTGCATGGTCTCGCCGGGCGCGAGCCGCTGCTTCAGGTTGTTGCCGTCGGCGTCCTTGAAGGGCTTCAGCTTGTCGGTGTCGAGCTGGTAGACGTTCTGCGGGAGGCCGGAGTCGACGCCGAGGCTGCCGTGCAGCGCGTTGAGCGCCAGCACCGGGTTCTCCGCGCCGGGGAACTGCGAGAGCATCGTCCCGCTGCCCGCACCGGCGAAGGTCGGCACGAAGAACGCCTGGAAACCGAGCTGGTCCCGCTTGCCGTTCTTGTCCTTGTAGCCGTCCATGACCTTGATGGCGCCGGACGAGGTGATGTTGGCGTCGCGGGGCAGCAGCGGCACGGCGGCCTTGAAGATCTGCTTGCCCTTGCCGTCCCGGACGGTGACGACCGGGGCGTAGCCGTGCGAGATCAGGAAGATCTTGGTGCCGTCGATCACCAAGGGCTCGTTGACCTTGATGACGCCCTTCTTGTCCTTGCCGTACGCGCCCTCGGCGTACGTCACCCGCGCCTCGAAGGTGCGGGCCGTGCCCCGCTGGGGGCCGGTCTTCTCGTACGTACCGACGAAGTCGTCGAGGGTGAAGCTGAACGGCTTGAGCGAGTCCGAGTCGTACAGCGACCCGCTGTCGAAGTCGTCGTACTGCGTCATCGTGTTGGCGAAACCGTCGCCCTCGGTGACGAGCTTGCCGCCCTGGAAGTGGAAGAGCGCGCCGACCGCGAAGGCCACCAGCATCACGATGAGCGCGACGTGGAAGACCAGGTTGCCGGCCTCGCGGAGATAGCCCTTCTCGGCCGCGACCGCGTCGCCCTCCGCCTGGGTGCGGAACCGCCGCTTGCGCAGCAGGGCGAGCGCCGCCTCGCGGACCTGCTCCGGCTCGGCCTCCGTACGCCAGGTCGTGTACGCGGGCAGCCGGGTCAGGCGCTTCGGGGCGTGCGGCGGCCGGCTGCGCAGCTGGCCCACGAACTGGACGCTGCGCGGCAGGATGCAGCCGATGAGCGAGACGAACAGCAGGATGTAGATCGCGGAGAACCACACCGAGCTGTAGACGTCGAAGAGCTGGAGCTTCTCGTAGATCGGCGTGACGGTGGTGTGCGCGTTCTTGAACGTCAGCACCTTCAGCTCGTCCACGCTGTTCTGCGGGATCAGCGAGCCGGGGATGGCGCCGAGCGACAGCAGGAAGAGCAGGATCAGCGCGATCCGCATCGAGGTGAGCTGGCGCCAGAACCAGCGGATCCAGCCGATGACGCCCATCGCGGGCAGCCCGGCCTCGCGGTCGGGTCGCTCCTCCACGGGTGCGGTGGAGAGCTGCGCCCCGGCGTCGCCGAGCTCCCGGACGTCCTGCTCGTCGGCGCGCGCGGCGTCGCGCTCGTCAGTGGTGTTCAGCTTGCTCAATGGAACTCAGATCCCCACAGTGAAACCGTTGGACCAGCCCTGCACGTCCTGCATGAACGTGGCCCACAGCCCCGTCAGCAGCAGGATGCCGGTCGCGATCATCATGACGCCCCCGATGCGCATGACCCATGCGTAGTGGCGCTTGACCCAGCCGAATGCTCCCAGCGCCTTGCGGAAGGCGACGGCGGCGAGGACGAACGGGACACCGAGTCCCAGACAGTACGCGACCGTCAGAAGTGCCCCGCGCTCGGCGGTGCCCTGGTCGAAGGCGAGCATGGACACCGCGCTCAGCGTCGGGCCGAGGCAGGGGGTCCACCCGATCCCGAAGAGGGCGCCCAGCAGCGGGGCGCCCAGCAGCCCGGTGACCGGTCTGCGGTGGATGCGGAACTCGCGCTGGGTCATCCACGGCATCAGCCCCATGAAGAAGACGCCCATGAGGATCATCAGCACGCCGAGGACCCGCTGGAGTGCCTCGCTGTGTTCCTGGAGGTTGCCGCCGAAGTAGCCGAAGAGCGCGCCGCCCGACACGAACACGGCGGTGAAGCCGAGGACGAAGAGGGAGGCGCCGCCGACGATCCGGCCCCGCCGGGCGTTCGCCAGGTCGGTGCCGCTGATGCCGGTGACGTAGCTCAGGTAGCCGGGGACCAGCGGCAGGACGCAGGGCGAGAAGAACGACACGAGACCGCCGAGGAGCGCGATCGGCACGGCGGCCAGCAGCGCACCGTTGACGACCGTCTCGTTGTACGTGGCGGCGGCGAGGGTGGTCACCGGGTCACTTCTCCGCGATCAGCGGGTCGATCATCTTGTGCAGCTGTTCCGCGTCGAGCGCCTGGAGGGTGCGGGCGGCGATGCGCCCCTCGCGGTCGATGACCACGGTCGACGGGATGGTCTGCGGGTTCAGGGTGCCCTTGGGGAAGCGGAGGATGAGCTTGCCGACCGGGTCGTAGAGGCTCGGGTAGGTGATGTCCGCGTCCGCCTCGAAGTTCAGGGCGGCGTCCTTCTGCGTGTCGCGGGTGTTGATCCCGACGAACTGGACGCCCTGGCCGGCGGTCTCCTTGGAGACGGCGGCGAAGTGCTTCGCCTCCGCGCGGCAGGGGCCGCACCACGATCCCCAGACGTTGACGACGACGACCTTGCCCTTGTAGGCGGCGACGTCGAGCTTCTTGCCCTCCAGCGTGGTGCCTTCGAGCTCCGGGGCGGCCGTGCGGTCCTTCGCGGCCACGGTCGAGATGCCGCCGCTGCCGGTGACGAAGTTGGTGTCACCGCCGCCGCCCGACTTGATGTCGTCCCCGCCGCAGGCGGACAGGGTCAGGGCACCGGCCACGACGGCGGTCGTGGCGGCGAGCAGGGTGAAGCGGCGTCGGGGTGCGCGGCCATGGCTCATGTGAAAAGTTTCGCATGGCAGATCCGGGGATCTTGGGCACCCCCCTCGGTGCCCGTAAAGCCCCTTGTCAGGCCTGCTTAAAGAAAGCGTTCCAGCCACCGGCGGGGGCCTGACCGACCTCGAGTGTACGGAGCTTCGCCAGAACTTCCGGGTCCTGGACGTCCAGCCAGTCCACGAACTGGCGGAACGAGACGAGCCGTACGTCCGGCTGTCCGGCCACTTCCTTGATCACCTCTTCCACGGCGTCCATGTAGATACCGCCGTTCCACTCCTCGAAGTGATTCCCGATGAAGAACGGTGCGCGATTCGACTCGTACGCCCTGCGGAATCCGGCGAGATAGGAACCGGTCGCCTGTTCACGCCAGTCCGGATAGCGCGAGGGCATGCCCCGGGTCGAATTCTGCGACTGGTTGGCGAGGATGTTGTAGTCCATGGAGAGGACTTCGAAGGTGTGGCCGGGGAACGGGATTCCCTGGAGCGGGAGATCCCATACGCCGAGCCGCTTCTCCGGCCACATCTGCACGCCGCCCGGCGAACTCGCGTCGTAGCGCCAGCCGAGCCTGCTCGCGGTCGGCAGCAGGTTCTCCTGCCCGAGAAGGCAGGGGGTGCGTCCGCCGGTGAGTTCCTTCCGGTAGTCGAAAGGCAGCGGTTCGACGTTCTCCCAGCCACTGTTGGTGCGCCATTGCGTCACGAAGGAGACGGCCTGATTGATCTCGCTGTGCCACTGCGCGGGCGTCCAGTTCTCCACCGACCCTTCACCGGCGCAGAAATGGCCGTTGAAGTGGGTGCCGATCTCGTGGCCGTCGAGCCACGCCTCGCGCACGTACCGGAGCGTCTGCCTGACGTGGTCGTCGGTGAGGTAGCCGATGTCCGAGGCGCCGCGCGGATTGTTGGGCGGCTGGTAGAGCGATTTCTTCGACTCGGGCAGCAGATAGATGCCGGAGAGGAAGAAGGTCATCGCGGCGTCGTGTTCCCGGGCGAGTTCGAGAAAGCGCGGGAAAAGCCCGTTGCCGACCTCGCCCGCCCCGTCCCAGGAAAAGATCACGAACTGCGGGGGCGTCTGGCCGGGTTCGAGCGGGACGGGCGCCTCGGGCTGTTTCGGCTGCTTTCCGGTGTCGGAGGTGGAACCGTCTCCGATCAGGCGTACACCGCTGTTCGCAGACCCTTTGCCTCGCTCTTTCCCTCCACCGGCGTGCGCGCCGTGGTCGGGAGCCGTACCGGCGGCGCCCCCGGAGCTCGTCCCGGGCCCGTGGTGCGCCCCGCCCCCGGAACCGAGTGAGCCGCAGCCCGCGATTCCCGCGGCGGCTGCGGCTCCCAGGCCCGCTCCCAGCAGTCCCCTCCGGTTGATGTTGTTCGCATGTTTCTGGTTCACGTCCACGTCCCCATCGGCGGTCGTTTTATCTCATGCCCATACAAACTGCCTATGGCTGAGATGGAAGGAGCGACGCGATGGTTCCTACGATTATCTGATTTTCACCACACGACCGGACCCTCACCAGTTCTCCACAAGGGCTCCGCTTTCACGGGACGGCCCCGACGGCTTTCGGCCGTCCGCCCGGAGCCGCGCGGGCTGACAACGGCGCCGCAGGGGTGGCACAGTGGAGCGATGTTCCCGCGCCGGCCGTCGTCCCCCCAAGAAGTGGCCCGTACCGCGTCCGAGGTGACGAATCTGCTCGCGGTTCTCTGGGGAAGAGCCCAGGCCGACACCCCGACGGGCCCCACCTCGCCGTCCCAGCTGCGCGCACTGCTGGCGATCGAGCGCCGGGAGGGCGGCAACATGCGGGCCCTGGGCGAGGCACTGGGGTCGACCCCACCCGCGACGAGCCGGCTCTGCGACCGGCTGGAAGCGGCGGGCCTCGTCGAGCGGCGCCTGAGCCCGGCCAGCCGCCGGGAGATAGAACTCCACCTCAGCCGGCCCGGCCGGGCGCTGCTGGAAGAGATCAGGGCCGGCCAGGTGCGGGAGGTGTCCCTGGTGCTCGCGGCGATGGAGCCCGAAGCGGCCGAGGCACTGCGCGAGGGACTCGCGGCGTTCCGGGACGCCGCCGCCGAGCTCATCGACGGGGAGAGATACGAGCCCGACGAACCCGCCTGGCTGGCGAACCCCGCCTGAGACCACCGGGGCGAGCACCCCGGTCCGCCAGAGCACGGCACGTCTCCCGGCCCGGGGATCACCCCCGGCCCGCGCCGCCGGCCCCTTCCCCGCAGCCGTCACGGTGACGCGGCGACGCCGGGACGCGGGGGCGCGCGGGGACGCGGGGAATGCACCGATTCACCCCGCACCGCCCCGACCAGGGATGTTTACTTCCTGCAATTGTTGTCAGTGAACAACTATTACCTCTAGTCTCGTCGCGGTCGCATCGTGCGGTCCCATGGCCGCCGGTCCATGGTGAGAGGAGGCACAGCGCCTTGGGCACCCCGCCCCCCACCGTCCTCGCACCCCGTGACGGCAAGTCCTCCGAGCCGTCGCGCACCGGCACCGCCGCGCCCCGCACCGCCGCCCTCCCCGCCGGCCGCACCGGCGACGCAGGCTTCGACCTCTGGAGCGGCGACGGGCCCAGCGTCCTGCTGATCGAGGACGACCCCGGGGACGCCCTGCTGGTCGAGGAGATGGTCGCCGACAGCGGCGTCGCCGTCGACCTGTCCTGGGCGCGGACCCTCGCGGAGGCGCTCGACGCCCTCGACCGGGACACCCCTCAGTGCGTCCTGCTCGACCTGCACCTGCCGGACTCCCAGGGACTCGGCGCACTGGAGACGATCCTCTCCCGCTCGCCGGACGCGGCCGTCGTCGTCCTCACCGGGCTCGCCCAGGAGGACTCCGGGCTCGCCGCGGTCTCCGGTGGCGCCCAGGACTACCTGATCAAGGGCCGCCTCGACGCCGAGCTCTTCGTGCGGGCCATCCGCTACGCGATACAGCGCAAGCGCGCCGAGCGCGCCGCCGCCGACCTCCGGGAGAGCCGGCTGCTGGCCGCGGAGAACAGTCGGGTCGAACGCGGCCTGCTGCCCACCCCGCTGCTCCTCGACGACACCGCCCAGGTCTGCTCCCGCTACCGCCCCGGCCGCGCGCAGACCCTGCTCGGCGGCGACTTCTACGACGTCGTCCAGACACCCGACGGCACCACGCACGCGGTCGTCGGCGACGTTTCCGGCCACGGCCCCGACGAGGCCGCCCTCGGGGTGTGCCTGCGGGTCGCGTGGCGCTCCTTCATCCTCTCCGGGGCGCGCGGGCAGCGACTGCTGGACCTGCTCGAACAGATGCTGGTCGCCGAGCGTTCCGGCCCCGAGATCTTCGCCACCCTCACCACCCTCAGCCGGGCGGCCCGCGCTCCTCACGTGGAGGTCGTGCGCGCCGGTCACCCCGGGGTCCTGGTGCGGCCGCCGGACGGTCCGGTCCGCCTGGAGGAAGTGCCGGGCGGCCCCGTGCTGGGCCTGCTGCCCGGCCGCGCGCACTGGCCGGTGACCGTGCTGGAGGCGCCCCGGGGGACACGGCTCGCGCTCTTCACCGACGGGCTCATCGAGGGCCGCACCGGCACGGGGTACGAACGCCTCGGCGAGGAGGGCCTCGTGGAGATCGCGCGGGAGTACGCCCACCAGCTCCCGGCCGACGACTTCGTGGACGCGGTCGTCCAGCGGTGCGAGGACCTCGCCGCCGACAGCGGCGGACTCGCCGACGACGTCGCCGTACTCCACCTCGGCTGGACGGACACCGTGTGAGGGCGGCGCCCCTACCGGCGCCCCTGCCGGCGACGCTCCGCCCCGCCCGTACCCGCTGACGCCCGCTCCGGCCGCCGCTTCCCCGCTCCGCCGTCGGAGGGGCGCGGCGCGAAGGGCCCGGCACCGGCCCGTCGGGCACCCCCTGGTCCCGTTACTCTGCTCGCCCCCGAGCCGCACTCTGGTGAAGAAAGCCGACCAACTGTGACGAACTACCTGGCCGTGGAACGCGCCCTGCGTACCGCCGCGCCGCACGCCCTGGTGGAGGCCGCGCGCGCCGCGCTCGCCGAGCACTACGGCGCCACGGACGTCGAGCTCCTGATGGCCGACTACAGCCTGACGGTGCTCCAGCCGGTCGACGCCCCGGCCCGCGCGCAGGGCCCGGTGCCGGTGAACGGCAGCCCTGAGGGCCGCGCCTTCGGCAGCCAGACGCCGTACGAAGGCACCGCGCCGGGGCGGGAGGGCTCGGTCGTCCTGCACCTGCCGGTGACCGTCCGGGGCGACCGCCTCGGCGTCCTCGACGTGACACTGCCCCGGGACCGGCGCACGGCCGGCGCCGTCCATGACCTCACCGAGATCGCCCAGCTCCTCGGCCACGAGATCATCGTCGCCGAGCGGGACACCGACCTCTATCTGCGGGCCCGCCGGGTCAGCCGGCTGACCCTCGCCGCCGAGATGCAGTGGCAGCTCCTGCCCGCCCGGGCGTGTTCGCGGCCCGAGTACGCCATAGGCGCCCAGCTGGAACCGGCGTACGCCATCCACGGCGACAACTTCGACTGGTCCACCACCGCCGACACCCTCACCCTCACCGTCACCAACGGCATGGGCGAGGGCATCGAGGCGTCGCTCCTCACCAACCTGGCCGTGAACGCCCTGCGCAACGCCCGCCGGGCCGGCATCGGCATAGCGGACCAGGCGGCCCTCGCCGACCAGGCGCTGTACGCCGAGTACCGGGGCGCCTCCCACGTGTCGACGCTGCTGCTCACCTTCGAACTCGCCACCGGCAACGTCCAGGTGGTGGACGCCGGGTCGCCGCAGCTGTGGCGCAGGCGCGGCAGGACCGTGGAGCGCGTCGATCTCGAGGCGCAGCTCCCGCTGGGCATGTTCGACGAGACCGCCTACGTCGTCCAGGAGTTCCAGGTGCTGCCCGGGGACCGGCTGGTCTTCGTCAGCGACGGCGTCTACGCGGCGGGGAACCGCGCCGGAGAGCCGTACGGCGAACGGGCGCTCGCCCGGGCCATCCAGGCGGCCGGCCTGCTGCACGCCCCGTCCGTACCGAGGGCCGTCCTGCTGGCCCTGGCCGAGCACCGCGACGCCGAGCCGGAGGACGACGCGCTGGTCGTCTGCCTCGACTGGTTCGGCCCGAAGGGCTGACCCCTCCGGCCGGCACCCCGGACGAACGATCCCGGGGGCGGGCCACCTGCCGTGGCCCGCCCCCGGGATCAGTGCGCTCGGGTGCGTGGTGCGTCCTCGGGCGCGTGCGTCCTCAGGCGCCGAACGCCTTCGACTTGCCCTTCACCGGCTTCGCACCGGCGAGCAGGTGCGCGGGCACCAGGTCGCGGGCGGGCTCGGAGTAGCCGACCGAGACGATCTTGTCGCCCTGGTAGGTGAAGCTGGTCAGCGAGGCGAGGGTGCACTGCCGCTTGCGCGGGTCGTGCCAGAGCCGGCGGCGCTCCACGAAGCTGCGGACGATCCAGATCGGCAGCTGGTGGCTGACGCAGACCGCCTCGTGACCCCGGGCCGCGTCGCGCGCGGCGTCCAGGGCGCCCATCATCCGTACGACCTGCTCGATGTACGGCTCGCCCCAGGAGGGCTTGAACGGGTTGGTGAGGTGCTTCCAGTTGTCCGGGTTGCGCAGCGCGCCGTCGCCGACGCCGAAGGTCTTGCCCTCGAAGACGTTGGCGGCCTCGATCAGCCGCGCGTCGGTGGCGAGGTCGAGCCCGTGCGCCTTCGCGATCGGGGTCGCGGTCTCCTGGGCGCGCTCCAGCGGGGAGGCGACGACGTGGCGGATGTCGCGCTGCTCCAGGTGCTCGGCGACGCGGTCGGCCATCTTCCGGCCCAGCTCGGAGAGGTGGTACCCGGGCTTGCGCCCGTAGAGCACGCCCTCCGGGTTGTGCACCTCGCCGTGGCGCATCAGGTGGACGACGGTGATGTCCTGGGCGGAACCGTTCTCGCTCATGCGGTGGCCTCCGAGGCGGCGCGGGCGGCGGCGGGCAGGGCGTCGGCGATGCGCTCGACGGCCCGGGAGTCGTGGGCGGTGGAGACGAACCAGGACTCGAACGCCGAGGGCGGCAGGTAGACGCCCTGGGAGAGCATCGAGTGGAAGAAGGCGGTGTAGCGGAACGCCTCCTGCTTCTTCGCGTCGGCGTAGTTCCGGACCGGCCCGTCGGTGAAGAACACGGAGAACATGTTGCTCGCCGTGGACACGTGGTGCGCCACGCCCTCCTTGCTGAGCGCGCCGCTGACCAGGCCCTGGAGCTCGGCGGAGACCGCGTCGACCTTCGCGTACGCGGCGTCGTCGAGCAGCCGCAGCTGCGCGAGGCCCGCGGCGGTGGCGATCGGGTTCCCGGAGAGGGTGCCCGCCTGGTAGACCGGACCGGCCGGGGCGAGGTACGCCATGACGTCGGCGCGGCCGCCGAAGGCCGCGGCCGGGAAGCCGCCGCCCATGACCTTGCCGAAGGTCATCAGGTCGGGGCGGACGCCGTCGACGCCGTACCAGCCGGCCTTCGAGGTGCGGAACCCGGTCATGACCTCGTCGGAGATGAACAGGGCGCCCTCGGCGGCGCACAGCTCCTTCAGCCCGGCGTTGAAGCCGTCCACCGGCCGGACGACGCCCATGTTGCCCGCGGCGGCCTCGGTGATCACACAGGCGATCTCGCCGGGGTGCGCGGCGAAGGCGGCGCGGACGGCCTCCAGGTCGTTGTACGGCAGCACCAGGGTGTCCCCGGCCTGCGCGCCGGTCACCCCGGGGGTGTCGGGCAGCGCGAAGGTGGCGACGCCGGAGCCGGCGGCGGCCAGCAGCGCGTCGACGTGGCCGTGGTAGCAGCCGGCGAACTTCACGACCTTGGCCCGGCCGGTGAAGCCGCGCGCCAGCCGGATCGCGGACATGGTCGCCTCGGTGCCGGACGAGACCAGGCGCACCTGCTCGACGGGCTCCACGCGGGCCACCATCGCCTCGGCGAGCGCGACCTCGCCCTCCCCCGGCGTACCGAAGGAGGTGCCCCGGGCGACGGCCGCCTGGACGGCGCCGATGACCTCGGGGTGGGCGTGGCCGAGAATCATCGGCCCCCACGAGCAGACGAGGTCGACGTACTCGCGGCCGTCGGCGTCGGTGAGGTACGGACCGGTGCCGGACACCATGAACCGGGGCGTACCGCCTACGGCGTTGAAGGCGCGCACCGGTGAGTTCACGCCACCGGGCGTCACGACGGACGCGCGGTCGAAGAGCGACTGTGAAACTGGGGCTTCGTATGAATACGCCACTTTGGTCCTGATCTGCGATTCGGGGGGTCGGAGGGCTGGTGGGGACATCGCGGCCACCGGTGAGCAAGGAGCGCGCACTCCTCGTATCACGAAAGGGCGTCAGCCCCCTCGCGTCTGCGAAACTGGGGCGTCATGGGGAAAGCTCACACATGCCATGGTGTCAGAGGCGCGCGCGGACTCGCAGGCAGGTGTTTCGCCGCACGCCTGGTGGGGAGGTCACTGACACGATGATCGGGTTGCGCGGTGGGGCTGTGTCTCCTAAGAAGTAGTCGGGTGGATGAAATATGCATCGCGGTGGCGGAGTGGGCGAAGGCACCGACGGCCTGGGGCCCGAGCCTGCCCGGCGTGGGCGTCACCGGCGTGATGCCGAGCGCGATGCCGAACGCGTACAGGGCAGCAGACCGGCACCGGATGCCGGCAGCGGTCCCGGGATCAGGAGCGGTGGCCGGGTGGGGGTGACCTACAAGTACTTCGGTGCCCCGGACGGGGCGACCGCCGCACGCGTGCCCATCTCGATGCGCCCGGAGGAGCTGGGCGGCGACGAGCTGGGCATGGGGGGCATGTTCACCAAGATCAAGCCGGAGACGGTGGCCGCGATGGTCCTCACCGGTATACAGGGGATCCCGCTGCACCAGGTCCCGCCGCTGGAGCTCGTCGTCCTCCACCCCGACTACGCCGTGGTGAAGCTGCCGATGACCGTGGTCGACCCCCTGCGTGACGTGAGCGAGGAGACGGTGGGCGCGGCGGCCTTCATATGGTCGACCGTCCCCGACCGGGGCGGCCCGCGCGACGCCTTCAACGTCTACCGCCTCCTCCACGAGTGGCAGGACTTCTCCGTCCGCCTGCACGACGCGGGCCACCAGGCGTACTGCCTGGTGTGGCCCTGACGCACGCGACACACGCACGCGATCCACGCACGAGACGTACGGGGCGCACGCGCGCGACGGTCACGCGCACGCCGGGGTGCACCGGAGCGCGGCTGCTCGCCCTGCGCATCCATCAGTAGTCATCCGGCCATTCATTGGCCGAAGAACGATCTCCAGTCGGGCCCCGGAACCTGCCGACACAAGAGGACATCCGCTGAAGGAGGTCCCGCCGTGGGCGATGTGCTGCCGATCCTGTCCGTCCCCGCCGTGGTCCTCGCCAGTGGCGCGTACGCCGTGGGCGCGAGCTGGTGGCGCCGACGCCACCCGGCCCCGCCCTCCCCGTACACCCGTCAGGCGCTCCGGCTCGCGCGGGAACGGACGCTGGTCACGGCCGAGGAGATCCTCGCCGACGCGTACGCGGCGTTCGGGCCGCTCTACACCCCGCCCGTCGCGAGCGCGGACACCCACGGCACCGGCACCGGCGCGCGGGCCACGGCCCGGAGCTCCGACGCTGCCCCGCAGGTCTGACACACGGACAAGATCAGCAGTGCTCACCGCCGAACAGACTTGGTCCTGGAACCGTGCGATCTGGAGTTCCCACCGAGCTCACCCGGTCCGGTCGAAGAACTGGCGGCTGAATCTCCCC
This sequence comes from Streptomyces sp. NPDC001493, assembly GCF_053597235.1. Lineage (NCBI taxonomy): Bacteria > Bacillati > Actinomycetota > Actinomycetes > Kitasatosporales > Streptomycetaceae > Streptomyces > Streptomyces sp. NPDC001493. The sequence goes on from NZ_JBSFHV010000006.1 coordinate 239,223, forward strand.
TCGCTCGCGTGCCGCGACCGGCAGGGTCAGGGCCCTTCGCCTGGATCGCTTCGAGCTCCGGTTCATCACGTCGGCCGCCCCGCTACGGCTCCCTGGTCAACTGCCGCTTAGCTCTGCCGCTCATGGGCTCGACGGGTTCAGGGCGCAACTGGATGCCGTACGTGCCGTGAATCTCGTCGGCCAGCATCCGGAGAGCTTCGCTGAAGGCTTGGGACGTGGCCCCATGGCGGACGGTCAACGTCAGACTTCGGACAGTGGAGCAGTACACGCCCAGCCCGACTCTGCTGCCGGGTTTGTGTCCAGCCTGTTCCACGAGCCATCCGGCACTCGCCCACAGCTGACCTGCCTGATCACGGCGGACCGGACCACCAGCGGCACGGACAGCGGTGGCCTGCGCACGGTCAACGACCGGGTTCAGAAAGACCGAGCCCGCCTGACGGGCGTCAGGGCCGAAAGTCGGCAACGTCAGCCCGCGATTCGACCGGTCTGCAATCACCGCGTGGGCGGCCTCGGCAAGCGGTGGCCGAGCCCCGGGCGCAACGTCCAGGGCTGTGGCCAGGTGTTGATACAGGACGGGAGCTGCCCACACGCTTCGGGTGAGACGCAGGGTGATCGCGAGGATCGTCCATCGGCCGGGACAAGCTTTGAAAATGCTGGTGCGGTAGCTGAAACCGCAATCCTCAGGACTGAGTTCAACGATGTGACCGTGCAACCAGTCGTGAACGGTGATGCGGACGAGGGTGTCGGATATCTGTTGGCCGTAAGCCCCGGTGTTCTGGACGGGGGCGGCGCCGCAGGTGCCCGGAATGCCACCGAGGTACTCGACGCCGGACAGCCCCTCGGCGACGCTGAAGGCGACGAGCGACGCGAGTGGTTCTCCTGCCTGGGCGACCACCTCGATCAATCCGTCACCGAGGGGGCGCGCAGTGATGCCCCGGGTGGCCATACGAAGAACAGTGCCGGGGTAACCAAGGTCGGCTGCCCGCGTGTTGCTTCCACCGCCGAGCACGAAGAACGCCGCATCGTCATCGCGCAGAGTGCAGGCGAGATCGGGCCAGGCAGCGGGGTCGGCATGGGTAAGGAACCGATCGGCAGGCCCACCGAGACGCAACGTGGTGTGGTCAGCCAGGAGCTCGCCCATGGGGGCCTCCTTTGGTCAGGTGGCAGAGACAGTCTTGATCGCGAGAGCACGGAGCGGTGCAATGCGCGTGCGGGCGTTGCCGTGATAAACGGCGTTGGTGCAGAGGACGAGATAGCGGCCGGTGTCGGGGGCGAGGTAGAGGCTGGTACCGGTGAAGCCGTGGTGGTAAGCCACGCGTCCTCCGGCGGCGAGGATCCAAGACAGGCCTCGATCCAGGCCCGGCTCGATCGGAGTCTGGGGGACGAGGCTTTCCTGCAGCCACGAGCCGAGCGCCGTCTCGTCACCGCCCGCGTGGGCGGTCAGGAGCCGCTGCGCGTAGATGGCGAGGTCGGCAGGGGTGGAGAAGACCCCGGCATGACCAGCGACGCCACCGAGAAGAACTGCGTTGTCGTCGTGGGCCGCGCCCCAGATGCGCGGGGCGCCGGGGATGCGCTGCTCCGTCGGCGCGACCTGACGGGTGCGGGTGACGGGCCCGAATACGGTGTCGTTCATGCCGAGGGCGTGCCACAGGCTGTCGGTGAGCTGGTCGAGAGAGCGGTGGCGGAGGTGAGTGAGAGCCAGGCCGAGGAGAATATAGCCGCGGTTGATGTACCGGTGCTGTCCTGAGGTGTCTTCGAGGGGCTCCCGGCACAGAAGTTCATGCAACGGTAGTTCGGCGCCGCGGTAGTGGTCGAGGCGAGTGGAAGCCCGCAGCCCCGAAGTGTGAGCGAGAAGCCGGCGGACGGAGGGCTCAGCACTGGGCGTCTCGCTGCGCATCGGAGGCAGGCAGTCGCGGATCGGTGCGTCCAGGTCAAGGAGGCCATCCTGGAGAGCCTGACCGATCAGAGGCCAGGTGGCTACCACCTTTGTCAGCGAGGCGATGTCGTACGCAGTGTGCCGGTCAGGCTCTGCGTCGCCGCACTCGAATGCAATTCGGCCGGCGGACAGGAACCGGGGGACGGCGTCCATGGTGCCGAAGGCGAGCACACCACCAGGGGTAGCGCCGTCCGCAACGACCTGCTCAAGAGAGTCTTGGAGCCGAGCGGCGTCTTCGGCAGTGAACGGGACAACAGACATCAAGGGCCTCCGGGGGTAGTTGCGATGACGGCTCCCAGCGTGGCGAGGTTGTCCAGGAGGTTGCCGTAGCCGCGCCGGAGGTGGTAGATCCCCCGGATCGTAGAGGTCCCGTCTGCCGCAAGGGCAGCAATCAGCAGAGAGGTCACCGCGCGAATGTCGGCGGCCTCCGCGTCCGCACCGCGCAGTCGCACAGGTCCTCGAATCCGGATCAAGGAGCCGGAGGAGGAAATCTCTGCGCCGAAGGCGCGAAGTCCCCGCACATGGGTGTCACGCTGCGGGTAGACGCGCTCGGAGATCAGCGAGGCCCCTTCGGCCTGCGTGAGCATGGCGCCAAGCTGGGGCGCGCTGTCGGTGGGCAGCCCAGGGTGCGGCCCCGTCGCCGTTTCCACCCCACGCAGCAGTCCAACCGGAGAGGAGCGAACTCCGCCGGAGGCTTCGTCGTCGGTCAGGACGAGTCCGGCCCGGGACAGGGTGTCCGTCAGCCCTGTCGGGAGATCGCCGACGCTGATGTTGTCGAGATGGACGCTCCCCCCGGTCGCGGCCCCGGCCATGATCATGGTCGCTGCCTCGATGCGGTCGCCTGCCACGGCAAAAGTTCCTCCGCCCATACTGTCGCTACCCGTCACGTGTAAGCCGTCCTGGTCGAAGGCGATGTCAATCCCTCGCGCCTGGAGAAACCGGGCAGTCTCGGCGACCTCCGGCTCGATGGACGGATGGGTGATCAGGCTCGTTCCCGGCGCACGAGCGGCGAGCAGCATCGAGGTCACTGTCGCGCCAAGGCTGGGTCCGAACGGCGTGTTCACATCCACGGTGAACGGCCGCACTCCTCGACTGTCGCATCGGGCGCTGATGCCACTTCCGCTCAATGTCAGATCGGCGCCGGCGGCCTGCATCGCCGCAAGGTGCCGGTCGATGAGGCGAGGGCAGAAGGCGTCGCCTCCGGGGTAGGGGAAGGCAACCTGCCCAGTCCGGGCGAGCACCGCTCCAGCCAAAACGGCGGTCGTTCGTACCTTGCGGCCGAGTTCAGGATGGATGATCGGGCGCGTGTTGCCTCCCTGACTCACCATAAAGCGGCCCGCTTGGAGGTCGACGTGCGCGCCCGTGTGCCGGAGGATCCCAGCACACACCTCGGTGTCGAGGATTGCCGGAGCACCGGTCAACGTGAGAGGGGCGTCGGTCAAGAGCGCGGCGGCATACAGGTGCAGGGCGATGTTCTTGCTGCCCTGCACCGTGACACGTCCGACCAACGGGCGCCCGCCGACCACTTGGACCAAGGTGCCAGGTGCGCTGACTGCGTTCATGGCTGTCACCGGACCCGGGTACCGGCAGGCAGGAAGCCACCGATGTGATCGCGCGGGTAGACCACCGTTCCCGGCCCGATCAGCGTGCCCGGCGACAGAACGGTTCCGGCCGGCAAAGACACCTCGTCGCCGATCACTGCACCGAACTTCGTCTGCCCGGTGAGAATCCGCTGCCCGCCAAGGTTGATCGAAATCTCCTCGACAGCCGGTTCCGCAATCGGTCCACGATCACACCGCAGTCCGGTCGTGGAGCAGAACGAGCCGAGGTTGACTCGGCGTCCGATCACCGAGTCTCCGACGAAGCAGGGGTGCTTCATCAAGACGTAGCCCGTCAGCAGGCTCCGGGTAACCTCCGCGCCGAAGCCGATCCTGCACCCGGGTCCGATGACGCTGTTGTCGCGAACCAGCGCTCCAGCCGCGACAACAGTGCCCGTGCAGATCAGGGCCGGGCCGACGACCTGTGCGCCCGCCTCCACGCGGGCACCTGCCTGCACAATGACGTCACCCTGCAGCAGGGCCCCTTCTTCGACGACACCGCAGTGCTCGTCACGAAGCCCGGCCGCGGCACTGGAGAGGAGTTCGACCATGGCGGCCTTGATACCGAAGACGCTGGAGCACTCGAGCAGGCTGGTGACGTGGGAGCCGAGGTCGTCGGACCGGAAGTAGTAGCCAGGGGCGAGGCGAACATCGCCGGCTGCCGTCGGAGACGGAGTGGAAGGCACGGGTTGCATCGGAACCTCCGCGAGGGGAAGAGCCGACGGCCTGGTCGGCCGACGGACTTCGACGATCGCCGCTGCATGCCCGGATCGGGAGAGGTACCGATCTGGCACGCAATCCCGTTTGCGTCTCATGCAAAGCCCCTGCCCAAGCAGGCGTTTCTGGGGCTACGGTCGGGGCGGGGCCATCTCGACCATCGTTCAGAGACGGGGCACAGATGCGATTAACAGGGCGCACGAGACCTACGGGGCCGATGTGAAGCCCGGGGATCTCGTCCGGGAGACTCGACAGGCCAAGGGACTGACTCTCGCCGAACTGGGAGAACTGACCAGGTTCTCCGCCGCCCAAGTCTCCCGCTACGAGCGCGGCATCTCACCCCTTACAGACGTGGACGTGCTACGAGCCTTCGCGGATGCCCTGAACCTTCCGCATCAGGCGTTCGGCCTGGTTCCGCCGGCGCCACGCTCCGATACACGACACGGCCAGCGGATCGTCGCAACCACGGCCTTCCCCCGGCTGCCCGGCCCTAGGGTGGTCAGCCTGGTCGGCTCAGGGCACGAGGACGGTGAAGACCCGGTGCAGCGGAGGAAGTTACTGGCGGGCATGGCGGCCACGGCGGCGGCGACTGCGGTATCACCCGCTGCCGGGAACCGGTCGGCCCACGCGGACGAGGGAGTCCTCGGTGATCTGCTGGTCGCCGGGATCAGGGACGCGATGCTCGGCCTGGGCGGCTCCGGCCCCGCCCTGCCGGCAGGGGGACTCTCCGCCGACTTCACCCGTGCTCTCGCGGACTTCGACGCCTGCCGGTACTCGGGCCTCGCCGTACGGCTGCCCCGACTGATCCGCGCCGGTCACGCGGAAGCCTCCACCGGCGCGCCGGACAGCTGCGGCCTGCTCGCCAGGAGCTACCTTCTGGCCACCCGCATGTTGATCAAGCTGGACGAGCAGCAGCTCGGCTGGATGGCTGCCGACCGCGCCCATGGGCTCGCCACGACCGGGGGCGACGCCCTCGCCGTCGCGGAGTCCGCCCGCCAGCTCGCTGTCCTCGCACGCAAGGCGGGGTGGCACACGGAGGCGCTGTCGATCGCCCTCACCGCAGCGGACCATCCCGATCTGCGGGCCGTCGGCCGCGCCGGTGCGGCGGAACGCGGACTGCTCATCCAGTCCGCCGCCTACACGGTCGCCCGGCGGGGCGACCGCGACGGCATGCGGGAACTCACCGATGAAGCCGCGGCCATCGCGGAGGAACTCGGCGGGGCGACGCTGCTGCGTGACCACGGGGGCGGCTTCAGCCCTCTCACCGTGCGGCTGCACCGCATCTCCGCCGAGAATCACGCGGGCGATCCGCTGGCCGCCCTCGACGCGGCCCGGACCGTCTCCCTGAAGGCGTTGCCCAGCGTCGAACGCCGGTCCCGCTGCCTCACCGACGTCGCCACGGCCCTCGAACGGCTGGGGCGCCGCCAGGACTGCGTCAGGACGCTCCTGTCGGCCGAGCACCACGCTCCGGAGGAGACGCATGCCCGGCCCGCCGTAAAGTCGCTCGTCTCGTCGCTCCTGGTGTCCGGCCCCACCGGTACGGAGCTGCGCGGTCTCGCCCGGCGCAGTGGCGTGCTGGTCTGAGCCCCGCCTCGTCGGGCCCCGCCGGGCCGGTGCCCGACGGCACGCCCGCCCCGCCCACAAACGCCTCGCTCCACCGCCCTCCCCGGTGACATCCTGGGCCCGTGACCAAGCCTTCCGCGCCCGGGCCTTCCGTGGCCAAGCAGCAGATCTCCGTCGAAGTCGCCCCCGAGCTGCGGCTGTTCGTCGCGCACGAGCGGCGGCAGGGGGTGACCGCTCTGGTGACGGACGGGGTGTCGACGCTCGGGCACGTCGTGGAGTCGCTCGGCGTGCCGCTCACCGAGGCGGGGGCGCTGGTGGTGGACGGGGCGGAGGTGGCGGTGTCGCACATTCCGCGGGCCGGGGAGCACCTCGTCGTCCGCGCGGTGGAGCGTCCGCAGCGGGTGCCGGGGGCGCCGTTGCGGTTCCTGCTGGACGTCCATCTGGGCACGCTGGCGCGGCGGTTGCGGCTGCTGGGTGTCGACGCGGCGTACGAGAGCGAGGACATCGGCGATCCCGCGCTCGCGGCGCTCTCCGCGCGTGAGCGGCGGGTGATGCTCTCGCGGGACCGGGGGCTGCTGCGGCGGCGGGAGCTGTGGGCGGGGGCGTACGTCTACAGCGACCGGCCCGAGGAGCAGCTCCGGGACGTGCTGGGGCGCTTCGCGCCGGTCCTGGCGCCGTGGTCGCGCTGCACCGCGTGCAACGGGCCGCTGCGGGAGGCCGACAAGGAGGCGGTGGCCGACCGGCTGGAGCACGGTACGCAGGCGGCGTACGACGTGTTCGCGCAGTGCACGGTGTGCGAGCGGGTGTACTGGCGGGGCGCGCACCACGGGCATCTGGAGACGGTGGTCGCGGACGCGGTGCGCGAATTCGGCGGGCCGGACACCGCCTGAGGCCGGAGGGCGGGTTCTGCCTATCCTGGCCCGGTACCGGTCACCTGTCCGAGGGAGTTCGTCATGGCCGCCACCCCCATCGCCGTCATCACCGGTGCGAGCAGCGGCATCGGTGCCGCGACCGCCCGCCGGCTCGCCGCCGAGGGCTACCGCGTGGTGCTCACCGCGCGCCGCAAGGACCGCATCGAGGCGCTGGCCGAGGAGATCAACGCGGCGGGCCACCAGGCGGCCGCGTACGCCCTGGACGTGACCGACCGCGCGGCGGTCGACGAGTTCGCCACCGCGTTCCGCTCGCTCGCGGTGCTGGTGAACAACGCGGGTGGCGCGCTCGGCGCGGACCCGGTGGCCACCGGGGACCCGGCGGACTGGCGCCAGATGTTCGAGACGAACGTCGTCGGCACCCTCAACATCACCCAGGCCCTGCTGCCCGCGCTCACGGCGAGCGGTGACGGCACGGTCGTGGTGCTGACCTCGACGGCGGGCCACGGGACGTACGAGGGCGGCGCGGGCTATGTCGCGGCCAAGCACGGCGAGCACGTGCTCGCCGAGACGCTGCGGCTGGAGATCGTCGGGACGCCGGTCCGGGTCATCGAGATCGCGCCCGGCATGGTGAAGACCGAGGAGTTCGCCACCAACCGGTTCCGGGGTGACGAGGAGAAGGCCGCCAAGGTGTACGCGGGCGTCGACGCGCCGCTCACCGCCGAGGACGTGGCCGACACCGTCGGCTGGGCCGTGACGCGTCCCAGCCACGTCAACATCGACCTCCTCGTCGTCCGCCCGCGCGCCCAGGCGTCCAACTACAAGGTCCACCGCACGCTCTGAGCGACGGCCGCGCGCCCACCGGCCCGGCCGGTGGGCGCGTCCCCCGTCTCAGCCCTTCACGCAGACCAGCTGCTTCAGCTTGGCGACGACCTCCACCAGGTCCCGCTGCTGGTCGATGACCTTCTCGATCGGCTTGTACGCGCCGGGGATCTCGTCCACCACGCCGGAGTCCTTGCGGCACTCGACGCCGCGCGTCTGCTCCTCCAGGTCCTTGGTGGTGAACCGGCGCTTCGCGGCCATCCGGCTCATCCGCCGGCCCGCGCCGTGCGAGGCGGAGTTGAAGGACTTCTCGTTGCCGAGGCCCTTCACGATGTACGAGCCGGTGCCCATGGACCCGGGGATGATCCCGTACTCGCCGGAGCCCGCCCGGATCGCGCCCTTCCGGGTGACCAGCAGGTCCATGCCGTCGTACCGCTCCTCGGACACGTAGTTGTGGTGGCAGGAGATGACCGGCTCGAAGGTGACCTTCGCCTTCCGGAACTCCTTGCGGACCACGTCCTGGAAGAGCCCCATCATGACGGCGCGGTTGAACTTGGCGTACTCCTGCGCCCAGAACAGGTCGTTGCGGTAGGCGGCCATCTGCGGGGTGTCCGCGACGAAGACCGCGAGGTCGCGGTCGACGAGGCCCTGGTTGTGCGGGAGGCTCTGGGCGATGCCGATGTGGTGGTCGGCCAGCTCGTTGCCGATGTTGCGGGAACCGGAGTGCAGCATCAGCCAGACCGAGCCCGTCTCGTCGAGGCAGAACTCGATGAAGTGGTTGCCGCCGCCGAGCGTGCCCATCTGCCGCACCGCCCGCTGCTGGCGGAACTTCACCTCCTCGGCGATCCCGCCGAACCGGCTCCAGAAGTCGTCCCAGCCGGCCGCACCCGCCCCGGGCAGCCCGGCCGGGTCCACCAGCTCCTCGTGCATCCCGCGCCCGACCGGGATCGCCTCCTCGATGCGGGAGCGCAGCCGGGAGAGGTCACCGGGCAGGTCGTTCGCGGTGAGGGAGGTCCTGACGGCGGACATGCCGCAGCCGATGTCCACGCCGACGGCGGCGGGGCAGACCGCGCCGTGCATGGCGATCACCGAGCCGACCGTCGCCCCCTTGCCGAAGTGGACGTCGGGCATCACGGCGAGGCCCTTGATCCACGGCAGGGTCGCGACGTTGCGCAGCTGCTGCATCGCGACGTCCTCGACCGACGCGGGATCGGTCCACATCCGGATCGGTACCTGCGCTCCCGGCATCTCCACGTACGACATGAACCCTCGATTTCCCCCGACAGGAAGCTGGCAGGACAGATAGCTGAAGAGGCCCGAAAGGGCCCAAAAGACTTAAAGCGCAAAACGGGTGCCAAGATCGGCAAACATCTCGGCCGACCGGCATTCACAGCCGCACGTGCGATACACATTGTGTCCACCGGCCGCCGTAGCGCGGCAACTCGTTTTCGTACCGAAGGGGGCCTGGGACCTTGCGACCCATGGCGTACGTTCCCGGCATCGCGCTTCTCGCGGCGCTCGTCGCCGGCTGCACCGGGGGCTCGGGCACCGAGGACGCCACCGCCGACGCGAAGCCCGGCACCCCGACCGTCTCCGTCGCACCCCCGGGCAAGTACCAGACCCTGCCGGAAGCCTGCCGGTCCGTGAGCGTGAACACGCTCAAGCAGCTCCTGCCGGGCGTGGCGGACCTCCCCGAGGAACAGCGCGAGAAGGCGTACGAGGGCCGGGCTTCGGTCACGTACGACACCGACCGCAAGGTGGGGTGCACCTGGCAGGCGCGGGACGCCGACTCGACCCGCACCCTGGTGGTCGACTTCGAGCGGGTCGTCTCCTACGACCCCTCCGTGAGCGACGAGGACACCGCCGCCACCGTGTACGGGAAGAAGGCGGAGGCGGTCGGCCTGCCCGCGCCCTCCCTCTCCTCGTCCCCTTCTGCGGACGACTCGGCCGACGACTCGGGGGACCCCTCCGCCGACGCCCCGGCGGACCCCTCGGCGGATCCGGCCGCGTCCGACGGGACGGGGGTGGCCCCGCAGGGCTCCACCTCCCCGGCGGCGACCGCGTCACCGGCCGCGAACGGGGGCGACAGCGGTGGCGACGGCGGCGCCGACGCCTCCGGCGAACGTGCGCCCCGGGTGCTGGACAACATCGGAAATGCCGCATTCCTGAACGATTCGCTCGAAAGCGGAGATTCGACCTCGCAGCGCCGCACGGTCAGCGTGGTCTTCCGCACATCGAACGTGGTCGTGACCGTCCGGTACGCCGAGCAGGCGGCCGACGCCGGCGACGTGCCCGAGAGTGCGGAACTCCAGGAGAAGGCCCAGGCACTGGCCCGCGGGCTGGACGAGAACATCAACGAATAGACCGCTCCGACGGGCGCCGGCAGAACCCCCGCCGGGGCCGTCGCGGGTCGCCGCCGCGGCCCCGCGGGTTCCGCGTCCGTCGTACGGTGGCTCCTCGGAACACGCACCCGCACCACCGCCCGCCCGTACACCGACCGCCGCACGGCACCCGCCGGAAGCCGAGCACGAACGCCCGCACGGCTGAACGCCGGCCCGACCGCACGACCGCGATCGCCGTCCCGTCCGAGTGAAGGAACCATGCACCGATCAGCTCCGCGACTGTCCCGCATACTCCTCTGCGCCGCCGTCCCGGTGATGCTCGTCGCCGCCGGCTGCTCGTCGGACTCCGGCGACGACGCGAAGGAGAAGGGCGCCGGCTCCGCCTCCTCCGGCTCGTCGAGCGCCGCCGCCTCCGCCTCACCGACCCCCACCGTGGAGCCGGCGAAGTTCGCCGGGCTGCCCGACCCGTGCAAGGCGCTCTCCGCGAAGACGGTCAAGAAGCTCGTCCCGTCCGCGAAGAAGGCCGGCGGCACCGTGGGCAAGTCCTCCGACGACGACGCCCGGGGCAGCTGCTCCTGGAACGGCCTGGACGACAAGGGCGTCAAGGGCTCCGTCTACCACTGGCTGGACATCGGCTTCGTCCGGTACGAATCCGACGAGGCCCTCGGCAGCGGCGCCGACCGGGCGACCACCGACTTCACCAAGTCGGTCGCCAAGGCGCAGGCCGTCGACGGTGCCAAGAAGCTCGCGACCGCGCCCGTCTCCGGCATCGGCGACCAGGCGACCGCCGTCACGTACACCCTGAACAAGACGAGCGAGGACTTCTCCTACGCCGCGATCGTCGTGCGTACGGCCAACGTCGTCGTCTCCGTGAACTACAACGGCACCGGCTACGCGGGCGCCAAGGCCCCGTCCGCCGCGGACATCCTGGCGGGCGCGCAGACCGCGGCGAAGGAGGCCGTGGCGGCCGTCGGCGGTGCGGGCGGCACCACCACGGACGATTCGTCGAGCCCGAGCGCCACCACCAGCTCCAGCCCGAAGACCAGCAGCAGCAAGAGCAGCAGCGACGAGAGCGACAGCCCGAAGACGAGCAGCAGCAAGAGCGCCGCCTCGGACTCCGGCTCGGACGCGGATTCCGGCTCGGACACGGACTCGGGCGCCACCGCGAAGGCGACGCCCAGGGCGACGAAGAAGTCCTAGGCGATGAAGATGTCCTGGCCGACGACGAAGTCCTGACGTCCGGACGGTGTCCGGTCAGGACACCTTGCGGGTCCCGCTCCGGGGTCCGGCCGCTTTCCGAGGGCCGGGCCCCGGAGGTGTGTCCGTGGCCCGGCCCTCGGCGAGCATGGCGCGCATCAGCTCGTCCCACCGCACCACGTCCGGCGCCGTGCGCTCCGTGAGGGCGGCGACCAGGCGCCGGCGGTCGGCCGGGGACACGGCCACCATGCTGAACGAGGCGCGGGTCCCGTCGACCCCCTCGAACCTCAGCCCCACCAAGCCACGCTTCTTGCCCGGCGGAAACCCGCCGGAGACCGAACGCAGCCGGTCGAGACCGAAGGAGACGGTCCGCAGGGGCTGCCGCACGGTGACGGTGTCGGCGGTGACGGTGACGGCGCACTTGAAGCGGACGGCCACGAGGACGCCCAGGAACAGCACCGCCATGCCGCCGAAAATCCACCATTGGTACGCCTCGCCCCCCTGGACGGCCCTGAGGGCGTTGGTCGCGAGGACGAAGGCGGTGGGGGCCATCATCCAGCGGGTAGCGGGGCGTACGGAGACGACGTCCGAGGTCATGAGTCATCACCAGGCAGGCTCGTAGGGGCCGAAAGGGCTGTGGGCGGCCTCTCGCGAGCTCAGCGTAGGACTGGGTCGGGCCGGTTCCGTCGGCCGGTCCCAAGTCGTGACCGAAAATCGCCCCTGGGCCAACGTCCCAGCCCAGAGCCCCCTTTGCGGAATCGATGGCTCCCCTGGGACAGCCCTCCGGGCGGCCCTCCCGACCTCCCCGCGCATCACCTCTCGTACACATGTGCCAGGCTGGCCCCCACCGGATGTCGGAAGCCGGGCGGAGAACAGAGGTCGGGGAGGGGATCGCGGGTGGCCGCGATGCAGCTCACACGCACGCACCGGGTACTCATCGGGCTCGTCGTCGCAGGAGCGGCGGTCATCGCCGCGATCGGGTTCGCCGGCTCGTACGCAGCCGTGCGCGAACTCGCCCTGGAGAAGGGGTTCGGGAACTTCTCCCTGGTGTTCCCGATCGGCATCGACGCGGGCATCTGCGTACTGCTGGCGCTGGACCTGCTGTTGACGTGGATGCGCATCCCGTTCCCGCTGCTGCGCCAGACGGCGTGGCTGCTGACGGCCGCGACCATCGCGTTCAACGGCGCCGCCGCCTGGCCCGATCCGCTCGGCACCGGCATGCACGCGGTGATCCCGATCCTCTTCGTCGTCGCCGTCGAGGCCGCCCGTCACGCGGTGGGCCGGATCGCCGACATCACCGCCGACAAGCACATGGAGGGCGTGCGCCTCACCCGCTGGCTGCTCTCCCCCGTACCGACGTTCAAGCTGTGGCGGCGCATGAAGCTCTGGGAGCTGCGCAGCTACGAGCAGGTCATCAAGCTCGAACAGGACCGGCTGGTCTACCAGGCCCGGCTGCAGGCCCGCTTCGGCCGGGCCTGGCGGCGCAAGGCCCCGGTCGAGGCGCTGATGCCGCTGCGGCTCGCCAAGTTCGGCGTACCGCTCGCCGAGACCGCCCCGGCCGGGCTCGCGGCGGCCGGGATCGAGCCCGTCCTGCTGCCGCCCGCGCCGAAGCCCGAACTCGCCCCGTACCAGGGGGAGCAGGACCGGCAGGGCGGCCAGGACCGGCAGGGCGCGGAGCACGCGCAGGACGTGGAGCGCCGGCAGGACGGGGCGCCCCACCCGCAGCAGCGTGACCTTCCCCCGCGCGCGTCCCTCCCCCAGCAGCGCAACGGCCAGCAGCGCAACGGCCAGCAGCAGGACGGGCCCGCCCGGAACGGGTACGCCCCCGACGGGTACGCCCCCGAGGACGTGCCGCCGGACGCGTATCCGCAGGACCCGTACCCCCAGGGGCCGTACCCGCAGGACACCCAGCAGCAGGAGCGCGGCGACTGGGCGCCGGAGGACCCCGACCCGGACGCGCGGACCAGCCCGTGGTTCGCGGGGCAGCCGGCGGACCAGCCGTACCAGGGCGACTACGACCCCTTCTACGAGGACACCTTCGAGCGCACGCCCACCCAGGTGCCCTCGGGCCCCGGCGGCCGTACCCGCCCGCTCGGCAACGTGGGCACCATCGGCGCCGTCCCGCACCAGCGCGCCGGGCAGCAGGAGGCCGACTCACAGGCCGACGTGGACGCGCGGGAGGCCGTCCAGGCGGCCGAGGAGACCGTGCGCGAGGCCGAGCGGGAAGCCGAGGAGCGGGCCGCGCAGGTCACCGCCGAGGCCGAGAACGCGGAAGACGCCGAGTACGCCGAGATCGCGTACCAGGTCTTCCGGGAGTTCGTGCAGACCAACAGCGGCTACCCGAGCGTCGACGTCCTCGGCATCCACCTCGCCGACGGCCACAACGTCCAGCACCCGCGCAGCGCCGCCCTGTTGCGCCGCCTGATGCCGGACTTCAAGCAGCGGTACGACGCGGAGCTCGCGGCCGACCACATCGCCTGAGCCGGACGCCGGGAGGAGAGCGCCGGTGTCAGCCTCTGCGGCGCCGGGTGAACCGGGTGACCGGGGCGCTGCTCACGAACAGCATCAGTCCGACGGGGGCGAGGCAGATCGCGGTCAATGCCCCGGCGTCGCCCCATCCGGCGGCGTCCACCAGCCCGCCGAGGAAGACAGCGGTCCCCGAGGTCGCCAGCGCCCAGCCGCCGACCCGGGGACGGCCGAATCCGGCCGTCTTCCGGCCGGACAAGTAGGGAATTGCCTCCGCTGCCAGCCCCGCGCCGACAATCATCAGGTACCAGCTCATGAGAACCCCGCCCGCCCCGCCCCCGTCGGCGTCCTCGACGCCGTTTCCCGGACGTCGCACCGTGCGTGCGGTCCGCCCTCCCCGTAGCGAACGCCCGTGGTGATCACCGTGTCAACGGGGAGCCCGCACCCGAACCCGTAAAAACTCGTGAGCCCTCGAAGGGAAGGGGCCGCCACCCGGATCCCTCCGGGCGGCGGCCCCTTCTCCGTGCGTCCTGCCTGCGCCTACGCCCCGAGCAGCACCCGCACCCGGTCCGCGCCGACGGCGAGGAGCAGGGTGGGCAGGCGCGGGCCGGTGTCCCGGCTGACGAGCAGTCGGTAGAGCAGCGCGAAGAACGACCGCTGGGCCACCTTGAGTTCGGGCGTCGGCTTGGCGTCCGGCTCAAGACCGGCGAGCACCTTCGGCACGCCGTAGACGAGCGTGGTGAGCCCGTCCAGCGACCAGTGGCTGTCCAGGCCCTCCAGCAGCAGGCGCAGCGACTCGCGCCCCTGCTCGTCGAGGGAGCCGAGGAGTTCGGCGTCCGGCTCGGTGCGGACGACGGTGCGGGCCTCGGCCGGGACCTGGGTGGTGATCCAGTTCTCGGCGCGGTCGAGGCGGGGGCGCACCGCGTCGAGCGAGGTGAGCGGGTTCTCCGGGTCGAGCTCGCTGAGGATGCGCAGCGTCTGGTCGTCGGCGCCGGCGGTGATGTCGGCGACGGAGGCCAGCGTGCGGTACGGCAGCGGGCGCGGGGTGCTCGGCAGCTCACCGGCGGCCGTGCGGACGGCGCGGCCGTGGGCGGCGAGGTCGGCCGGGAGCGCGGTGCCCTCGGCGACCTTGCGCTCCAGGGAGTCCCACTCGTCGTAGAGCCGGTTGATCTCCTGGTCGAAGGCGATCTTGAAGGACTGGTTGGGCCTGCGGCGCGCGTACAGCCAGCGCAGCAGCGGCGCCTCCATGATCTTCAGGGCGTCGGCCGGGGTCGGCACCCCGCCCTTGGAGGAGGACATCTTCGCCATGCCGGAGATGCCGACGAAGGCGTACATCGGGCCGATCGGCTGGACACCGTCGAAGACCTCGCGGACGATCTGGCCGCCGACGACGAACGACGAGCCCGGCGAGGAGTGGTCCACGCCGCTGGGCTCGAAGATCACGCCCTCGTACGCCCAGCGCATCGGCCAGTCGACCTTCCAGACCAGCTTGCCGCGGTTGAACTCGTTGAGCCGCACGGTCTCGGCGAAGCCGCACTCCGAGCAGGTGTAGTTCAGCTCGGTGGTGTCGTCGTCGTAGGAGGTGACAACGGTGAAGTCCTTGCCGCAGTTGCCGCAGTACGGCTTGTACGGGAAGTACCCGGCGGAGCTGCCGCTGCCGTCGTCCTCGTCGGCCGCGCCGGAGCCCTCGGCGGCCTCCAGCTCGGCCTCGTCGACCTTCTTCTGCTGCTGCTTGCCCTTGCCCGCGGCGGCCGGGTCCTTCTTCGTCCGGTAGCGGTCGAGGACGGCGTCGATGTCCGCGCGGTGCTTCATCGCGTGCAGGATCTGCTCGCGGTAGACGCCCGCGGTGTACTGCTCGGTCTGGCTGATCGGGTCGTACTCGACGCCCAGCTCGGCCAGCGCCTCCACCATGGCGGCCTTGAAGTGCTCGGCCCAGTTCGGGTACGCGGACCCGGCCGGGGCGGGCACCGAGGTCAGCGGCTTGCCGATGTGCTCGGCCCAGGACGCGTCGATGCCGGGGACGCCGTTCGGGACCTTGCGGTACCGGTCGTAGTCGTCCCACGAGATCAGGTGGCGGACCTCGTACCCGCGGCGGCGGATCTCGTCGGCGACCAGGTGCGGGGTCATGACCTCGCGGAGGTTGCCGAGGTGGATCGGGCCGGACGGGGACAGCCCGGACGCGACGACGACCGGTTTGCCAGGCGCACGACGCTCCGATTCGGCGATGACATCGTCCGCGAAGCGGGAGACCCAGTCGGTCTCGGTGCTTGTCTGACTCTCGGCCACGGTCGGCACGCCCTTCTCTCGTACAGGAATCTTTCGGGGGCCCTGTCATTCTCCCAGGTACACGGCGGAGCGCGAAAATGACTTCCCCGGGGGCCGTCCCGTGATCCGCCACGGGACACCGGGCAGCCCCCGGCGCGCTCAAATGGCTTTGCGAACGTGCTCACCGCCCGTGGGATACTTGGGGAAACCCATTACCCCCTACGGAAACGGCAGCCGGCACATGGCCTCGGTCCCTTCCCTCGCTTCCACGCTCCAGCAGCAGCTGGCGGACGCCCTGACGGCAGCTCTGCCGGACGCCGGCGCCGCCGACCCGCTGCTGCGACGAAGCGACCGGGCCGACTTCCAGGCCAACGGCATCCTGGCGCTGGCCAAGAAGCTCAAGGGCAACCCCCGTGAGCTGGCCTCGCAGGTCACGGCCGCGATCCCGGCGGGCGGGCTGATCAAGGAGATCGGGGTCTCCGGGCCCGGCTTCCTCAACATCACCCTCACCGACCGGGCGATCCTGGAGACGCTCGCCGGGCGGGCCGCCGACGCGGAGGGCCGCCTCGGTGTGCCGACCGCGCCGGACGCCGGCACGACGGTCATCGACTACGCCCAGCCGAACGTCGCCAAGGAGATGCACGTCGGCCACCTGCGGTCGGCGGTCATCGGCGACGCGATGGTGCGCATCCTGGAGTTCACCGGCGAGTCCGTGGTCCGGCGCCACCACATCGGCGACTGGGGCACCCAGTTCGGCATGCTCATCCAGTACCTCGTCGAGCACCCGGACCAGCTCGGTCACGAGACCGCGGGCACCGGCGCCGCCTCCGAGGGCGAGGCCGCGATGTCCTCGCTGAACCGGCTCTACAAGGCGTCCCGCGCGCTCTTCGACTCCGACGAGGAGTTCAAGGCCCGTGCCCGGGACCGGGTGGTCGCGCTCCAGGCCGGTGACCCGGAGACGCTCGCCATGTGGCAGCGGTTCGTGGACGAGTCGAAGGTCTACTTCTACTCCGTCTTCGACAAGCTCGACATGGAGATCTCCGACCCGGACATCGTCGGCGAGTCGGGCTACAACGACATGCTGGAGGAGACCTGCCGCATCCTGGAGGAGACCGGCGTCGCCGTGCGCTCCGAGGGTGCGCTCTGCGTCTTCTTCGAGGACGTGAAGGGCCCGGACGGCAACCAGGTCCCGCTGATCGTCAAGAAGACCAACGGCGGTTACGGCTACGCGGCGACCGACCTCTCCGCCATCCGCGACCGGGTGCAGAACCTCAAGGCGAACACCCTGCTGTACGTCGTGGACGCCCGGCAGTCGCTGCACTTCAAGATGGTCTTCGAGACCGCCCGCCGGGCCGGCTGGCTCGGCGAGGACGTCAAGGCGCACCAGCTGGCCTTCGGCACGGTCCTCGGCAAGGACGGCAAGCCGTTCAAGACCCGTGAGGGCGTCACCGTCCGGCTGGAGGACCTCCTCGACGAGGCGGTCTCCCGGGCGACGGCCGTGGTGCGGGAGAAGGCCGAGAAGGTGGGCCTCTCCGAGGAGGAGATCGTCGAGAACGGCCGGTACGTCGGCATCGGCGCGGTGAAGTACGCCGACCTGTCCACGTCCGCCGTGCGCGACTACAAGTTCGACCTGGACCAGATGGTCTCGCTCAACGGCGACACCTCGGTCTACCTCCAGTACGCCTACGCCCGTATCCGCTCGATCCTCCGCAAGGCCGGCGACGCGAAGCCCGCCGCCCACCCGGAGCTGGAGCTGGCCCCGGCGGAGCGCGCGCTCGGTCTGCACCTGGACCGGTTCGGCGAGACCCTGGACGAGGTCGCGGCGGGTTACGAGCCCCACAAGCTGGCCGCGTACCTCTACCAGCTGGCCTCGCACCTGACGACCTTCTACGACCAGTGCCAGGTCCTCAGCGACGACAACGCCCCCGAGGTCGTCGAGAACCGGCTCTTCCTCGTGGAGCTGACCGCCCGCACCCTGCACACGGGCATGGAGCTGCTGGGCATCCGGACGCCCGAGCGCCTCTGACGGCGGTGCGCACCTGACGCACGGAGGCCCGGCGGATCTTCCCGATCCGCCGGGCCTCCGCCATGCGTGCGCCCGTACGCGTACGGCCCACGACTACTGCGGCCGTCCCAGCGCCCACCCCGACACGTCGGCGAGCCGTCCGCGCCACAGCGGCAGCAGCACCGGGCTGACGCCGCCGACGCTGAGGGTGACGTCCCGCAGGTGGATCCAGCGCGGCAGCCCCGGGTCCTCCTCGGCGCCGAACTCGCTGAGCCCCTGGTCGACGGTCTCGGGGAACTCCGCGAGGAGGTTCGCGCCCTCGCCCTCCACCTGGCGCAGGCTCCGCGCCCACTCCGCCTTCCACTCCTCGTGGCCGATCAGGTCCCCGTGCAGGATCCCGCCGGAGAGGGTGAGGGTCAGCGGCAGGCTGGAGCGGAGTTCGCGGTCGAGGAGCTGGATCAGCAGCTGGAGCTGGAGATCGGGCACGGGTTCGGTGATCACCGCCGCCGTCGTCGTTTCCCGTGAAGTGTCGGCGAACGCGCTCATGGGCCTCTCCCTTCAGGTGACGTACGGCCCAGGGGGCGGGCAATGCCTCCGGCCGTACGGCGGCTGGGGCCTTTCATGTGCCCCGCGCGGCCCACGCCACACCTGGGGGCGGGGCTCAGAGGAACCGGCGGATCGGGTACACCGACGCCTCGCGGGCCCGCTGCACCAGCGAGCGGCGGCGCCAGCGGCGGCCGTCGATCAGCTCGCTCGCCGCGCGGTCCTGCTCGAAGTGGCCGTCGAGTACGGCGGTGAACTCCGGGTCCAGCACGGCGAGCATCACCTCCTCGTCGTGGTCGAGGGAGCGCCGGTTGAAGTTGGTGGAGCCGATGAGGGCGGCGACCCGGTCCACGGTGAGGGTCTTGGTGTGCATCATCGTCGGCTGGTACTGGTGGATCTTCACCCCGCACGCGGTCAGGTCCTCGTAGTACCGCTGCCCCGCGAGCTGGCAGACCCGCTTGTCGGTGTACGGGCCGGGGAGCAGGATCTCGACCTCGACGCCGCGCCGGGCGGTGGCGCAGAGCAGCTCGGTGAAGTACGCGTCGGGCGCGAAGTACGCGGTGGTGAGGCGGACGCGCTCCTCGGCGGACTCCAGGACGACCCGGATCAGGGTCTGCATGTCCTGCCAGCCGAAGCTGGCGGAGCCCCGTACCACCTGCACGATCGCGTCGCCCTCGGGAGCGCCCGGTACGAACCGGTCCTCGGCGTCGAAGAGCTCCTCGTGGCACTCGGCCCAATTCTGCGCGAACGCGGCGGCGAGCCCGTCGACGGCGGGACCGCGCAGCCGGACATGGGTGTCCCGCCACTCGTGTTCGTTGCGCGCGTCGCCGCACCACTCCTCGGCTATCCCGACCCCGCCGGTGAAGGCGGTCCGCTCGTCCACGACGAGGACCTTGCGGTGGCAGCGGTGGTTCTGCTTGAGCGGCGACAGGTAGAGCGGCTTGCGGAACCAGGCGACGTGCACGCCCGCGTCGCTCATCATCGCCAGCTGGTCCTTCTCGATGAGCCGGCTGCCGAACCCGTCGAGCAGCAGCCGCACCCGGACCCCGGCCCGGGCGCGTTCGGAGAGCGCCTCGGCGAACTTCTCGGCGATCTCCCCCCGCCAGTACACGAAGGTCATCATGTCCACGGTGTGCTCGGCGGCCCGTATCGCGCCGAGCATCGCGCCGAATATCTCGTCGCCGTTGCGGAGCGGGAGCAGCTCGTTCCCCTCGGTCGCGGCGATCCCGATGAGGCGCTCCAGCCGCCGTCTGAGTCGCTGGACCCGCTCGGCGGAGAGTTCCGGGTCGAGCGTGCCGACGGGGTCGGCCGCGCCGCTGCCGGAGGGCGCGGCGTCGAGCGTGTTGCTGGTCATGGATCACCTTCCGGAGGGCGAGGGCTGGGGCCCGCTGCCCCCGGCGGGGGTCGGGGACGGGCGGTCGGCCGTCGTTCCGGCTGCCCGCGATACGCCGGGTCACTCCCGTACTGTCCTGCACGAAGGCGACGCGGGGCCCAGGAGCTTTCCTGTCGTCCGGACCGCGACGGGTCATGAGCCCGGCCGCGGCGCTCGCGCCGGAACACAAACCTCACAGGAGCACCGGCGGCTCGGGGCTGTCACACCCTGGTCGTATGGTGCGCCCATGACGCAGTTCACCGACTTCAACTTCAAGCTGCTGGTGATCGACCGGCTCATGTACACGGACGGGACCCTCACCCCCCGGTTCGACTTGGCGGCCTACCTCGTGGCGCAAGGTCTGGCCAAGGCCGACGGCGACCCCGCGCGCGCCTACACCGAGAAGAAGAGACTGAGTCACCAGGTGCTGCCCGTCGCCCGAAAGTACTTCGACGCGCTGGAGATCAGCGACGAACTCCTCGCCTCCGTGGAGGATTTGATACTCGACGGTGGACTCCGGGTCTATTACCACTGCTCACCGGTCTGGGACGGTGAGGATGACCTCTTCGACGTCCGCTCCCTCGACGACCTGCCGCTGCTCCCCAACCTCAAGCGGATCAGAGGAGCGGACGACTTCTGGTCGTCGGAGATGGTGGAAATCCTGCACGCGCGAGGGATAGCGACGGACGGCTGAGGGCTGTCCCCCACTGCGCGCCGGTGCGTGAACCGAGAGGCACGGCAGGTCAGACGGCGGCGGCGCGCAGCACGATCAGGGCGACGGAGGCCACTGCGAGAACCGCCGCCGGAAGCGCGCCCTTGTGGTCGCGGACGCGCAGGTGGAAGGCGACGGCCCCGGCGAAGTAGAGGGTCAGGCCGACGGCGGCGGCGATTCCGAGAGGTGCCCACCGGAGTCCGGCGATCGCACCGGCCGCGCCCGCCACCTGGGCGGCGATCAGGAACGTCATCAGGCCCATCGGCACTCCGAGAGTGGTCATCTGCTCGGTGATGTGGCGCGTCCGCAGGGATTTGGCTCCGGCCGATATCAGAAGTACCGCCGACATGAGCACAGTTGTGACGACCAGGAAGATGAACACAGGAGACCTCGATCATGCGGGAGGCGAACAGGAGACGTGCGCACCTCACCGACGATAGACAGCCGTCAGGAACCTCCGGGTAACCTTCGAGACGTGAGCCTGCGCCCCGGAAGCATCTTCCTCGCCGACTGCCCCGCTCTCCTCGCGATGGAGATCATCGCGAGCAAGTGGTCCATGGTCACGCTCTTCGCGCTGACCGACGGCCCCCTGCGCCACGGCGAGTTGGTCGAGCTGAGCGGTGGAATCTCGCGCAAGGTACTGACCCAGACGCTTCGCCGCCTCCAGGCGAACGGGCTCGTCGAACGCCACGCGTACGCCGAGGCTCCGCCGCGCGTGGAGTACAGCCTGACCGCTCTCGGGCGGACCCTGGAGGAGCCGATCAGGATGCTCACCGCTTGGGCCCGGGAGAACGGCGAGGCGGTCGTCACCTTCCGGGAAGCGGTCGGGGCGAACGGAGTGGACAGGGCGTCCAAGGCCGCCGAAGGCTAGGCAGGAAAGAGCTGTCAGGACACGGCCGTCAGTTGGGACCCGGCCGGCGCTCTCAGCCTCGGATCATCGACATCAGCAGCCCGTGCGTCTCGGTGTCGGCGGCTACCACGAGCCCCCGGGCGTCGGGGCCGAGCGGGGCGCCGTAAAGGTCGGTGACGACGCAGCCGGCGGCCCGGCAGAGGGCGATTCCGGCGGCGAAGTGCACGCTGCCGGAGAGGTCGCCGCCGTCGGTGACGTACGCGGCGCGCTTGCCCGCCGCGACCCAGGCCACCGCCAGCGTCGAGGACACCACCCGGGGCCGGAACCACAGGCCGAAGTCGGGGTGGGCCAGCAGGTCCACCGCCCGGAATCCGGGGGCGCTCGGGAACGGCGGGTCGAGGTTGACGTCCACCAGCCGCGTGGCCGAGGAGGGGTGCAGGGGTGCTTCGGTCCCGTCGCGGCGCACCCAAGCGCTCCGGCCGTCGGTCAGGAAGAACTCCTCACCGAAGGGGTCCGCCACCGCAGCCGCCCCGCCGCCCGACTCTCCGTCCAGCAAAGCCACGTTGACGGCCACCACCAGGGTCCCGGCGGCGTAGTTCAGGGTGCCGCACAGGGGGTCCACCAGCCACTGGCGTGCGGCGTCGGCCGCGCCCCGCTGCCCGCTCTCCTCGCCGAGCACCGCGTCGTCGGGCCGGGCGGCGCGGAGGGTGTCGAGGATCGCCCGTTCCGCCTCCAGGTCGGCGGCGGTCGCGAAGTCCCCGCCGCCCTTTTCGACCCGGGCGAGGCGCCGGCCGTGGAGGGCGCGCACCACCCCTGCGCCCGCCTCCGCCCCGGCCGCCGCGATCCCGACGTCCCCGGAAGCCGCGTACATGTCGCTCATCGCGGTGTCACTCCCCCTCGTCCGCCAGGGACGGATCGACGTAGTCCTTGTCCATCCACTGCGCCCGGTCCTGCCAGTAGATGTACTCGGGCCGGGCCTTGACGCTGCTCGTACGGAACGGCTCGCCGTGGTCGTCCACCCGCAGGGTGCCGCTCCGGCCCCCGCTGGTCCAGTCGAGCTCCAGGTAGTAGGACACGTCGTGCCCCTCCACGTGGGCGTCGAGGTTCAGCACCTGTACGTCGGTGGAGCTCGTACGGAACGGGAAGTCCTGCGCGGGGACGACGGCGTCCCCCTGCTTCCCCGCGACCGGCTTCGTCCGTGGCTGGGCGTCGTCGAGGTCGATGTCGAAACTCTGCGGGAGGATGCTGCTGCCGCATCCCTCGGCCATCGAGAAGGAGTTCCAGGCGAGCGGCGCCTTCCGCGTCACGACCCGCACGTGCAGGCCGCTGACGACGACCGCCTCGGACGAGGAGCCCTGGAGCGTCAGTTCCAGCAGCTGAGAGCCGCCGTCCACCCCGCCCAACGCCTTCGCCCAGCCCCGGCTGCTCTGGGGGCTCGGCGGCGGCGGCACATCGTTCGGGTCCTCGTCCAGCAGGGTGTACTGCCCGCAGGGCGAATCCCAGTTGTACGAGGTGATGGTGGCGCGCAACGGAACCTCGTCCGACGACACCTCCCCCGTCCCCTTCCCCGCCGGGCCCGCTGTGGCGGTCGGCCCGGCGGCGGAGGCGGACGGCGACGCGGACGCCGAGGCGGACGCGGAGGCGCTCGCCGACGGCTTGGCGGACGGCTTGCGGGACGGGCTCGGCGAGGCGTTATGTACGGCGGTAGCGGTGGCCGCGTCGGCGTTCCGGCCGTCGTCGGACCCGCCCGCGAGGTTACGGGCGACGAGCACGGACGGCACGCTGAGGGCGACCACCACGGCGGCGGCCAGCAGGACGCGCGTACGCCGGGAACGCGGACGACCAGAACCACTCGGGCCTCCCTGGCGCTCCGTCACCAGCGGGTCGTCGGCGTCGGCTGCCGGCGGGGCAGGGACCGGGGGCGAAACCGGAGCCGGGGCAGGAGCAGGGGGCGAAACCGGGGCCGGGGCAGGGACGGGAGTCGCGTCCGGTGCCTCGTCCCGCGCCGGTCCCGCCTCCGATTCCCGCGCCGGTCCCGCTTCCGGCTCCCCGCCCCGTTCCGCTTCTCCGTCCTCTGCAAATTCCGCTTCCGCGTCGGCCGGCCGGGCCCAGGAGGGGACGGCGGCGGGGGCGACCGGCACGGGCGGCGGCGACGCCTGCTCCTTCCGCGCTCCACCCTGCTTCTTCGCCTGGTCCGCCAGAATCCACTGCCGGTGCAGCGCGACCATCTCGTCGGGCGTCGCACGGCACAGCCTCGCGATCCGCTCGACCGGCGCGAACTCATGCGGGACGGCGTCGCCGTTGCAGTAGCGGTGCACCGTGGACGTACTCATGTGCAGCCGCTTGGCCAGCGCCCCGTAACTCATGCCGGACCGCTCCTTCAGCGCGACCAGCGCTGCGGCGAAGTCCTGGAATTCCGTGCCCACGCGACCGTTCCCCCCTCGTTCCCGTCCCGGAAGAGCGTTCCAGGGACCTCACATATCCGCAGGTCAGAGGCTGTTCCAGCGTTCCGGCATCCCATGTCGGCCGTGATCCATTGCCGCTGGGACAAGGAGCCGGACAGTATGTGGTCATGCCGGGTCGCCGACCGCGAACGGCACGAACCCACCCACCTCACACACGGAATCGTCATGTCCGAATCCGGCCCCGCGGCCTTCGTCGGAAGCGTGGCCACAGGGGGGTTGATCGCCGCCTCCACGGCAGTCCTCCCACACCTGTGGCGCTGACGACCACTTCATTGTCCAGCACACCGGTTCACCCTCGGGCCGCCCAAGCGGCGCGCCCCGTTCCGCCCAAGACATTCTCCAAAAGAGGAAACTCACCATGCGTCAGCTCCGCACCCGCCGCATCACCCGTGCCTCCGTCTTCGGCGTCGCCGCCCTGATCGGCGCCCTCTCCCTGACGGCCTGCAGCGAGGAGGACCGGGCCACGATCGACCGGGCCATCGCCTCGACCCCGGTGTCCGCCGACGGCAGCGCCGCTCTGCCGGACCCGGCCGGCACCGGCGCCACCGCGAAGGACGGCACGACCGCCACCCAGGCGAACACCTCGACCGCCACGGGTTCCTCCGGCTCCGGCTCCTCGGGTTCCAACTCCTCGGGCTCCGGCTCCTCGGGTTCCGCTTCCGGCTCGGGCGGGTCCTCCGCTTCGAGCACCTCGGGCTCCGGCGGCTCCTCCACGGGATCGTCCGGCAGCTCCTCCGGCGACTCCACGTCCAGCGACGACGACGCGCCCAGCTACCCGAGCTGCGACGGCACGAACAGCAAGGTGAAGGGCTCCATCCTGAGCCGCCCGATCAACCACGTCCTGCTGACGGTGACGAACACCGGCTCGACGGCCTGCAACGCGGTCGGCTACCCGGGCATCGGCTACGAGGGCGCCCAGGCGGTCATGGCCTACGACGAGAACAGCGTGCCGCAGTCCGTCATCGTCCTGGAGCCCGGCCAGTCCGCGTACGCCTCCGTGCGCACCTCGGCCGCGGACGGCAGCGGCGAGGGCGGCTCCGGCGTGAAGGCGCTGCGGGTCTCCTTCCAGGACAACCAGGGCGGCTTCAACGACGGTCAGGTGACTGTCCCCCTCGGCAAGGCGGTCTGGATCGACAGCTCGGCCCAGGTCACGTACTGGCAGTCCGACTTCGAGACCGCCACCTCGTTCTGAGCGATCCCGTGTGAACCCGTACGCCCCGCTGCTCGTACCAGCGACGACAGCATCCATGACGACAGGCCGGGCGAAGCTCGCCCGGCCCGGACACCGGAGAGTACAGAGCATGAAGTTCCTCGGACCCGCGGGCAAGCCGACGAAGGCCCTCGGCCGCACCGTGCTGCCAGCCGCCCTGGCAGGACTCGCCCTCGGCCTCCTGCCCGCGCAGGCCCACGCCACGGAGACCACCGTCACCGGCACCTACCAGAACAAGGCGACCGGTCTCTGCCTCGACGGCAACGCCTGGGGCCACATCTACACCTCGAAGTGCGACCCCGCGCGGAAGGACCCCTACCAGCAGTGGACCTTCACCTACACCGGCCCCGCCGCGGGCACCATCAGGCAGGTGGCCACCGGCAACTGCCTGGCCCTGCCGTGGCTCACCGACGAGGTCATCGTCGCGACCAAGGAACTGTGCGAGGGCCCGTCCCCCGACGCGGTGTGGACCAAGGACGGTGACTCCCGCCGCAACTCGCTGCAGACCTCCATCTGCCTGGACAGCAACGCCAACTACGAGGTCTACGGCCTGACCTGCAACGGCGGCCCGTACCAGAAGTGGACGCTCAACGTGCTCTCGCGCACCTGAGTTCTCTCCGCACCCATCAGTCACCCACGACGGCGGGTGCCGGGCGCGAGCCGGCACCCGCCGGGCCGTATCCGGCCGCGTACAGAGGGGCAAGGCGTCACCGACGAGGCGCACTCTCCGAGAACTCGCACCAGACGATCTTCCCGGGCCTCCGCACCGCCGCCCCCCAGCGGTCGGCGAGCGCGTTGACGATGACCAGCCCGCGCCCGGACTCCGCGCCCGGGTCGGCCTCGGCCGGGCATCCCCGGCCGGACACCGGGACCGCGTCCCGGCCGTCACCGCTGTCGTGGAACTCGATCCGCAGCCCGGCCGACGCACCCAGCCTCTCGATCCGCACGAGATACCCCCGCCCGGCCGGCACCCCGTGCAGCACCGCGTTGGTCGCCAACTCGCTCGCGCACAGCACGACATCCTCAACCCGCTCGCCGAGCCCCCAATCCAGAGCGGCCCGCCGCACGAACTCGCGCACGGCGGCCACCGAGTTACGGCGGCGCCAGAAGAAGAGCTCACGGACGGCGACTGCCGGATCGGGGCGAACGGGGAGGACGGGGCGCGCGAGGTGAGGGGTGGTTCCCTTTGCTTCATTCACCGGTCAAGAGTCACCCTCGGTTACTAGGCTGTTGCAGTACGCGCACCCGTACAGATCTTTTGTACGGGTCATGTGCGCGTGAAGTACGGACCCGGATGGGGAGGGGCAGGCCATGTATTCCAAGAAGCCGCAGCGCAGGAACGCCTCGGCCATGAAACTCGTCGGCAAACTAGTGGCCCTGTTCCGCGTCGCGGCCGGCCTTACCCAGACCCAGTTGGCTGCGGCAGCAGGCGTACAGGTAGAGACGATCGCCTCGATCGAGCAGGGCAGGCGATCGCTCCTTCCCGACTTGGCCGAACGCTTGGACGAACTGCTGCCCAGTAACCGCGCGTTGGCAACCGCAGTGGAGCACATGCCGGAGGTTGACTTGATTCCGGCCTGGGCCGAGCGGTACATGGACCTGGAGCGCGAAGCTCTGGCGCTGTCGTGGTTCGAGAACCAGGTACTACCCGGGTTGCTCCAGACCGAGGAATACGCGCGTGCGGTGTTCCGCAGCAAGGTCCCGGCCCTCAGCGCGTCAGAGATCGAAAGGCAGGTTGCCACGCGTATGGAGCGGCAGGACATCCTGCGACGCGACACCCCTCCCACGTTGAGCTTCGTCATCTCAGAAGCGGTGATCAGGGATCGCCTGGGCGGAGACGTCACATACTTCTCGACCCTCCGCCATCTGCGCGAATGCGCGGAGCTATCGGGAGTCACCTTGCAGGTGATGCCACTGGGACGGACCGACCACGCTGCGCTCGATGGCCCGTTCATCCTGCTGGAAACTCCCGACTTCCAGCATCTCGGATACACCGAAACGCAACGGGGTAGCCAGCTCGTGGCCGATGCGAACGAGGTCAGCATCCTCACCCAGAAATATGCGATGCTGCGAACGCAGGCTCTCAACGCAGAAGAGTCGAAGAGCCTGCTGGACCGGCTGCTAGGAGAGCAATGAGCACCGCAT
This sequence comes from Streptomyces sp. NPDC001493, assembly GCF_053597235.1. Taxonomy (NCBI): domain Bacteria; kingdom Bacillati; phylum Actinomycetota; class Actinomycetes; order Kitasatosporales; family Streptomycetaceae; genus Streptomyces; species Streptomyces sp. NPDC001493. The sequence continues at coordinate 266,300 of NZ_JBSFHV010000006.1, forward strand.
ACACGTGGTTCAAGTCCAGCTACAGCGGCAGCGAAGGCGGCGCCTGCGTCGAAGTCGCCTTCTCCTGGAAGAAGTCCAGCTACAGCAACGAGGAAGGCGGCGCGTGTGTCGAAATCGCCGCCCACCCTGCCGCCATCCACATCCGTGACTCCAAGACCCCCGAAGGCCCCGTCCTCACCGTCTCCACCGGCACTTGGAGCACTTTTGCCGCCTACGCGGCCACCGCTTAGGCAGAAGCCACACTGCCCGCCCTGGGCCCGCTGACAGCCCCCGCCGACAACGCCGGGTGCAGTCGTACATCCGCGCTCGATGGCGCGAACTTCACTGACACATGGGGATGTTGCCTCGGCCGGTACTGGCCCATCCCTCGCCACTGTGGACGCACCGGTTGGCGGTACTTGCCGGATGCCTGGTCACGGACCGCGACCGACACCCGCTCAAGCGACGAGCAGCCGCAGCCCGAGGTCCACCGCGTCGAGCTCCGCGAGTTCCCCGTTGCGCTCGGCCCACCGCCCGGAGCGGAGGTCGGCGCCGAGGCTGCGAACCGCCCGCTGCTCGGCCTCCGGCCCGACCCTCGTCCATACCGACATCGCCCGGCGCACGTGTTCCTCCAGGTACGCGTCCGGTCGGCGCCAGTACGCCTCGAACAGGCCGTCGGCGCAGTCCCACGGGACGGGCACCGGCTCGACGCGGGCGCCGATCGCGTCGGCCATCCCGGCGAGCGAGGGGAATTCCGCGAGGACGCCGGCGAACTCGGGGAGGTAGTCGCGGGTGAGCCAGAACCGGTCCTGCCAGCCGGGCTCGTCGGTGTCGAAGGTGAGGACCACCACGTGGCGGGCCACGCGCCGCATCTCGCGGAGCCCCGCGATCGGGTCACCCCAGTGGTGGACGGTGGAGACGGCCATCGCGACGTCGAAGGAGCGGTCCTCGAACGGCAGGTTCTCCGCGCTGGCGGCCACGCACGGTGCCGAACCGGCGGGCCGCTGCCCCCGCATGACCGCCGACGGCTCCACGGCGGTGACCTCGCGATCGGCGGGCTCGTAGGAGCCGGTACCGGCACCGACGTTCAGCACCGTGCGCGCCTCCCCGAGCGCGTCCCTGATCTGCGCGGCGAACCGCGGCTCGGTACGCCGTGTCGCGGGGTAGGCGCCGCCGATCGCGTCGTACAACCGCGCTCCGAGCAGCCCCAGTTGCTCCTCCGGTGTCACCAGCAGTCCTTTCGCCCGAGTGACGAGTTCCCTGTCGATGGCCGCCACCATGGCATCGGCGCGGTCACGCCGGTCCAGCAGCAGCCCGCGCAGCCGGCGCAGGTGCGCGACCGCGTCGGTGGACGCGTCGCCGACCAACTCCGCGACCTCCCGCAGGCCGAAGCCCAGCCGCCGGTAAGCCAGTACCTCCCTGAGCCGCTCCACGTCCCCCGCCGAGTAGGCCCGGTATCCGGCGGGAGTCCGCCCCGACGGACGTACGAGCCCGATCTCGTCGTAGTGGTGCAGCGTACGGACGCTCACCTCGGCCAGCGCGGCCACGCGTCCCACGGTCCAGTGATCCTCCACGGCACCGACTATGCGGCCTGACGTCGCGTGAGGGTCAAGGGAGCCGTTACGCGAACCCGCGCCCGCTGAAGGGGGATTGACCGGTGTGCCGCTCTCGGTCTCCGAGTGCGAACGACGCCCGTTCCCGCCACGCCGTGCCGTCGTGCACGATGAGTTCGACCGACGAGACGTGGGCGGTGAACGGGAGTCTGCCGGAGAGGTCCGCCTCGACCTGCTCGAAGACGGCTTCGTCCTGGCCCTGGGCGACGGTCAGATGCGGGACGATCCCGGCGAACCGCCCTCTGTACGACGGAGCTTCGGGCCAGCGGTCGGCGATCGCCTCCGTGAGGCGTATCAACCGCGTGTCGGGGTCGGGGTCGAGACAGAGCACGCCCGGAAGCCTTCCGCACCTCTCGAACCGCAGGTCGAAGGCCGGGTGGCTGCCGAGCACGTCCGCGAGTGCGGAGTGGACGGACGCGTCCGTCCGGCTCTCGTCGAGGAACGGGAAGAGCACGGTGATGTGGGCCGGTACCCCGGCCCGGGCCGAGGGGTCGAACCGTTCACGCCACCTGCCGACGCAGGGCTCCGCCTCCGGGATCCGGACGACGAGAGCTGTCTGGCCCGCCCGGAACCCACGGGTGCTGTCGTCCGCCACGACCGCATGGTGTCAGCTCAGCCTCCGTTCCCGCTCCCCTCCCCCGCCTCGTACCGCAGCAGCACCACGCCGCTGCCGAAGCGCCGGGTCTCCACGAGGCTCAGGTTCGTACGGGTGTCGGTGTCGCGGAAGAGCGGGGTGCCGCGCCCGATCAGGACCGGGTGGACGTAGACCCGGTACTCGTCGATGAGCCCGTGCCGCCGGAACGCGTCGGCCAGCATCGGCCCGCCGACCACCAGGTCACCGCCCGGCTCCGCCTTCAGCGCGCGGATCGCGTCGGGGTCCACCTCGCGCACGATCGTGGAGCCCCAGCCGGCCTCGGTGAGGGTCCGGGAGTAGACGTACTTCGGCATGTCCCGCCAGATCACGGCGAATTCGGCCACCGTCCCCGCGTTCGCCGGGTCGGCGTCCGCCGTGGGCCAGAACTCGGCCATCAGCTCGTACGTCACCCGCCCGTGGATGAACGCGCCCATCCTCCCCAGCTCGTCGTTGAAGTGCTGGTGCAACTCCTCGTCCACGAAGTGCCAGTCGATGTCGTGGTCCGGTCCTTCGAAGAACCCGTCGAGGGACATGGAGATGGAGAGGATGAGCTTGCGCATCGATGGCCTCGCGGATCGGGTGGGGTACGCGGCACGGGTGGCCGCGCACCGGGTTCGGGTGGCCCGAGACGTTACGCGCGCGAGGCCGCCCGCCCCGTGATCCGCACCCCGCCCGGCATGTCGCCGTCGCCGGCCCTCCCGCCGACTACCAGGTGCGCCCCTCCGGCAGGTCGGCCAGGCCGGGAGCGGAGAGGTGCAGGACCTCATAGCGCTCGGTGGCGTCCTCGTCCGGTGCCACGGCGTCCGCCCACAGCACGAACCGCACCAGCTGCCAGGCATGCGGGTCGAAGGCGAGGGCGGCGGTGTGCACGCCTTCGCGGCGGGCGAGCGCGCGCAGTTCCTCCGCCTCCCGCCCGATCAGCGCGGCCAGGCCGAGGCCGTCGCCCCGGAGATCGGGGTCGGCGGGGATCGGGGTGAGGCGGCGCGAAGCCGACCGGACGGCCGCCTCACGGGCGGGCCCCGTGTGGCAGGCGATACCGGTCCAGTGGTGCGCCGCGGGGCGCCCGAAGTCACGGACGATGTTCTGGAACCCGCCCCCGCCAACGAGGAACTGGGCCATCGCGCCCGTGTCGTTCCACAGGTAGAAGGGCGCGTACTCGTTGACCGGCGAACCGTTCACCCCTCGCTCGCGCATGACGAAGGCCTTCAGGCCGAGTCCGGCACGGTCGTCCATGGTCGGGCCGCCCACGGCCACCCGCTTCCGGATGATCTCCATGTCGTAGTCGGCGGGCAGAGTGATCTCGTACTGCTTGGCGTACATGAAGTGCTGCCTCTCTCGGTGCTGACCCGGCGGTCTCGGTGCCGACCCAGCGGTCTCGATGCTGGCCCGGCGGTCTCGATGCTGACGCGGCGAGAATCGGTGCTGACGCGATGGTCTCCCGGCCGGCGTTCCGTTCAGGCGTTGAGCGTGGAGAGCGCCCGCCGGGTGACGTCGGCCGGGGCGGCGGCGATGACTCCGTCGAGCGCCGCCATGGAGGTCTGCAGGTCGGCGATGGCCCGCGCGATGCGGTCGCGTTCCCGGTGGAGGTCGGCGACCAGATCCGAGCAGGTCGGGACGAGCCATTCGCCGTCGTCCCGCAGACACGGCAGGACCGTACGGATCGTCGAGGTGTTCAGACCCGCGGCGAGAAGGCTCCGGATACGGCGGACGACGGCGACGTCCTCGTCGACGTACTCCCGGTACCCGCTGGGGCGGCGCTCGGGATGCAGCAGGTCCTGCTCCTCGTAGTAGCGCAGCAGGTGCACGCCCACGCCCGTCCGCCGGGACAGCTCGCCGATCCGCACAGGGGCCTCCCGATGACCGCGACCCCGGTCGCGATCGCCTCAGCACTTGACTCTCCTACCGATATGAGACTTTAGCGTCGGCGCCATGACCGTGAACAAGGATTTCGCGATCCTCGCGTCGCTGTGCGCGAGTGTCTTCGTCGTGGGTACCTCCGAGTACCTGGTCGCCGGGCTGCTCCCCGAGGTCGGCTCCGATCTGGACGTCTCCGTGGGAACCGCCGGGCAGGCGGTGACGGCCTACGCGCTCGGTGTGGTGATCGGCGGGCCGTTGATGGCCCTGCTGACCTCACGCCTGCCGCGCAGGGGGCTCGCCGTCGGGCTGCTGCTGCTGTTCGCGGCGGGCAGTGCGATCTGTGCCGTGGCGCCCTCCTTCGGGCTGCTCCTGGCAGGCCGGGTCGTGTCCTCCCTCAGTCACGCGGCCTTCGTGGCGCTGGCGCTGGTGACGGCGACCAGGGTGGTCCCCGCCGAGAAGGCGGGCTCGGCCATCGCCACCGTCGCTTCCGGCTTCACCGTGGCCACGCTCCTCGGGGTGCCGCTGGGGGCGCTGCTGGGGCAGCACGCCGGCTGGCGGGCTCCGTTCGTCCTGCTGACCGCCCTCGCCCTGGTGGGCGCCGCGCTCCTGGCCGCCGTACTGCCCCGGCAGGAGGCGCCGCCCACGCGCCTGCGGGACGAGCTGCGGGTGGTGACGCGGCGGCCCGTACTGCTCGCCATCGCCACCACCGCCGTGGGCTTCTCCGGCGTGTCCGCGGTGTTCACCTACATCTCCCCGCTGCTGACCCGCGTCTCCGGCTTCTCCGCCTCCGCGGTCTCCGGGCTCCTGCTCGCCTACGGCGCGGGCAGCTTTCTCGGCAACCTCGCCGCCGGGAAACTCACCGACAGGTCGATGAGCGCGACCGTACGCGGGGTCTTCGGCGGCCTGGCCGGGACCCTCCTGCTCGTCCCCTTCGCCGTGGTGTGGCAGCCCACGGCCGTGGTCGCGGTCCTGGTCCTCGGCCTGTTCGCCACCGCGACCATCGCCCCGCTGCAAGGGCTGATCCTGCGCCACGCGGGATCAGCCCCCACCCTGGCCGTCTCCGTCAACGTGGGCGCCTTCAACCTCGGCGCCGCCGCGGGCTCCGCCGTCGGCGGTGCGATCGTCGCCGCCGGAGGTCTGCGCTGGACCGGCCTCGCGGGCGCGGCGCTGAGCCTGCTGGGGCTGGCCCTGGCCCGTCTCGTACTCCCCCGTGATCGATCCCGGGCCCAGGACACCGCGCCCGAAGTCCCTTCGACAGCTTGACCGGTGGCCCGCTCGACCCGCTCGACCGTACGCCGGCTTCGCGCCGCCCCGGCGCGGATACATCGGCTCCGTGCCCGCGCGGGTGGGCAGAGGGGAAGTCGGCCGCCCTGCTTCCCTCGCGAGCGCCCCGCCCCACGAGCGCCTCGCCATGCACCGCGATGCGCCTCCCCCACGCCCCGACGCGCCTCGAACGCGCCTCGAACTCGCTCCGTCTCAGGGCGATTCGCGGCGATCCGCCCCGGGAAGCCTCTCCTGACATCCGCAGACCCGCTCCACCGCGCCCTTGTGAGGTTGCCTCCGCATGACCGTGATCGTCGGGCTCGTCCACAAGAACCGCGTCCACCTCGGCGGCGACTCGGCAGGAGTCGCCGGGCTCTCGATCACCGTGCGCCGGGACCTCAAGGTGTTCCGCAACGGCCCCTACGTCATGGGGTTCACCTCGTCGTTCCGCATGGGACAGCTCCTGCGGTACGCGTTCGAGGTACCGCATCCGAGCGGCGACCTGGACCGGTTCATGGTCACCAAGTTCATCGACGCACTGCGCTCCTGCCTCAAGGAAGGCGGCTGGGCGCGCAAGGAGTCGGAGCAGGAGCAGGCCGGTACGTTCCTCGTCGGCATAGCCGGACGGCTCTACACCATCCACTCGGACTACCAGGTCGGCGAGCCCTCGGACCGGTACGCGGCGGTCGGCTGCGGAGACGACATCGCCCTCGGCGCGCTCCACGCCACCGCCTCGCTCGACCTGAATCCGCGCCAACGGATCACCGCCGCGCTCGAAGCGGCGGCCCATCACAGCGCGGGCGTCGTCGGCCCGTTCACGTACGCGACGACACCCAAGGCCGACTGAACGGACCACGCGAGCACCCCGGTTCACCCTCCGGAGACAGCTTCCCCCGCAGCGGCTCCGTCCACGGGCGCGGCCTTCCCGGCCTCACCGGCGGGCCCCCCGGCCTCCGTCGGTGCGCCCGCCCTGGAGCGGGCGGGCGGGAGGTTGATGTCGGCGGTACGCAGGGCCCGTTGGAGCGGGCTCCGACCCGGGGGGAGCTCCAGATCGATGTCCGCGATGAGCAGCCGGCCGTCGGCGAGACGCGAAGTCTTCGTCCGCTTGCCCCGGTTGGGCTGCCGACTGCCGGGGCCGCCCTGGCCGCTCTCGCGACCCTGACTGCTTTCACGCCTCTGACTGCCCTGCTGGGCCGGTCCGGACCGCTGCGGCCGCCCGGATCTCTCGGGTCGATTCGGCTGCTCGGGTCGCTCGGGTTGTTTCGATTGAGGGGCCATGTCTCCTCTTCGGCGGCGGGGGCTCTACGGATGCCCCGCGGAGGGATTGTCGCGCGAATCGGGGCCGGAGACAGGGGTGTTCGAGCACTTCAGGCCGTTCTGGACCGCCTTGTTAGTGACAGTGTCAACGGCACCGCCGGAGGCGTTGTCAGTGGTTCCCCTTAGTGTCTGCGACATGGCGACGCTTCCGAATCCCCTTCCGTCCCTTGCCTCCCACGGGCTGGATCTGCCGTCCGGATCCCTCGTGGACGCCACCGTCGACGGCCCCTGGCACGAACCCCTGTTCTGGTACGGGAACACGGCGGCGGCCCCGGGCGACTTCGCGGCCCTGCGCGCCACCGGCCGGCGGGTCGGACTGCTGCCCGTGCTGATCGACGAGGGCCCGCGCCGGGAGCCGCCCAGCGCCTGGGATCTCGCACCCGAGCGCGCTTCGTACCCGGGTGACCACGACGCCGAAGAGGTGCTCCTGAGCTTCTGGGAGCCGTACGCCGACGACGAACTCGGGGACGGGGAAGCCGAGTCGGCCGACACGTCCGAGTCCGCCAACACGTCCGAGTCCGCCGACACGTCCGAGTCCGGTGACCGGGCCGGGTCCGGCAGCGCCCCCGAGTGGCCCGGACTCGCCCCCGTCCCCGCCGCCTGCATCGGCGACCCCGACCAACTGGCCGCCGAACTCGCGGACGTCATAGGCGGCGCCTACCTCGAAGAGGACGGAACCGGTCTGCGCCCTGCCCTCGTACCCGCCCGGCGCAGCGCGGACATCCCCGCCGCCATCGGCTGGTCGGGCCCGGTCAACCACGAGAACGACGTCGCCCGCCTCTGCGCGGTGCTCCGCTCCTGGGAGGACCGGTTCGACATCCGGATCGTCATGCTCGGCTTCGACACCCTGACCGTGTCGGTCGGCCGCCCGCCGGCCACCCTCGCCGAGGCCCGGGCGGTCGCGGCCGAGCACTACGCCTTCTGCCCGGACAACATCGACCAGAACCCGCCGTACAGCCTCGACGCGTACGCCGAGAAGCACCTGATGAACCGCGACTGCTGGACCTTCTGGTGGGACTGACCGCCCGCCCGGACGCCCAGTCCTGACCTGACCTGGCCTGGCCTGGCCCGACCTGACCACCCGACCTGACCGACGGTCCCGAGCGACCCTGACCGGCCGGGACCGAGCGGACGGGACCGGCCACCCCGAACGCGCGGTCCGGCTTCCACGAGGGGAGAAGCCGGACCGCGCCACACCCGTACGCCCCGTACGCCCCGCCGCGCCTCCGCCCCGCACGACTCCCGGCCCGGGCGGCCCAGGCGGCCCGGAAAGTGGCCGGATGCGTGGAACTTCGCGTCGGGGGAAACGCATATCCCATGAACCGGACGGAAAAGCTGATCACGGAGTACGGGACGCTGCCCCAGGAGAGCGACCGCAGGCGCGAAATCGTCTACGACCTCGGCGGCGTGCTCTCCACCGAGCCGGATCACCCGGGCATTCTGTCGTTCCTCATCGAGGTCGTCGCCGACTACGAGGCGTTCGACCTCGCGCGCGTCGAGGCGACGAAGGTACTGCGGCTCTGGCCCCCGTCCGACCCGGAGACCTGGCGTCTCGCGGGCGCCGTCCTGGTGTCGGCCGTCGAACACCCGGACGAGGACCTGGTCCGCCAGTACGCGGTGATGGCGCTGGGCTCGTACGCCGACGACTCCGTCGTCCTCGCGGCCCTGGCCGCCGCCGTGCTGAGCGACCCCGACCCGCTCGTACGGGACAACGCCCTGGCGGCCCTCAGCGAGGCGGGTCCGAGCGAGGGCCGGGCCGAGGTGCTCCGCCGGCTGTCCGACGACGCCCACCTCGGCCACGAGGCCGCCCGCATCCTCACGGGGTGGGAGCAGCAGGCGGCCGACTGAGGGCGGTCCCGTACGCGTCGGCCTTTCGCCCCGTACGCGTCGGGCCGGCTACGGCCACAGCCACGGCCACGGCCACGCCCCAGGAGTGTCACCGGCCGATCGGAGCGGCCCCGGTCGCCGCGAGTGACAGGTCCCACAGCCGTGCGGCCGCATCCGGATCGACGGCGTACGCGCGGACCCCACCGTCGTCCATGGCCTCGTCCGGGGCCGAGACGCGCGCGACCTCACAGTCTTCGAGGTAGAGCCCGCCGTGTCCGTCGAGGAGCGGGGACGTGGCGGCCCACAGGCCGGTGGCGGCCCCCTGCGAAGGGGACTTGAAACCGGCTCCGACGACGTTCCCGTGCTCGTCCACCCACCCGAGGTCGATCTGCTCCTGGAGCTCCATCTCCCGCTGGAGCCCCGTGATGATCTTGCCGGGGTGGAGGGAGAACGCCCGGACGCCGTCCTCGCGTCCGAGGGCGTCGAGGTGCACGGCGAACAGGATGTTGGCGGTCTTGGACTGGCCGTACGCCAGCCACTTGTCGTAGCCGGTACGGAAGTGCGGGTCGTGCCGGCGGAAGTCGGTCAGGGTGTGCCCGGCCGAACTGTTGACGACGACCCGCGCGCCACCGGCCGCGGCCAGGAGCGGGTAGAGCTCGCAGGCGAGGGTGAAGTGCCCGAAGTGGTTGGCGGCCAACTGGCTCTCCCAGCCGGGCCCGACGCGCCGTTCGGGGGTGGCCATGACGCCGGCCACCGCCATCAGGAGGTCGAGCCGGGTGACGGAGGCGCCGATGTGCGCGGCGGCCGTCCGTACGCTGTCGAGGTCGGCCAGGTCCATGGGGACGATCTCGCACCCCTTCACGTCGGCGAGGGCTGCCTCGGCGACTCCGGGCCGACGGGCGGGGACGATCACCCGGGCTCCGGCGGCCGCCAGGGCGCGGGAGGTCTCCAGGCCGAGCCCGGAGTAGCCCCCGGTCACGACGGCGGTCTTCCCGGAGAGGTCGGCCCCGGCCATGACGTCCTCGGCGGTACTGGCGGCGGAGAAGGGCGAGCCGAGCGGCTGCTGTTCACTGATGGTCATGCAGAGGACGCTACGAGCTCGACCTCGGTCTAGGTCAACTCCCGCAACGGACGCCGACAGCGCCTAGATTGAAGGGCATGACGACTACCGAGACCCGCACGGAGCCGCTGGGCATCGGCGAGGTGGCCGGGCGGACCGGCCTGAGCGTGCACGCCCTGCGCCTGTACGAGCGCGAGGGCCTGCTGGTCGGGCCGGTGGGACGGGACGCGGGCGGCCGGCGCCGCTACACCGAGGCGGACGTGGAGTGGCTGATGGTCTGCGTGAAACTGCGGGAGTCGGGGATGCCTCTCGCCGAACTCAGGCGGTTCGCCGAGCTCGTACGGAACGGGCCCGGCAACGAGGCCGACCGCCTCCGGCTCCTCGACGCCCACCAGCGGCGCGTCGAGGAGCAGATCCGGGCCCTGGAGGAGTGCCGCTCCGTCATCGTCTGGAAGGTCGGCGTCTACTCCGACCACCTCGCCCGGGGCGAGGCCGACGGGCTCTGGGACCCGAACCGCTGAACGCGGGCGCACCCGTCAACGGGCCTCCCGTACAGCCCTCTTCGGACGCCCGATGCCCAAATCCCCGACCGGTGCGGCATCGTGACACGAACCGCCCCGACCTCCGCCGCACCACCACACCGGCGGGCCCACCGGATCCGGATCGTCCGGGTGGGGCCAACCGCCGCTGGCCCCCGCGGCCCCGACGTGCATGCCGGTCCCGTGCGCCGGACAGACGGGCCAGGCCTGCCACAGCAGCTCCATGAGGGTGTCCTGCGCGGCCTCCGCGACGACGGCCAGGACCGAGTCCGGGTCGTCCGGCTCCGGCGGGCAACCCTCCTCCAGGTCCGACGCGTTGACCGCGTTGCCCTGCCAACGGCCGTCGGGCATCGCCACGTAGACCTGCTCCTCGCCGGTGAACGCCCGGGACGCGGGCTCGTACGACGGGACGCTCATCAGCACCAACGCGTCCTGGCCCGGCAGGGTGGCCCGCAGGTCGCGGTTGACCAGGGCGAGCGCGGCCTCCAGCTTCGGCCACCGGCCGGGCTCGGTCGGCACGGGTTCCGGGGGCTGTCGCATCCCGCTGCCACCGGGGCTGGGACCTTTGGCGAAGCGCGAGAAGTGGTTCACCCGGGCATCGTGCCACCACCCCGGCACGCCGGCACCCCGCGCGCCGAACCCGTATGCCGGGGGCCGAACCCGTATGCCGGGGGCCGGAGTCGAGCGGGTACGGCGAGGCCCGGCAGGCCATCCGCACGGACACGCCCGCCGGGCCCCCGGCCGGTACGGTGACGGCTACGCCGAGCGCCCGCCCAGCCGCTGCGCGACCTCCGTCGCCCAGTACGTCAGGATCATCGACGCACCCGCGCGCCGGATGCCGGTCAGGCTCTCCAGGATCGCCGCGTCGCGGTCGATCCAGCCCTTCTCGGCGGCGGCCTCGATCATCGCGTACTCGCCGCTGATCTGGTACGCCGCGACCGGCACGTTCACCGAGTCGGCGACCTTGGCGAGGATGTCGAGGTACGGTCCGGCCGGCTTGACCATGACCATGTCGGCGCCCTCTTCGAGGTCGAGCGCCAGCTCCCGCAGGGACTCGCGGATGTTCGCCGGGTCCTGCTGGTACGTCTTGCGGTCGCCCCGGAGCGAGGAGCCGACGGCCTCCCGGAAGGGGCCGTAGAAGGCGGAGGAGTACTTCGCGGTGTACGCGAGGATCGACACGTCCTCGTACCCGGTCTGGTCCAGGGCGTCGCGGATCACGCCGATCTGGCCGTCCATCATGCCGCTCGGGCCGACCGTGTGGGCGCCCGCGTCGGCCTGGACCTGGGCCATCTCGGCGTACCGCTCCAGGGTGGCGTCGTTGTCGACGCGGCCGTCCTCGGTCAGCACACCGCAGTGGCCGTGGTCGGTGTACTCGTCCAGGCAGAGGTCCGACATGACGACGAGGTCGTCGCCGACCTCCTTGCGCACCGCGCGCAGGCCCTGCTGGAGGATGCCGTCCGGGTCCGTCCCCGCCGTGCCCCGGGCGTCCTTCTTCTCGTCGGCCGGAACGCCGAAGAGCATGATCCCGGAGACCCCGGCCTCGACCGCGTCAACGGCGGCCTTCCGCAGGGTGTCCAGGGTGTGCTGCCGCACGCCCGGCATCGCCGAGATCTCGACCGGCGCGTCGATGCCCTCGCGGACGAACGCGGGCAGGATCAGGTTGGCGGGGTGGAGGCGGGTCTCGGCGACCATCCGTCGCATCGTCGGGGTCGTCCGCAGCCGCCGGGGGCGGGAGCCGGGGAAGTTTCCGTACGCAGTCATTCTTTGACCATAGACCCGCCCACATCGGTCTCTTACCGACACCCCTGCCGGAAAAACGGGCCCCGCGACCGCGCTCCGGAGCCACCACCGGGCACGAGCACGGAAAAGGCCCGGCGGCTCCACCAGGGAGCCGCCGGGCCCGTACGTCCGCGCCGACCGGTCAGGTCGTCGTACGCCTCCGCCGCGCACCGGGGCGCCGCTCGCTCGGGCGGGTCACCGGGTCGCCGGCCTCCTTGGCCGCGTCCCGGCGCCGCGCGCCGAACTCCGCCAGCGCCTCGGCCAGCTTGTGCACCGAGGGCTCCGGCGCGAGGACGTCGACCCGCAGGCCGTGCTCCTCGGCGGTCTTAGCGGTGGCCGGGCCGATACAGGCGATGACCGTCACGTTGTGCGGCTTGCCCGCGATGCCGACCAGGTTGCGGACGGTCGAGGACGAGGTGAAGAGCACCGCGTCGAAGCCGCCGCCCTTGATCGCCTCCCGGGTGTCCGCCGGGGGCGGCGAGGCGCGGACCGTGCGGTACGCGGTCACGTCGTCGACCTCCCAGCCCAGGTCGATCAGGCCCGCCACCAGGGTCTCGGTGGCGATGTCGGCGCGGGGCAGGAAGACGCGGTCGATCGGGTCGAAGACCGGGTCGTACGGCGGCCAGTCCTCCAGGAGACCCGCGGCGGACTGCTCGCCCGACGGCACCAGGTCCGGCTTCACACCGAAGTCGACCAGCGCGGCGGCGGTCTGCTCGCCGACGGCCGCGACCTTGATCCCGGCGAAGGCGCGGGCGTCGAGCCCGTACTCCTCGAACTTCTCCCGTACGGCCTTCACCGCGTTCACCGAGGTGAACGCGATCCACTCGTACCGGCCGGTGACCAGGCCCTTGACCGCGCGCTCCATCTGCTGCGGCGTACGCGGCGGCTCGACGGCGATCGTCGGCACCTCGTGCGGCACGGCACCGTAGGAACGCAGCTGGTCGGAGAGCGAGGCCGACTGCTCCTTCGTCCGCGGGACGAGCACCTTCCAGCCGAAGAGCTGCTTGGACTCGAACCAGGCGAGCTGGTCGCGCTGGGCGGCGGAGGTACGGTCCCCGACCACGGCTATGACCGGCTGGTGCCCGTCCGGCGACGGGAGCACCTTCGTCTGCTTGAAGAGCTGCGCGATGGTGCCCAGCGTCGCCGTCCACGTCCGCTGGCGGGTGGTGGTGCCCGCGACGGTGACGGTCAGCGGGGTGTCGGGCTTGCGGCCCGCCGAGACCAGCTCGCCCGCGGCCGCCGCGACGGCGTCCAGCGTGGTCGAGACGACGGCGGTCGCATCGCTCGCGCCCACCTCGCTCCAGCACCGGTCGGTCGCGGTACGGGCGTCCACGAAACGCACGTCCGTACCCTGCGCGTCGCGCAGCGGCACACCGGCGTACGCGGGCACGCCGACGGCGTTCGCGACACCCGGGACGACCTCGAAGGGCACCCCGGCCACGGCGCACGCGAGCATCTCCGCCCCCGCGCCACCGTCGAGGCCCGGGTCACCGGCGACAGCACGGACGACCCGCCTGCCGCCCTTCGCGGCCTCCATGACAATATTGGCGGCGTCCCTGAGTACAGGCACACCGGCTGTTGACGCGATGTCAACAACGGTCAGCTCAGGGGTGCTCACGCCTGCCCGCGCATGTGTGCGCACGACGTCGAGCACCTCGGGCTCTGCGACAAGAACGTCGGCGCTCGCGAGCGCCTCGACGGCGCGCAGCGTCAGCAGACCCGGGTCGCCGGGACCGGCGCCGAGGAAGGTGACGTGTCCCTGCGCGGACAGCAGCGGAAAGTCGGACACGGCGGGGCCGGTGGGGCTCAAAGTGCTCGCTCCCCCATAAGACCGGCCGCACCCTTGGCGAGCATCTCCGACGCGAGTTCGCGTCCGAGGGCCGCCGCGTCGTCCTGCGACGTGGGAACGGGACCGGTGGTGGACAGCTGCACGAGCGAGGAACCGTCGGTGGAACCGACGACACCGCGCAGGCGCAGTTCGTTGACAGCCTGACCGTCGACCAGGAGGTCGGCCAACGCACCCACGGGTGCGGAGCAGCCGGCCTCCAGGGCGGCGAGCAGGGAACGCTCGGCGGTGACGGCGACCCGGGTGTACGGGTCGTCGAGCTCCGCGAGCGCGGCGGCGAGGTCGGTGCTCGTTGCCGCGCACTCGATCGCCAGTGCTCCCTGACCGGGAGCGGGCAGGACGGTGTCGGGCGACAGGAAGTCGGTCACCTCGTCCGTCCGGCCGAGACGGCTGAGACCGGCCGCGGCGAGAACCACCGCGTCCAGCTCTCCGTTCCGTACAAATCCGATGCGCGTATCCACGTTGCCGCGGATCGGCACGGTCTCTATGGAGAGGCCGTGCGACTTCGCGTACGCGTTCAGCTGGGCCATGCGGCGCGGCGAACCGGTACCGACACGGGCACCGGCCGGCAGCTCCTCGAAGGTCAGCCCGTCGCGTGCCACCAGCACGTCGCGCGGGTCCTCGCGGAGCGGCACGGCGGCCAGCACCAAACCCTCGGGCTGCGCGGTCGGCAGGTCCTTGAGGCTGTGGACCGCGAAGTCCACCTCGCCCCGCAGCAGCGCCTCGCGCAGCGCGGCGACGAACACTCCGGTGCCGCCGATCTGCGCCAGGTCCTCGCGCGAGACGTCGCCGTACGTGGTGATCTCGACGAGCTCGACGGCGCGCCCGGTCACCTCGCCGACCGCCTCGGCGATCAGGCCCGACTGGGCCATGGCGAGTTTGCTGCGCCGGGTGCCGAGCCGCAGCGGCGTGTTGTTGGCCCCACCCTGGGGTGAGCTGTCGGTCATGACCGCCCTCTATTCGGGTCGTTCAGGTCTGCCCGGGAGACGGCGGCCACCGTCTGCGGGTCGAGGTCGAAGAGTTCTCGCAGCGCGTCCGCGTACCCGGCGCCGCCGGGCTCGCTCGCCAGCTGCTTGACCCGCACGGTCGGCGCGTGCAGGAGCTTGTCGACGACACGGCGCACGGTCTGCGTGATCTCCGCGCGCTGCTTCTCGTCGAGGTCGGGCAGCCGTCCGTCGAGCCGGGCGATCTCGCCGGCCACCACGTCGGCGGCCATCGTGCGCAGGGCGACGACGGTCGGGGTGATGTGCGCGGCGCGCTGGGCGGCGCCGAAGGCGGCCACCTCGTCGGAGACGATGCCCCGCACCCGGTCGACGTCGGCGGCCATCGGGGCGTCCGCGGACGCCTCGGCGAGCGACTCGATGTCGACGAGGCGTACGCCGGCGATGCGGTGCGCGGCGCTGTCCACGTCCCTCGGCATCGCGAGGTCGAGGATCGCGAGCCGCACGGGTCCGTTGTTCTGCGCGGGAACGGTGACGCGGCGCGGCGCGGCCGGGGCGGCGCCCTCGGCGCGAGAACCGTCCGCGGAACCGTTCTCCACCCAGGCGGCGTGCTGGTCCAGCGCGTCCACGGCGGCAGCGGAACCGGCCTTCGCGGCGGGGACGGCCGCGGCGTCGTACTCCGCGCCGACGGCCTTCGCGATCGCCTCGGCGGTCAGCACCAGACCGGTCGAACCGGTGCAGGACACCACGATGTCGGCACGTGTCAGTTCCTCGCCGACGGCGGTCATCTCCACGGCGCGGGCGCGCAGTTCGGGCCCGGTCGCCTGGCCGAGGATCTCCACCAGGCGGTCGGCGCGGGCCCGGGTCCGGTTGGCGACGACGATCTCGCCGACCCCGGTACGGGCCAGGGTCGCGGCGGCCAGCGAGGACATCGATCCGGCCCCGATGACCAGGGCGCGCTTGCCCCGGGCCCAGGCGTCGACGTCCTGCCCGGCGGCGAGCTGCTCCAGGCCGAAGGTGACCAGCGACTGTCCGGCGCGGTCGATCCCGGTCTCGCTGTGGGCGCGCTTGCCCACCCGCAGGGCCTGCTGGAACAGGTCGTTCAGCAGCCGGCCCGCGGTGTGCAGCTCCTGCCCCAGGGCGAGCGCGTCCTTGATCTGGCCGAGGATCTGGCCCTCGCCCACGACCATCGAGTCCAGCCCGCAGGCCACCGACAGCAGGTGGTGGACGGCGCGGTCCTCGTAGTGCACGTAGAGATGGGGAGTGAGCTCGTCCAGCCCGACCTGACTGTGCTGCGCGAGCAGCGTCGACAGCTCGGCGACGCCCGCGTGGAACTTGTCCACGTCGGCGTAGAGCTCGATGCGGTTGCAGGTGGCCAGCACGGTGGCCTCGGCCGCGGGCTCCGCGGCGAGGGTGTCCTGCAACAGCTTGACCTGGGCGTCCTGGGCGAGCGAGGCCCGCTCCAGTACGGAGACGGGGGCGCTGCGGTGACTCAGTCCGACGACGAGAAGGCTCATGCCGGCATCACGGCGGGCATGTCCCCGTCGGGTCCCTTCCGGTTCACGGGGGTCGCGCGCATCGGCGGCGCGGCCTCGTCGGTCTCGTCGGCGGTGCCGTCCTCGCCGGCCTTGCGCTGCTCGTGGAACGCGAGGATCTGGAGCTCGATCGAGAGGTCGACCTTGCGCACGTCGACACCCTCGGGAACGGAGAGGACGGTCGGCGCGAAGTTGAGGATCGAGGTGACACCGGCCGCCACGAGACGGTCGCAGACCTGCTGGGCCGCGCCGGGCGGGGTGGTGATCACGCCGATGGACACACCGTTGTCGGTGAGGATGCGGTCCATGTCGTCGGTGTGCTGGACGGGGATCCCGGCGACCGGCGTACCGGCCATCGCGGGGTCGGCGTCGATCAGCGCGGCGACCCGGAAACCGCGGGAGGCGAACCCGCCGTAGTTGGCGAGCGCGGCGCCGAGGTTTCCGATGCCGACGATGGCGACCGGCCAGTCCTGGGTGAGGCCGAGCTCACGGGAGATCTGGTAGACGAGGTACTCGACGTCGTACCCGACACCCCGGGTGCCGTAGGACCCCAGGTAGCTGAAGTCCTTGCGGAGCTTCGCGGAATTGACCCCCGCGGCCGTGGCGAGTTCCTCGGAGGAGACCGTCGGAACGGAACGCTCGGACAGCGCGGTGAGTGCGCGCAGATACAGGGGGAGTCGGGCGACAGTGGCCTCGGGAATTCCTCGGCTTCGGGTCGCCGGTCGGTGAGTTCGGCCAGTTGCCACGGTGCTCCTGCGGGATGAGCGGGGCTGTAGGCGGCCGTATGTCCCAAGACCGCCCCGTCGAATGCAGGCTATGTCTTTGTGAACACGTGCACAAAGATTGTGTCCGTTTTGTCCGGTCAAAGTGACCGGGGTCACGCGAATTCGCCGCCCGATCCCGGAACCACGGATCGCATCAACCCGTTGCGGGTTCGAAGGGGGCAAAACCGAACACACTCCTCATGATCAAGCCCCCGAGACCACTCAAAACGCCCATGATGGTACGCGAAAATCGTTGACTCAGGCACCCAGTGCCGTGTCCGGCCCCGAACGGCGCCCGCCCGACGAGAAGAAGGTCAGGCACCCAGTGCCGTACGCAGCCGCTTCGGGTCGACGCGCCAGAAGGTGTGCTGCTCCCCGTCGATCAGCACCACCGGGATCTGCTCCCAGTACTGCGCGTACAGCGCCTCGTCCCGCGTGATGTCCTTCTCCTCCAGCGCGGCACCGGTCTCCGCGCACACCGCGTCCACCACGGCCTTCGCGTCCTCGCAGAGATGACAGCCGGGCTTCCCGAGGAGCGTGACGACCCGGTCGGCGGGCTTCTTCTTCGTACGACGCAGCAGGGCACTCATCCCCCCATTCTCCGCCCGTCGCGCCCCGTACCGACACCACCGCGCACCGTTTTCCGCGCCGCCCGGGCACGGGCTCGGCGGTGCGGCAACACCGCCGGCGCACGGCACGGCACGGCGCGACACGGCCGAAAACCCCGCCCCGCACCTCCGCGCAACGGCCGGGCCCCGGAGAGTTCACGTCCACGGAACCCGACAGGACAAGAAGAGCCCGGCGAAATGGTTATGCTCGCCGCATGGCCTCTCTTGGATGGCTCACACCTCGCAGGCGCCCCGCGACCGCACGGAGCGTGCTGGCGGGCGAGGCGGCGGCCGAGGCCGCCCGCAAGGCGACGCTGGACGGGGACGGCGACACCCTCCTCGAAGCGGACCGGGGCGCGCCCGAAGAACCCGTGTTCCCGGTGGCCGGCGACGACCGCGCCGCCGCCTTCTTCGACCTCGACAACACCGTGATGCAGGGCGCCGCCCTCTTCCACTTCGGCCGGGGCCTCTACAAGCGGAAGTTCTTCCAGCGCCGCGAACTGACCCGGTTCGCCTGGCAGCAGGCGTGGTTCCGGCTGGCCGGTGTGGAAGACCCGGAACACATGCAGGACGCCCGCGACAGCGCGCTCTCCATCGTCAAGGGACACCGCGTCTCCGAGCTGATGTCCATCGGCGAGGAGATCTACGACGAGTACATGGCCGACCGCATCTGGCCCGGCACCCGCGCCCTCGCCCAGGCGCACCTCGACGCCGGCCAGAAGGTCTGGCTGGTCACCGCCGCCCCGGTGGAGACCGCCACGATCATCGCCCGCAGGCTCGGCCTCACCGGCGCCCTCGGCACGGTCGCCGAGTCCGTCGACGGCGTCTACACCGGCCGCCTGGTCGGCGAACCGCTGCACGGCCCCGCCAAGGCCGAGGCGGTACGCGCCCTGGCGGCGGGCGAGGGCCTGGACCTCGGGCGCTGTGCCGCGTACAGCGACTCGCACAACGACATCCCGATGCTCTCGCTGGTCGGCCACCCCTACGCGATCAACCCCGACGCCAAGCTCCGCAAGCACGCCCGCGCCCACGACTGGCGGCTGCGCGACTACCGCACCGGGCGCAAGGCCGCGCAGGTCGCGCTCCCGGCCGCCGCCGGGGTCGGCGCACTGGCCGGCGGCACCGTCGCCGCCGTCGCCCTGCACCGCCGCCGCCGCTGACCCGCTGACCCGCTGACCCGCTGACCCGCTGACCCGCCGGCCCGCCCCGCACCACCCGCTGCCCCGCCCGCGCCCACCCTCCGTTCGCCCCGCCGAACGGCCGTGCGCGCGGGCGTTCGCGCGTCCGCACCTCCACGCACCCGCCCTTCCGCGCACCCGCCCCTCCGCGCGCCCGCCCCCGCACGTGCCGGCCCCTCCGCACATACGCACGACCTCCGGGCACACCTCCGTCGGCGGCCGTCGGGAACGGCTCTCGGCACGGACATCTGTGCGCCTGGGCGGCCCCCTCCGAACACTCCGCCCGCGCGCCCTTGTGCGCCCCGCACTCCCCCTCGGAGCGGACGCGATCGAGCAGGGCCACGCCCGGGACCGCCCGGGAGGACCGCCCCGGGCGGGAGGCCGCCACAACCCCCGCGCCGCCCGGCCCGCACCGGGCCGACGGACGGCGAGCGACCACAACCGGTACCGAGCAGGGACAGATCGCGAAGCAATTCGATCAATAACTGGTCACCATCTGCGATCGCAATAGTCACCGAGCGGTACGAGAACTGACGCAACCGGTGATTTTAGCAACTCGGTGTAGTGCCGCCTGTACGAAGCGTTATTCTCCTCAAACGCATGATGGAGCCCGCCACCCCCTACAAAAGGTGACGGCTTTCGAACTGCTCGTGATGGAAGCTCTGCCTCTGGGAGTCCCGTGTACCCACACGTCGGGGTTGACGCCTCGGGCCTGGCTACGCTGCGTGCAACGGTCCTCGACCGCTTGCGCGGCTTCGTCCCCACCGCGTACGCCGTACCCGCGCTCGCCACCCCTGCACCCGCACCTGCCGGTCCTTGCTATGCCCTGGCGGAACGCGGTGCGGTGGTCGGAAGACGCGGCAACCGTGCCGCCTCGGCCGCATCCTCCACCCCGCCCGCGTCATCGTCGGCGGCGTCGTCGTCGTCGGCACCATCGGCGTCGGCCCCCACCGTGCGCCGCCCGACCGCCGACAGCGACAGCGCGCGCATGATGGACCTCGTCGAGCGCGCACAGGCCGGCGAGGCCGACGCCTTCGGCCGCCTCTACGACCAGTACAGCGACACCGTGTACCGGTACATCTACTACCGCGTGGGCGGCAAGGCCACGGCGGAGGACCTCACCAGCGAGACCTTCCTCCGCGCGCTGCGCCGCATCTCCACCTTCACCTGGCAGGGCCGCGACTTCGGCGCCTGGCTGGTCACCATCGCGCGCAACCTCGTCGCCGACCACTTCAAGTCCAGCCGCTTCCGGCTGGAGGTGACCACCGGCGAGATGCTCGACGCCAACGAGGTCGAGCGCTCCCCCGAGGACTCCGTGCTGGAGTCCCTCTCCAACGCCGCGCTGCTCCAGGCCGTGCGGCGGCTCAACCCACAGCAGCAGGAGTGCGTCACACTCCGGTTCCTGCAAGGGCTCTCGGTCGCCGAGACGGCGCGGGTGATGGGCAAGAACGAGGGCGCGATCAAGACCCTCCAGTACCGCGCCGTGCGCACGCTCGCCCGTCTTCTGCCGGACGACGCCCGCTGACGCGGCCCGTCGCCGACCGGCACGGCAGGGCGCGGCTCCGCCGTCCGGCCTGTCACGTTCATGACGCACTGGTCCGATCATCTTTCGTCCGTAACCCAAGTGCCGCGCCGCTCGTTGTGCCGGATGCAGGCCCCCTGTAGCTACACCTCGACCGGCGTCACTCACTCCATCGAGTGGCATCGACTCCGGGTGTACAACCTTCCGGACCCCCAGGGGAGTCGACCGTCATGACGAGAGGAGGTGCCGCCAGTGATCGCAAACGTTTCGGCACACCGGCGGGCGAACGCCTTCGCCCAGGCCCTGGAGGACCAGTCCCCCCAGGGTGCGGCGGCCGTACAGCCCGAGGAGCCGGCCGAACAGGCCGACCACGGAGCACTGTTGGCCCTGGCGAACGGCCTCGGTGAACTGCCGTCGCCGCAGTTCGATCCCGAAGTCAAAGTGGTGCAGCGAGCCCAGCTCGTCGCCGCCATGGAGGCGATGTTTGCCCAGGTCGCCGATGCCGGTGCGTCCACGGGCCCTACGGTGCCCGAGCAACGCCCCAGGGGGGCCCACCGGGCCTCCCCGCTCCGCAAGCTCCGCCCCCGCTCCCGCTGGGCGAAGGGGCTCACGGCCGGCGGGCTGACCGTGGGTGTCGCGGCGGGCGCGTTCGGCGGCGTGGCCGCCGCCAGCTCCGACGCCCTCCCCGGTGATTCGCTGTACGGCCTCAAGCGGGGCATGGAGGACATCCAGCGCTCCATGGCCGACAGCGACACCGACCGCGGCGAGGCCTTCCTCGACCAGGCCTCGACCCGGCTCAGCGAGGCGCGCCGCCTGATGGAGCGCGGCCGTTCCGGCCACCTGGACCACGAGTCGCTGGGCGAGATCCGGCGCGCCCTCAGCGGGATGTCGCACGACGCCTCCGAGGGGCACCGGCTGCTGCACGCCGCGTACGAACGCGAGGGCACCCTGGGGCCCATCCAGACCCTGGACTCGTTCTCCCGTTCGCACCGCGACAGCTGGAGCAGCCTGCGGGACAAGCTGCCCGTCCAGCTCACCGACGTCGGGGACAAGGTCAGTTCGGTGCTGGCGGCCATAGACGAAGAGGTCGCGCCGCTGGAGTCGCTGCTGCCGCGCACGCCGGACAGGAGCGTCGGGGGCACCTCGGAGCGGTCCGGGGTTCCCCGGCGTGAGGGCGGTTCCTCGCGGACCTCTCCCTCCACCGCGCCCTCGTCGGCGCCCTCCTCCGCGGCCTCGGCCAAGGACGGCTCCCCCGCGCCCTCGGGTTCGGCGTCGCCGGAGTCGTCGGAGGGTCTCCTCGGCGGTGGCACGGGCGGCCTGCTGGACGGCCTGCCGACGGACGACTCCGGTACGCCGTCGAGCTCGGACGGCTCCGACGTCCCGGGCGGTGCCGACAGCTCCGCCACTCCGGACGTCACCCTGCCGCCGCTGCTGCCGGGTCTCCTCCCCGGCCTGGGCATCAGCGCGGAGGACGCGGACGAGTAGGGCGTGTCGCGACACGCTCGATGGCGTGTCGCGACAGTAGCTCCGTCCGCCCGGTCCGAGGGGGCGGGCATCCGGACCGACACCGGACGCCCGCCCCCTCGGGCTGCGGCCGGCCGCTTCCGGGACGGCTCAGAAGAACACCGAGCGGCGCTGCACCAGCAGTTTGTAGAGCGTGTGCTGGATCTGTTCGCGTACCTGGTCGGTGAGGTTGAACATCAGCATCGGGTCCTCGGCCGCCTCCGGCGGGTAGCCGTCGGTCGGGATGGGTTCGCCGAACTGGATGGTCCACTTCGTCGGCAGCGGCACCATGCCGAGCGGGCCGAGCCAGGGGAAGGTCGGGGTGACCGGGAAGTACGGGAAGCCCAGCAGCCGGGCGACGGTCTTCGCGTTGCCGAGCATGGGGTAGATCTCCTCGGCGCCGACGATCGAGCACGGCACGATCGGTACCCCGGCGCGCAGCGCGGTGGAGACGAACCCGCCCCGGCCGAAGCGCTGGAGCTTGTACCGGTCGCCGAAGGGTTTGCCGAGTCCCTTGAAGCCCTCCGGCATCACCCCGACGATCTCGCCGAGTTCGAGGAGCCGCTGGGCGTCCTCCGCACAGGCCAGGGTGTGTCCGGCCTTGCGGGCGAGTTCGTTGACGACCGGCAGCCGGAAGACGAGGTCGGCGGCGAGCAGCCGCAGGTGGCGGTCGGCCGGGTGGTGGTCGTGCACGGCGACCTGGAGCATCAGCCCGTCGAGCGGCAGGGTCCCGGAGTGGTTGGCGACGACGAGCGCGCCGCCGTCCTTCGGGATGTTCTCGATCCCCTTCACCTCGACGCGGAAGTACTTGTCGGCGAGGGGCCTCAGCAGCGACATCAGGACCTGGTCGGTGAGCTCCTCGTCGTAGCCGAACTCGTCCACCTCGTAATCGCCCGTCACCCGCCTCCGCAGGAAGGCCAGTCCGCCCGCGATCCGCCGGTCCCAGTCGCCGCGCTCCGTACTCCCGCGCGTCTCCCGCTCCTCCCGCGCCGCTGCCCCCACTGTCCCCTCCTGGGGGCGGGGCGGGTCCTGGG
Source organism: Streptomyces sp. NPDC001493 (assembly GCF_053597235.1). Taxonomy (NCBI): domain Bacteria; kingdom Bacillati; phylum Actinomycetota; class Actinomycetes; order Kitasatosporales; family Streptomycetaceae; genus Streptomyces; species Streptomyces sp. NPDC001493. Next base: position 289,099 of record NZ_JBSFHV010000006.1, read on the forward strand.
GCGGCTCGGTGCCCGTGCGTCCCTGTCCGGGCACCTGGGCGCCCGGCAGCGCGCTCACGGGCGCCGCGGTGCCCTCGGGCCGCCCGGCGGCCGGGCCGTTGCCGGAGCCGGTACGGCGTCGCGCGGAGCGTGACCCGCCCGCGCCCGGGGACCGGGACCGGTCGTCGTCGAACGGAATGACCTTGGCGTCCGCCATCGTCGATGCGCTCCTCTACCTCGCGCCGTGCGTCGTCTGCGTCTGTGCCGTCGTCGGGACGGCCGGCCGGCTCCGGCGGGCCGGACCGGCGAGCGGCAGCGCCGCGAGGCGGTCGACCGCGCGGCCCACCGTCTCCGGCGGCAGCAGCCCGGGGCCGCGGCTGCGGGCGTACTCCGCGAAGGTCTCCGCCGTGGTGAACCCGGGGCGGAAGCCCAGCGTCTCGTACATCTGCGTGGTGGAGACGACCCTGCCGTGGGTGAGCAGCCGGATCTGCTCCGGCGAGAAGTCCGTCATGCCGACCGCGCGGAGCGCCGTGCCGACCCAGGTGACGGCCGGCAGCAGCACCGGGACCGTCGGCCGGCCGAGGCGCCGCGCGCACTGCGAGAGCAGCAGCACCCCGTCGCCCGCGATGTTGAAGGTGCCGCTGTTGAGAGTGCCCCGCCGGGGTTCGCCCGCCGCGATGCCCAGCACGTCGACCACGTCGTCCTCGTGGACGAACTGGAGCCGGGGGTCGTACCCGAGGACGGTCGGCAGTACGGGCAGCGCGAGGTAGTCCGCGAGCGGGGAGTCCGGCATCGGGCCGAGGATGTTGGCGAAGCGCAGCACGCAGACCGCGACGTCCGGGCGGCGCCGGGCGAAGCCGCGTACGTACCCCTCGACCTCGACCGCGTCCTTGGCGAAGCCGCCGCTCGGCAGGGACTTCGGCGGGGTCGTCTCGGTGAAGACGGCCGGGTCGCGCGGGGCGGAGCCGTAGACGCTGGTGCTGGACTTCACCACCAGGCGCTGGACGGTGGGTGACTTCTGGCAGGCACCGAGCAGCTGCATGGTGCCGATGACGTTGGTTTCCTTGATCACGGTCCGGCCGGTCGCGCCGAGCGCCTTGCCGGAGACGTTCAGGTGGACCACCGTGTCCACCGAGTGTTCCGCGAGCACCCGCGCGATGGCGGGCTGCCGGATGTCGGCGCGGACGAACACCGCGTCGCCGAGGCGGTGCTCGGGCTCCGTGGCGTCGACGGCGATCACCCGGTCCACACCGGGCTCGCGCTGGACCCGCCGCACGAAGCGGCCTCCCAGCTGCCGGGCCGCTCCTGTGACGAGCACGACCTTCCCCAAGATCAGCGCCTTCCGTCGGTCCGCGAGGCGGGACGCCCGCGAAAAAGGGCCGTCCTCTGCCGGTCACCGTAGCGGGTGGATGTTTCCCTGCGGGTTCCCCGGAGCGGGGTTTGACGAACTCGTCGCGCCCGGAGCCGGAAAACGGCACCGGAAAAGCCGCACCGCGCGCCCCCGGGAGGAAACCGGGCCGGAAAATACCGCAGCCCCTCCGCCATGACGGCGGAGGGGCTGCGGAGGCACGAACTGCGTTCGCTTACTTCTTGTTGCGACGCTGAACGCGCGTGCGCTTGAGCAGCTTGCGGTGCTTCTTCTTGGCCATCCGCTTGCGCCGCTTCTTGATAACAGAGCCCACGACTACCCTCGCTCACTTCTCATCCTGGTGCGGGGCGTCTGGGCCCACACGACCTACGTCGGCCTAGCCTACCCGTCACTTGGTGAGGGACGTAATCCGAGGGAAAGACGTCAGGCGGACTCGACCCCCACAAAGGATTCGCGGAGGTACTCGTGAACCGCTTGCTCGGGCACCCGGAACGACCTGCCCACCCGGATCGCCGGCAGATGACCGCTGTGCACCAAGCGGTACACGGTCATCTTCGACACTCTCATGACCGAGGCGACTTCCGCCACGGTCAGAAACTTGACCTCGTTCAGAGGTCTCTCGCTGCCAGCAGCCATGACCCACCTGTACCTTCCGCAGGCGACGCGCACCGGCTTCCCCTCCGGTGACTCTTCGTCGTTGTGCGCTCACTGCCCAGATTAGGGGCGGGTGATGCGAGTGGGGAAGAGGTGAGGCGATCGGGCGCCTACTGTGACAGACGGGCCCGATTGAGCACATAGCGCGTCAGCGGGAGGTAGTGCTCCGCCGCCACGGCGTCGTCCACGGGTACGGCGACCGAGACCCGGCCCTCCGCCTCGCCGACGAAGAGCGCCGGGTCGTTCACATCGGCCGGCCCCATCGCCTCGATGCCCAGCTGACCTGCGCCGCACGCCCATCCGTGGTCGCCGATCACCAGCTCCGGCAGCCCGCCCGCGTCCTCGGCCGCGCTCTCCAGAGCGGCCCGCACGGGCAGCGGGGAGTGGGTGTGCGCCCCGGGCCCTCCGGGTCCGCCGCGCGCGCCGGGTTCCCGCACGAACGCGACCCCGCGTACGTAATCGAGCCGGTGCGCACGTACGCCGAATCGAGTCGTTATGTCGATACTGCGGCCCCGTGCGGGGGTGAGGACCGTACAGCCGGCCGCCGACAGGGCGTCTGCCAGCCCGGCGTAGAACCCGGTCAGCCGCTCCGGGTGCCCGGTCCCGAACAGGACGGAAGCCCGCCGCGCGGCCACCTCGGCGAGCCGCTCCGCGAACGCGTCCAGCCCCGCGAGGGTGCGCTCCGGGTCGATCGTGTCGGCCCCCGAAACGCGCCGGGGATCGCCCGAGACCCCGCACCGCTCGGCCATCAGCCCCAGCACCTCCCGCTCGCCCCAGACCCCCTCGGGGCGGACGCCCAGGGTCGCCCGCGGGTCCTGGGCCGCGAACAGCCGATAGCTGCGCAGACTGCTCTCGCGCGAGGTCGCGACGGGCCCCGCCAGCCGGGCCGCCAGCAGATGGGCGCGCAGCGCCCCGGTGCTCAACACCCGTGCCATGCTGCCGTACCGGCCACCGGCGGGGGCCAAAACCCCGCGACTGCCGCACCGTTGGCGTAACGCCGACATCGACTGCTCATCCGACGCAGCGTCACCCCCGTTGCTGCGCAGCCTTGTTCAGGCGAGCAGGCCACGCAGCGGGTACGCGGCACGACGCGTCGCCAGCACCGCCTGGTCCAGCCGATCCACCGGGTCGTAACCCGACTCCCAGGGCTGCCAGCGGGGTGTCCGGCCGTCCGTCATCCGCTCCGGTCCCGGCTGCCCGGTGCGCGCGTGGACCTCGTCCCGCCAGGACGCGGGGATCACCGACTCCGGGTCCACCGGCCGGTGCGCGGCGACCCCCACGAGGTGGGTCCAGGAGCGCGGCACCACGTCGACGACGGCGTACCCGCCGCCGCCCAGCGCCACCCACCGCCCGCCCTCGGCGTACGCGTGCGCGAGTTCGTGGCAGGCCTCCATGACCGCCCGCTGCGCGTCCAGCGTGACCGCCAGATGGGCGAGGGGGTCCTCGAAGTGGGTGTCCGTCCCGTGCTGGCTCACCAGCACCTGGGGCCGGAAGTCTTCGATCAGCTCCGGCACCACGGCGTGGAAGGCCCGCAGCCACCCCGCGTCGCCCGTCCCGGCCGGCAGCGCCACGTTGACCGCCCCGCCCTCGCCCGCCGCACCGCCGGTCTCCTGCGGGAAGCCGCTGTGCGGGAAGAGGGTGCGCGGATGCTCGTGCAGCGACACGGTCAGCACCCGGGGGTCGTCCCAGAACGCCGCCTGGACCCCGTCACCGTGGTGCACGTCCACGTCCACGTAGGCGACGCGCTCGGCGCCGAGCTCCAGCAGCCGGGCGATGGCGAGCGCCGGGTCGTTGTAGACGCAGAAACCGGCGGCCGCCCCGGGCATCGCGTGGTGCAGCCCGCCGGTGAAGTTGACCGCGTGCGCGGTCTCCCCTCGCCACACGGCCTCGGCGGCCCCCACGGAGAGCCCGGCGATGAGCGCGGAGACCTCGTGCATCCCCGCGAAGGCGGGGTCGTCGATGGTCCCGAGCCCGTAGTTCCGGTCCGCGCCAGCGGGGTCGGCCGAGGCGGCCCGTACCGCCGCCACGTAGTCCGCCCGGTGCACGAGCCGCAGCGTGGAGTCCCCCGCGGCCTTCGCCGACCGCACGTCCACGGCCTCGTCCAGCCCGAACGCCCGCACCAGCCCCATCGTCAGGGCCAGGCGGACCGGGTCCATCGGATGGCTGTGCCCGAAGTCGTATCCCGTTACCGCGTCATCCCACATCAACCGTGCGCGCCCGCTCATGCCCGCCACCGTATCGGGCCCCGTCCTCGCCGAACGACCGGGCGTACACGAGCGTCACCAGTACCAGGACCATCGGCACCACCATCGCCCCGCGGTAGTTCCACGCGTCACCGAGCGCCCCCACGAGCGGCGAACCGACCAGGAACCCGACGTAGTTGAAGATGTTCAGCCGTGCCACCGCGACATCGCTCGCGCCGGGGAACAGCCGCCCCGCAGCCGCGAAGGTCTGCGGCACGATCACACAGAGCCCGAACCCGAGCAGGGTGAACCCGGCCATTCCGGTCCACGGGTCCGGCGCGACCGCCACCACCCCGAACCCGACGGCCGCCACCACCGACCCCGCCCACACCACGGCCGCCGCCCCGACCCGCCGCACCCCGAAGTCCCCCACGGCCCGCCCCAGCAGCGTCGTCACCATGTAGACGTTGTACGGGACCGTCGACAGCTGCTCCGAACTCCCCAGCACGTCCTGGAGGTACTTGGCACTCCAGTTGGAGACCGTCGAGTCACCTATGTACGCGAAGCACATCACCATGCAGAGCGGCAGCAGCAGCCGGAACGGGACGGAGACCCCCGCGGCCTTGTCCTCACCCGCGGCTTCCTTCCCCGCGGCGAGGCCCTCAGCGTACCACCGGCTGCCGATCAGCGCGGCCGGCAGCAGGACGACGACCGCCGGGAGGTACGAGACGAGGAGCGAAAGGTCCCAGTGCGCCCCGGCCCAGGAGAGCGAGGCCCCGACGATCCCGCCGAGGCTGAACACCGCGTGGAAGCCAAGCATGATGCTGCGGCCGTAAGCCCGCTGCAGGCTGACGCCCATCATGTTCATGGAGGCGTCGAGCGCCCCCACGGAGAGCCCGAAGAGAGCGAGCGCGACGGCCACGTGCCACACCGCGTCGCCCGCACCGGCCCCGAGCAGGGCCAGCATGACGAGGGGCTGCGCCCAGCGCAGGACGGTCCCGGGCCGCACCCGCGCGACCACCTTCTCGGTGACCACACTGCCGACCCCGGCGAGGATCGGCACGGCGGCCAGGAAGACGGGCAGCAGCCCGTCGGATATCCCGTACTGGTCCTGAATGGCGGGGATACGCGTCACCAGCAGTGCGAAGGTCACCCCTTGCACGAAGAAGCTGAACGCCAACGAACCCCTGCCGTGCCGCAACCGCGCTTCTGTCATGGCGGGAGCGTAGGGCCAGGATCTACCCGTGGGTAGACGGATCAGGCAAGCAATCCCGGGAGTTGGGCCATGTCGGAGAAGTGCCCGGTCACTCCGGTGAGCCGGTCAGCCGGCATCATCGAGGTGAATCCGTAGACGTCCATGCCCGCCGCCCTGGCCGCTTCGACGCCGAGCGGGCTGTCCTCGATCACGACGCACCGCTCGGGGGCGACGCCCATCGAGCGGGCCGCGTGGAGGAACAGGTCCGGGGCGGGCTTGCCGCGGCCCACGTCCTCCGCGCTGAAAATCCACTCCTCCTCGAACCACTGGTCCAGCCCGGCCTTGTGGAGGCTGACGCGAATCCGTTCGTGGCTGCTGGAGGAGGCCACGCAGTAGTCCACCCCGTCCGCGACGAGGACGCCCAGCGCGTCTTCGACTCCGGGGACGACGGCGAGTTCTTCCTGGAAGGCCGCGAACAGCCTGGCGTTGAGCGTCGTCTCGAAGTCGTCGGGCAATTTCCCGCCCGTGCGCTCCAGGACCAGATCGTGCACCCGGTGCACGGCGGATCCCATGTAGTCGCGGAGGGATTCCTCGTACGTGGTGGGGTGACCGAGCTCGGTCAGGTACGCGGCGAGGATCGTGTTGGAGATCGGCTCACTGTCGACGAGCACGCCGTCGTTGTCGAAGATGACCAGTTCGTAGCGCATGGTTCGAGCCTAGACGCTCAGAACGCAGAAAACCCCCGTGCCACAAGGCACGGGGGTCTCCCGGAAAAATTGTTCGGCGGCGTCCTACTCTCCCACAGGGTCCCCCCTGCAGTACCATCGGCGCTGAAAGGCTTAGCTTCCGGGTTCGGAATGTAACCGGGCGTTTCCCTAACGCAATGACCACCGAAACACTATGAAATTAACCAACCGGATATAAACACGGCGGTTGTTATTTCAGAACCAACACAGTGGACGCGAGCAACTGAGGACAAGCCCTCGGCCTATTAGTACCAGTCAGCTCCACCCGTTACCGGGCTTCCACATCTGGCCTATCAA